>NZ_JARWKS010000028.1:0-32381 GCF_029846405.1 Cobetia sp. 29-18-1
CGCCGGTTTTCAAGACCGGTGCATTCAACCGCTCTGCCATCCCTCCGACTCACGGGATGAGATACTACGGGTTTTTCAGTCAGGGTCAAGGGCTTAGCGTAAATTTCCTTGTCGTTCAGATGCTTGAAAGGTCGCACATGCCACAATGGCTGCGGAGACTGACGATGTCGTTGCCTTGCACGCGCCGGATGGTTGCCTCAATAGGGCTTTTCATCGTTCTGTCTCTTGATTAGGCAAACCCCTGAGGGCATGCTGGGGTCAAATCGATGAATCCATCGTAGCAACCTGAGGATAGACACCATGGCTAACAGCTCCTGGCAGGTCTCGCAGGATACCGCGAGCCGCTCGCTCAGTACTCACAAGGTACTGCGCAACACTTACATGATGCTGGCAATGACGCTGCTGTTCTCCGCGCTGACCGCTGGCGTGGCGATGAGCATGGGCGTCGGCCGCATGAACATCTTCGTGCTGCTGATCGGTGCCTACGGCCTGATGTTCCTGGTCCACAAGACCGCGAACTCCACCGCCGGCATCTTCGCGACCTTCGCCTTCACCGGCTTCATGGGCTTCACGCTCGGCCCGGTACTGAATGCCTACCTGAGCCTGCCCAACGGTGGCCAGCTGGTGATGACCGCGCTCGGCATGACCGGCATCACCTTCGCCGGCCTGTCCGCGGTGGCACTGGTGACGCGCAAGGACTTCTCGTTCCTGGGCAACTTCCTGTTCGCCGGCGCCATCGTGCTGATTCTGGCGATGCTGGCAGCGATGATCTTCAACATCAGCGGCCTGGCACTGGCTGTCTCCGCCGGCTTCGTGCTGTTCGCCTCCGCGGCGATCCTGTTCGAGACCAGCCAGATCATCCACGGCGGGCAGACCAACTACCTGCTGGCGACGGTGAGCCTGTACGTCTCCATCTACAACATGTTCGTCAGCCTGCTGGCCCTGCTGGGCTTCACTTCCGACGATTGATCGTCAAGCGAAGGGACATGAGACCTGCAAACGACCCCGCCTCGGCGGGGTCGTTTGCGTTCGGGTGTCAGGTGGCGTGACTCGCGCTAGAATGGCGCCCATTCATGAGCAGTCACACGAGGTTCGCATGCGTTATGCTCTGGCCGTCTACGGCGGCCCCTACAGCCAGCAGGCCAGCCATTCGGCGCTGCGCTTTGCCGACGCCCTGCTGGCGCGCGGCCATCAGTTGACCACGGTGTTCTTCTATCACGATGGCGTCTACAACGCCGCCAACATGATGGCGCCGCCCCAGGACGAGCCGCATCTGCGCGATCGCTGGCTGTCACTTGCCGAGAATCACGCCACCCGCCTGCAGGTGTGTGTCGCGGCGGGGCTGAGACGCGGCATGCTCGATGAGCGCGAAGCGGCGCGGCATGGCAAGCAGGGGCATACCCTCGAGGCGCCGTTCGAGCTGACGGGGCTGGGCCAGCTGGTCGAGGCGACGCTGGACAATGACCACCTGATCACCTTTGCATGACGTCATTTCTTGTCGTCACTGATGATGTCACTTATCGAGCGAGGAGCAGACCATGAGCGATGTGATGACGGCACCCCTGGCAGGCGATGACGCCGGGATAGCCGCCGGTGATCTGCTGGTCATGCTGCGCCATGGCCCGCATGGCAGCAGCTGGCTGCGCGAGGGGCTGGAGGCGGCGATGGTCGCGGCGGCCTTCGGGCGCGAGGTCGGGCTGTTGTTCACCGGCGATGGCGTGATGGCGCTGCTGGAAGGGCAGCAGGTCGGGCCGCTGGGGCAGAAGGGCAGTGACAACCTGCTGGCGGCGCTTGAGATGTATGACGTCGAGCGCTGCTACGTCGATGCGGCGGCGCTGCGCGCACGGGGCCTGACAGCGCAGGATGTCACGCTGTTGCCGGTCACGCTGCTCGAGCACGACGAGGTGGTCGCGCTGACCACCGCGTTCTCGCGCGTGTTGAGCTTCTGACACGTCACTGCCGCCAACGCTGGCGACTGATATGCTCGCATCAGTTTCCTGATGCCATGTCATTGATATCTCTTGATTGATGGCCAGTGGCAGTCCCAGCTTCCCCTGCCTGGATAATTGCATGAATCTACATCTACTCAATCGTTCGCCATTCTCCAGCCGCATCCATGACGATGTGCTCAATGCCATGGGCCCGGAAGACCAGCTGCTGTTGATCGAGGATGGCGTCAATGGCGCCCTCGACAACGCCGAGCAGCACCTTGCGGGGCTTGAGGGAAGGCTGTTCGCGTTGCGCGAAGACCTCGAGTCCCGCGGTCTGCTGGGGCGCTGCGCGGAGAACGTCATTGTGGTCGACGTCGACGGTTTCGTCGCCCTGACCGAGGCCGCCGACAAGACCGTCAGCTGGTTCTGAGGCGCCAGACGCTTCTCCCTTTCAATTTTCATGCAAGACAGTGAATCAGGATCTGTATGGCCAGTAGTGAAGCGGTGCGCACACTGACGCTTGATGGGCGTGATATCGGACTGGATGCGGAAGGCTATCTGGTCGATCTGGATGACTGGAGCCCGGCGCTGGCGGAAATGCTGGCCGCCGAGGAGGGGCGTGAACTGACGCCGGAGCACTGGGAGGTGATCGAGGTGTTGCGCGACTTCTATCAGCGCTTCTCGCTCTCGCCGGCCATGCGCCCGCTGAGCAAGGCGATGACCCAGCGGTTTGGCCCCGACAAGGGCCGCTCGCTGCATCTGATGCGGCTGTTCCCGGACAGCCCGCCCAAGGTAGGCGCGCGCATCGCCGGGCTGCCCAAGCCGACCAACTGTCTGTGACGGTCAGCCGCATGCATGAGTCACCTTGCCCGTCGTGGTGCGCTGCGCTCAACGCGCAAGACCCGGCAGGGATGGCGACGTACGGCGTTGTCTGCGTTACTATTCGTCACAGCGTTGCGGTGTCGGCCAGGAGGTCGATGCTGCTTCAGGTCCCGCGACATGGTCGCAAGGGCATTTGAATTCAGGCGGACAAGAGTCGACTTGCATGGGAAGAGCATTCCAGAACCGTAAAGAATCAATGGCGCGTACCTCTCTCAACAAGGCACGCGTGTATTCACGTTACGGGCGCGAGATTTACGTCTCGGCCAAGAGCGGTGGCCTCGACCCCAACGGCAACCTGAGCCTGCGTCGTCTCATCGAGAAGGCCAAGAAGGACCAGGTGCCGACTCACGTCATCGACAAGGCGATCGACAAGGCCAAGGGCACCGGCGGCGAAGACTTCGCTCTGGCTCGCTATGAAGGCTTTGGTCCGGGCAACGTCATGGTCATCGTTGATTGTCTGACCGACAACAACAACCGCACCTTCGGCGAAGTCCGCACCTGCTTCAACAAGGGCAAGGGCAAGCTGGGCGCGCAGGGTTCGGTGTCGCACATGTTCGACCACCGCGCCATCCTGGCCTTCAAGGGTGCGGAAGAGGACGAGGAAAAGGTCCTGGAAGCGCTGATGGAAGCCGACGTCGATGTCAGTGACATCGAGCTCGACGAAGGCATCATCACGGTTCTCGCGCCGACGACCGAGTACTTCAAGGCCAAGGGTGCGCTGACCGACATCTACGGTGAAGACCTCGACTTCGAAGTCGATGAGATCAGCTTCATTCCGCAGATCCATACCGAAGTCGGCGGCGATGACGCCGAGCTGCTCAACAAGATGCTCGAGCTGCTGGATGATTGTGAAGACGTGCAGCAGGTCTATCACAACGGCGAGTTCGTCTAGGTCAGCGTCTTGAACGTGATGCGACTGACAGCTTCACGCTGACTGGGATGCGAATGTCAGTGTGAGAGGTCAGTCAGAAAAAAGCCCCATCGGCATGCCGACGGGGCTTTTTCATGTCTCGACACTCTGCACGTTTTGACACCCTGCACGTTTCGACACTCTGCACGTATCGACAGTGCGCGCGTCTCAGCAGTGCGCGCGCTTCAGCAATGTGCGTGGTGCTGCGCTTGCGGGTCCGTCTCGCGTGGGTCCGCCATGCCACCCTTGACGCCATGCTTTACCAGCCAGACGTTGACGGGCCAGGCGGCGAGCAGCCCCAGACTCAGGGAAATGATCAGCGAGTTCCAGAACAGCGGCTGGTGCATGCCGGCACCGCCCGCAAGCCAGAGGTCCACGGAAATCGCCACCACTTCCATCACCACGATGGAGGCCGTCTCGCTCTTGAAGGCATCACGAATCACCTGCGGCTTGTCATCACTGCCGCCCTGCAGCATCGGGCCGACCGTCAGCAGGAAGCCGAACAGGTAAGCGAAGATGAAGGTGATGATCGCGGTGGAGATATTGCCCATGGCCAACAGGCCCACCGCCAGGCTGACGCCGACGAATTCCCCCAGTCCGCAGCCCGAATAGCAGTGCGCGACACTTCTCAGTCCCTTGCGGGCATCACCGTTGGCGGTGATCTGGCGACGACCGGCGAAACGATAGACCAGCAGGCCCACGACACCGGAGTAGAGCGTGGTCAGCCCCCACACCCACTTCATCATCGGGGCCAGGTGAGCATTCTTCGTGGTCAGGTCACGCACGACCCAGATCAGCGCCGGTACCATCAGCAACAGCCAGCACAGCAGCAGGCTCCAGTGGGAAAGTGACTCACGTAATAGATCTTGCATGGTGACCCCCGTCGAGTGGATGTCGCAGATGGCCGTGCGCCGATAGCAATACGCTGATGGCAGTACGCTGATGACGCGGCCCTCCTTGATAGCTGGTGGGGGCAGCGCGTCATATCAAGGGTGGCCTGTCATCGCCTGCTCGCAACCGCCCGTTGCTTTCGCCTGACAGGGTGACAGGCGAGGGTGTGTTCTCACGCCTTGTTAACCTTGCCGCAAGCCTCCATGGTGAAGGATGTCGGGCATTGCCCTTGCAATGTCGCCACTTTTCCTAGGAGTCACCATGTCGAGACACGCTGCTACATCCCTTGCGCGCGCCGCCCGTCAGTTCGCCGGCGTCGGTTTGATTGCCTCGCTCGCCGCGCCAGCCGTGGCCCAGGCGGCAGACGACAAGGTCTTCGGCTGGGTGGAAAAGGCGACCATCGAGCCGTGGGGCGTGATGGTGAAGGCCAAGCTGGATAGCGGCGCGCTGACCTCCTCGATGCATGCCGAGAATATCGAGACCTTCGAGCGTGATGACGAGGAGTGGGTGCGTTTCGATGTCGAGGTCGAGGACGAAGCCAAGGGTGACAAGGTCGAGAACACCTTCGAGCGCCCCCTGTATCGCGACCTGACGGTGTCCGGCGCAGGCGGACGCGACACGCGCCCGGTGGTGCTGATGACGCTGTGCATGGGTGGCGAGCGTTACGAGGAGCAGTTCAGTCTGCGTGATCGTGACGGCATGAATTACCCGGTGCTGCTGGGGCGCCGCACCATCCAGAGCCTGGGTGTACTCGATGTGCGCAAGACCTTCCAGACCAGCCCGGACTGTGCCGAGGACGCGCCGCTGCATCGCTATGAAGACAAGGAGTATTCCGACCGCATCGGCGCGGCGTCCTGATCTGATGTCGCTCTGAACGCTCATTGAGAAACGCGTACCGCGCACATTCATCACAAGAGGGAGGCCAGCATGTCGGGTACCGCCAGCCAGCAACCTCAGCGTGACGGTTTGCCACTCATCAGGATCTACTACGACGCACGCTGCCCGGTGTGTCGTCGTGAACGCGCCCGCTACGAGCGGCTGTCGCGCCAAGACGCCAACGTCGAGTGGTGGGATGCGACGGATAACGCCGAGCATCTCGCCGCTCGCGGCATCGGCCTCAAGCAGGCATTGCTGTCGTTGCATGTCGAGACAGCGCAAGGGCAGATCCGTGAGGGCATGCCGGCGTATCGCCTGCTGCTTGCGCGCATCCCCGGTCTTGCCTGGCTGGGGTGGCTGATCACGCGGCCGCTGATCGAACCGGCGCTGACGCGAGTCTACGATGCCTGGGTGCGTCGTCGGCTGTGTCGGGACGGCAGGCTGTGAGTGCCGACGAGCCCGACGCAGGCTGCTGGAAGCCCCGTTGCAAGCCCTGCTGATTCATCATGCTTTTTTGATATGCAAATGCTAATAGTTTTCGTTAGTATGTGAGGCACTGTCTGTTTCTTCACGTCTGCGAGCTTCCCGATGATCGACGCGCTTTCCCCGCTCTTTGCCGGTCCGATGGTTGCCTATCGGGACTTGATCACTACCTACGCTCAGGTGCAGGCGGGTGATGAGGCGTCGCTCCAGCGTGTCGTGCCGGCGCGCGATGTGCTCAGCCCCGGGTGGCTGGCGGCGTGCATCGCCGCGCATGGCATGCAGTACGAGACCGGCCAGGCAGACGCCGCCTCTCCCCACAGCGCCCCGGATGAGCAGGCGCTGCTTTCCCAGTGGTCCAAGTACCTGTTGTCCTCGATGGTATCGCTGCCGCTGGCGGCCAACCTGCTGCTGGATCATCAACTGCCGCTGGAGCTGCGACATCTTTCGCTGCGCCTTGGCGAGCATGGCGTGGTCACGCAGCTGATACTCGATGATGCGGCGGGGCAGGGCGCAAGCCTCCCGGCGGAGATCGAGTCGGCCGATGAGGCGACGCGCCTTCAGGCGCGCTTTCAGGGCTACCTGGCGCATCTTGAGGCCGTCATCGAGCGCCTCGTGCCGCACACTGCGCTGGGGCCCAAGGTCTTCTGGAGCAACGCGGCACATTACTTCGTCTATATCGTCGGTATGCTGGAAGAGCAGGGCTGGGTCGCGCAGGCGGCGCCGGCACGTCAGCTGATGGCGACCAGAATTCTGGCCGACGGGCGGCGCAATCCGCTCTATCAGCCGGTCAGCGACGTGATGGACCGCCACGGCGAACGGCATACGCCGCGCAAGGTGTGCTGCGTGCGTTATCGCATCGAGTGTCTGGGCTATTGCAGCAATTGCCCGCTGAGCATCGAGCGCGCCACGGCCCGCCGCGCCCAGACGCGTCGGGTCGATCAGCGCGCCAACTCGCGCGCAGCGTTGATCGGTAGCGACCTGTCCTGAGCAGTAGCGTCCTGAGCGGCAGCGGTCTGTGTTGATCGGCGCCCTCTGGTAAGATGGCGTCCCCTGTCATTGTCCGGTATGTCGTCATGTCCTCGTCTTCGCGCCGCCCACGCGGTGCTTCCCTCGCCAAGTCCGGCGCATCCTCCCGACACGACTCGGCTGACAGTCGTCAGCAGGGCACCGCGGCTGACCGTCGTGATCCGGCCGCCCGCGAGAAGCCTGGCGCGGCCAAGGCGCCTTCCATTAAAGCGCCTTCTATCAAAGCGCCTTCTATCAAGGTGACCCCGGCTCGCAAGGGTCAGCTGCACCCCCGCAACCCGCACCGTGGGCGCTATGACATGGCCGCGCTGGTCAAGGCGAGCCCGGCACTGGCGGCCTTCGTGATCAAGACACCCGCTGGCAGCGAGTCCATCGACTTTGCCGATCCCCTCGCGGTCAAGGCGCTCAATCGGGCCCTGTTGAGTCGCCATTACGGCATCGCCCACTGGGACATTCCCGCCGGCTATCTGTGTCCGCCCATCCCCGGGCGTGCCGATTATCTGCATTACCTGGCGGACCTGATCAGTGAGGCGAATGGCGGTCAGCTGCCGGCGGGTGAGCACGTGCGCGCGCTGGATATCGGCACCGGCGCCAACCTCATCTACCCCCTGCTGGGCAATCGCAGCTTTGGCTGGCAGATGGTCGGCAGTGATATCAGCGCGCAGGCGATCGACTCGGCTCGCGCGATTCTAAGCGCCAATGTGCGCCTCAAGGGCCAGATCGAGGTGCGTCTGCAGGCTGATCGCACGCGCCACTTCGCTGGGATCTGGGGCGCGGATGAGCGTTTTGATCTGGTGCTGTGCAATCCGCCGTTCCATGCCAGCGAAGCCGATATGGCGCGGGAATCTCAGCGCAAATGGCGCGGGCTCGACAAGTCGCGCCAGCAGCGCGGCAATGCCTCACGCAAGGGTGGCTCACGCACTGCGCCTGCGCTGAATTTCGCGGGTCAGGCGGCCGAGCTCTGGTGTCCGGGCGGGGAAGAAGCCTTCGTCACCCGCATGATCCAGGAGAGCCGCAACGTCGCCACGCAGTGCCTGTGGTTCTCCTCGCTGGTCGCGCATTCGGCGAGCCTGACCGGCATCAGGAAAGCCCTCAAGCACAGTGGCGCCAGCGAGGGCAGGGTGATCGAGATGTCCCAGGGGCAGAAGGTCAGCCGCTTCGTCGCCTGGTCGTATCTCACGCCCGACCAGCGTCGGCAGTGGGGGCGGAATCACTGGCAAGGAAAGTGAAGCGTCTGTCATAGCCGTATCAAGAGAGTCTTCGACTCAATGATGTCTTTGCATTGAAGCCCCCGTCGCCCAGCGCGACGGGGGCTTCTTGCATTGGCGGTTGTCATCCGCGCTTCACTTAAGCCTGTCTTAATAGTTTGCGGGCAAACTTTCTGCCAGAAACGCGCAGCCTGCCGGTTCCGATCGCTGCAGGATCTGACATCTATCCGGCTTGCTCGACGCCCAGTCATTGCTCAGGAGTTATTCCATGAAGTCCGCGATCACCATGACATCGCCTGGTCCAGACCACCCCTGGGCGCAGGGCGAGGAGCCCTTGTGCGGAGGAGTTTCGGTGTTGATACCGGCTCGTGATGAGCGTGACAACTTGCCGGGCCTTATTGCCGAGGTGCATGAGGCGCTTGCGGGGCAGCGCTACGAGATCATCGTGGTGGATGATGGTTCCAGTGATGGCAGTTGGAGTTGGCTCAAGCAGGCTGCGCAGGAAGATTCACGATTGCGTCCCTATCACCACGGCACCAGTTTCGGACAGAGTACTTCGCTGTGGCAGGCTGCCCGGCTGGCGCGCGGTCGATGGTTGGCGACCCTGGATGGCGATGGCCAGAATGATCCAGCGGACTTGCCGGACATGTTGTCACTGGCAACGCTCGAAAAGCTCGACCTGGTGGCTGGTCATCGCACGCAACGTCGCGATGATGCCGTCAAGCGTGTGTCATCACGCTTGGCCAATGCCATCCGACAAGCGCTGCTGCACGATGACACGCCAGATACCGGCTGCGGAATCAAGGTCATGCGTCGTGACGTCTTCCTTCGGCTGCCGTATTTCGATCACATGCACCGTTTTCTTCCGGCGTTGGTTCGCGCTCAGGGTGGCAAGGTGCAGTCATTGGCAGTCCGTCACCGCGAACGAGTGGCAGGAGTATCCAAATACGGCTTCTTCGATCGGCTCTGGGTCGGTATTGCCGATATCGTCGGAGTGATGTGGCTGGTGCGTCGCTCACGTCTACCGTCACCGCTCGAGAATATCTTTGGCCATGCTGCCAGTGAGGCCATCGACCATGGTTCGCTGCCGTTGGTGGGGACGCACGTGTCGACGCCCTCTGCATCCGCGCCAACAAGCCTGTTTGACTCCCCCTCTAGATATCAGGCTGACGGTCACGATGCAGCAGCAGGTGACAGCAACCCGGACCAGGCCGACGTGGCGCGGGGTGCCTGCTGATGGATGTCAGTCCGTGGTGGGTCGCTGTCGGTTTTGGAGGCCAGGCGCTGTTCTCGGCGCGTTTCATCATTCAGTGGCTGGCCAGTGAGAAGGCACGTCGTTCCATCGTTCCTCGTGCCTTCTGGTGGTTCTCGCTTGCCGGTGGCATGACGCTGCTTGCGTATGCCATCCATCGCGAGGACCCGGTATTCATTGCCGGTCAGGGCGCAGGGCTTTTCATCTATCTGCGTAATCTGAGCTTGATCAAGCGGGATCGCCGGTCACTCACGTCGCCTGGCAGCGAAGCGTCGTCCCAGGCACCGCAGGAGTCCACTGTCGTCGAACACGCTTGTGGCAAGACGGAAGAATGCGAATCGGGCACTGACGACTCCCTGAAGGCCAGGCTCGCGTCGCTGGAGATAGAAAACGCCCGACTCAAGACTGAAGTGGCACGCCTCCATGCCAATCCCGTTCAGCACCAAGGGACAGGCGCATGAAGGCAATGACGCCAGCTGGCGGTGTGTACCGAAGACTTTCCCGCCATCCCTGGTGGGTCTTGGGGGCGTTGTATCTATCTGTCTCTGCCATCGGGCTTGGCATGCGTATGCCGTGGCCTGCCGATGAGCCACGCTTCGCGCTCAATGGTCTCGAGATGTGGATCACTGGGGGCTGGTGGTTGCCACACCGCGCAGGAGAGCTTTATCCCGACAAGCCGCCGATCTTCATGTGGCTCAGTGCCTTGTCCACTGGCTTGGTGGGGGATATCCGCATCGGCTTTGCCCTGCCATCGCTGGTGGCCGGGGCCGCGACTCTGGGGCTGAGCGTGGACCTGATTCGTCGCCTGCATGGCCCGCACACAGCCTTCATTGCCGGGCTGTGGTTGCTCGCGTCAGTGCAGTTCATTCTGCAGGCCCGTACGGCTCAGATCGACATGCTGGTCACGGCTTTCATCCTGCTGGGTAGCTGGGGATTGTTGCGGCATGCATTGCTCAATGATGGCGTGCGCTATTTCTATCTCGGCTGCTTTGCGATGGGGCTTGGCATCCTCACCAAGGGGGTCGGGTTCCTGCCGTTGCTGATGTTGCCTTTCTGGCTGATGGCTGCGCGTCACGCATCGACTTGGCGCAGCAGTGGTCGTCGCGCAGGGCAGCTGACATCACGCGAGCTGCTGATCGGACTCTGCTGGATACTGGCGGCTCCGCTGCTCTGGGTAGGGCCGATGCTGGTGATGTCCTTCGTGTCCGGCGATTCGGAGCTTGCCGCCTATCGCGACAACATCCTGCTCAAGCAGACCGCTGAGCGATACACCGACAGCTGGCATCATCTGAAGCCTTGGCATTACTTCCTGACCAGTGTGATTCCCTGGGCATGGATGCCGCTGCTGCTGACGCTACCCTCGTGGCCGAAGGCACTCGCTCGCCGCTTCTCGCGCCGCGATCTACGAGTCTGGCTGCCCCTGGTGGGTGCGGCATTGATGGTGGTCTTCTTCTCGTTGTCTCCAGGCAAGCGGGGAGTCTATATCCTGCCGGCGCTGCCGCTGTTGGTGATCGGCCTGGCACCCATGTTGCCGGGGTTGTCACGTAAGCCTCATGTCTCCTGGCTGGGGTTTGCACTTTGCGCCGGACTGGCAGGCATCTTCCTGATCGCGGCACTGCTCGGTGTCTTCGGGTACCCGGCATTGGTGACGCTTGCTGCAAAGGAGGGGGTGGTGCCGTGGGGGTGGTGGGGGCTGCTGGGTGTCAGCGGTATCGCGCTCTGTACCTGGCTGAAACCACGGAACGGCTTGTTGGCCTTGGGGATTTGGCTCGTGGTGTTCTGGAGTCTGTGGGGCACCTGGGGGGCACGATTGATGGACCCGGTTCGCAATCCTGCCCTACTGATGGCGCAGGTTGCCGAGAAGAGCGATTACCAGGCATTGGCCATTCCCGATTTTCGTGAGCAATACATCCTGCAGGCGCGCCAGCCATTGTGGCACTTCGGTTACAAGACGCCGGAGGAAGACCAATTCTCGCGCCTCTATGCATGGCTGAAGGAGGCCCCGCAGAACCGCTGGGTCTTGTTGACACCCCGCAAGCTCAAGCGGCATGCCTGTCTGGATGGCGCACAGGCCATCACATTGAATGAGCCGGATGAGCAATGGGTACTGCTACCTGGTAGCGCGGCCGTGAAATGTCAGGGCAGTCCCGATGCTGCGCCGATGTATCTGGCGCCGACCTCGGTCTCGAATGAAGCGGCACAGCTGATCGGACTTCCCCAGCGACATACTCTGATGCCGGAGGTTCAGCCATGAAGTATCAGAAGCAACTTTCATGTGCGATATCCCTGGTGGGAAGAGGCTCCCATTCGTTGATCAACCTGAATGCCAGCGAACGAATATGTTGGACGCTATGGGGAGTGTTGCTGATGTCAGCAGCGCTGGCACGACCCTATCTGCCCATCGATGAAACTCGCTATGTCTCGGTGGCATGGGAGATGTGGCATGCCGGCAGTGGGTTCGTCTCGACCATGAACGGGGCGGCCTACGCTGACAAGCCGGTACTGTTGTTCTGGTTGATTCACGCCGGATGGGTGGTCTTCGGAGTCAATGATGTCTGGCCAAGATTGGTGATGCCACTGGTCAGTCTGCTGGGTATCTGGCAGATAGGGCGTGTCGCCCGCACCCTGTGGCCGGCCACTGGCCTGGCCGATGCCGAATGGCAGAGACATGAACTTTGGGTACGCATGGTGCGTTGGATACTCGCCGGTTGTCTGATGTGGGTGCTCTATAGCCAGGCCTTGATGTTCGATGTGCTGTTGACGACGTGTCTACTGGGCGCGTTGCGGCCCTGGTGTACACCACAGGGAGGGCAGCCGTTCAGCCTGAGCGTCGTGCTCGAGAGTGGTGTGTGGCTGGGGTTGGCCTTGCTGGCCAAAGGGCCGGTCGCACTCTTGTGGTTTCTGTTGGTGGTCGGCTCGCGCCCCTGGTGGACGCAAGCACAAGCCCGCGAGGTGTGGGTCTGTGAGTGGCGCGGTTGGGTGTTGAGCCTGCTGCTGGGCATCGCGGTGTTGTGCATCTGGTTGCTTCCCGCCGTCATCAGTGGCCCTCCCGACTATGTCGAGGATCTGCTTTGGGGCCAGACGGCAAACCGCGTCGTCTCCGCGCAGGATCATGCTCGACCGCCATGGTGGTATCTACCGTGGCTGGCGATGTTGATCTTCCCGCTCAGCCTGCGCCCGCGATTGCTGATCGAGGGGTTTCTGGCCTCGGTTGCTCGGCGGCCAACGTCAGAGCAACCCTTGCTGAAGCTGGGACGCTTCTGGGCACTGGGCGCACTGCTGGTCTTTTCACTTATCTCCGGCAAGCAAGTGCATTATCTGATGCCGCTACTGGTACCGGTGAGTCTGCTGCTGGCCTGGGCTGCTCTGCGCCAGCCTCCGGCTCGCACATCGCTGAAACTGCTGGCGATGATCAGCGGTGGCCTGGGACTGACAAGCCTGGCGTTGGCGGTCATCGTCATGCCCGCAGGCTGGCTGACTGATGCCTCATTTCTGCCGACCAACGCAGCGCTGGTGGCTTCGGGCAACGCAAGCCTTGCGTGTCTCATGGCTGGAGGTAGCTTGCTGGCCTTGATGGTATGGCTATGGCCTTCCGTGGATGAGGCGAGACGCTCCATCACGGCTCAAACACCCGCCGCTGAGTTACAGGGCAATAGCGCGCTGAATGCTCAGCGGCGACTGGCGCTGGGCAGCGTGTTGCTGGTGACCTGCTTGCTGGCCCTGACATTGCGTCCGTTATGGCCACGTCTGGATCAGACTGCCCTGGCTCAATGGGTTCAGCACCATCAACAGGAAGGCCAGGAGGTGGCCGTCGTTGGCTGGGACTATCAGGCAACCTGGCAATTTCTGGGGCGACTGACCCAACCGCTGAAGCAGTTGAAGCGCGATTCGAGTCAGCTGAATTCCTGGCAGACAGCGCATCCCGATGGCTGGCTGATAATCGAGGCTGACAAATGTCTGCGTCTACCCGACACGCGAGGCCCTCTGGCCGGCATGCGTGATTGGTGTCAGGCGGCAGTAGACGATGGAGCCAATGCCACGCCGGTCTTTCATCAGGGACGCCACCGATTATTGACGGTACCCGCAGCGGCATTGGGCGGCCCCTCATCAGCACCAACGGTGCTGGTCATGACCGCTCAGGAGAAACGATGAGCATGAAGATACTGGTAACTGGCGCTGCAGGTTTCATTGGTGCTGCTCTGTGTGAGCGACTCTTGAAGGAAGGCCTGCAGGTCGTCGGTCTCGACAATCTCAACCCCTACTATCCGTTGGCGCTGAAGCAGCACCGCCTGACACGTCTCGAAGCACTTGCCGGGCAGTGCGTTGCTGCCCCCGGGAATGCACACCGGCTGGGCAGCTTTCGCTTCGTCAAGCTGGATCTTGTCGAACGTGAGGCGCTTCGCACATTGATGCAGGAAGAGGAGTTTGATGTCGTCGTCAATCTGGCGGCCCAGGCTGGGGTGCGCCACTCCATCACTCAGCCTTTTGATTATGTCGACAGCAACCTGGTCGGCTTCGTCAATCTTCTTGAGGCTTGTCGTGACACGGCCCCGAGCCATTTGCTCTATGCTTCCAGCAGTTCCGTTTACGGGGATGATACCCGTCAGCCTCTGCAGGAGTCCCAGGCGGGTGTACGCCCGCTCTCGCTATACGCTGCCACGAAGCGCTCAAATGAATTGATGGCTTACAGCTACGCGCATCTCTATGGTTTACCGGTGACAGGGCTACGCTTCTTTACCGTTTATGGCGCCCGCGGGCGCCCGGACATGGCGCCACTTCGTTTCGCACGCAAGCTGCTGGCCGACGAGGTGATCGATGTCTACAACCATGGACAGATGGCACGTGATTTCACCCATGTCAGTGATATCGTGGAGGGCATCTATCGGCTTATGCACCTGCCGCCGACGCAGGAAATGAATGCCGCTCCCTCGCGTGTCCTGAACCTCGGGCGTGGCGAGCCCATCGCATTGGGGAACTTCATCAATGGCCTCGAGGCAGCGCTGGGTGTCCCGGCTCGCAAGCGTCTGCTGCCGATGCAGCCAGGGGATGTCGAGCGTACCTGGGCAGATACCTCGACACTCGAGACGCTGACCGGCTTTCGCCCCAGTGTCAGTCTTGCCACAGGGCTTGAGGAGTTGGCTGAGTGGGCGCAGCAGTATCCGTCATTGCTGAGAGAAACCGATGATGAGCAATTGCCCCGGGTGAGATGTTTTGACGAAGCAGGCGTCGCTGCAGGTGGACATTCTGGACGCATGACAAAGGCCGGCATGTCCACCATGACGGCCTTGGCCTTCAGTAGTGGAACTCTCTTGAAGGCCTGAGTGGGATTCAGCGGCTGTATATCTGAGTTCAGGTCGAGGAGCGTCCAGCCTACCAACGCAAGGAGCCCCGCCAGTGAACTGGCGGGGCTCCTTGCGTCTTGCCTGTCAGCCGCTATCAGCAGCGACCCTCGCAGTTGGCAGGCTTGTCATTGGCGATGCGCCAGTCTTCCTCGTTGGCCAGCGTGGCCAGCGGCGACAGCATCGAGAAGTCGAACTCGGTGAGGCAGGTGCCGCGTTGTACGCGCTTGGGCCAGTCATGATTGGCCAGCGCCGAGCGACCGATGGCGACCAGGTCCGCGTGCTGCAGGGTGGCCTGCGCCTTCGCGACGCTGGCGACATTGCCATTGGTGATCAGACTCACCTCGGCGGCCTTCTCGCTACGCACCTGTGCCGCCAGTGCGGTCAGGCTGAGGCTGCGCTCGCGCTCGTCGTCTGTCTCGGGGAAGGCGGGGGCATCGACATCGCTGCCGGTCAGATGCAGGAAATCCAGCCCTGCTTCCATCAGCTTGGCGAAGCGCTCGCGGGCCTTGTCAGGGCCGCCCTGCCAGCTGAGCTCCGGCTCGGTCACGGTGCCCTGGGACAGGCGCATGCCGATGGCGAAGTCGGCGCCAACCGCCTCACGCACGCTGCGGATGACCGCCAGCGGGAAGGCCAGACGCGCGATGGCGTCGCCGCCCCAGGCATCGTCACGCTGATTGAAGCGCTCACTGATGAACTGGTGGATCAGGTAGCCGTTGGCACCATGCAGCTCGATACCATCGAAGCCGGCTTCCTTGGCGCGACGGGCGCTGGTGGCAAAGCCGGCGATCGCGTCATGGATCTCCGCTTCGCTGATCTCGCGGGCCAGCGGGAAGGGGCCGGAGCCACCGTAGAAGCTGAGCATCTCGCCACTGGCGCGGCTCTCGGAGGGGGCGACGACCTCATCCTTGAAGCGGTTGTGCTGGGTCTGGGCGCCGGCATGCATCAGCTGGGCGATGATACGGCCACCCTGTTGATGCACGGCGTCGACCACCGGACGCCAGCTGTCCTGCTGCGCCTGGTTGGCCAGCCCCGGCTGGTTGGCGTAGCCCTGGCTGAAGGCTTCATCGGTGTAGATGCCTTCGGTGATCAGCAGCGAGAAGTTGCCCCGCGCGAAATCGCGATAGTAATCGACCATGTCGAAGTGCACCTGGCCGTCATCCTGCGCGCTGGTTCGCGTCATCGGTGCGAGCACCAGGCGATTGCTGAGCTTAAGCCCGGCGAAGGCATGGGGGGTGAACAGTGCGGTGGTGTCTGTCATCTAGTACGTCTCCCGCGGAAAGCATTCCGCTGTCGTATCCGGTCGTAGGCCCTGAGCGTCTGCGTGCACAAAGAGGTGAAGATCGACGCAGTGCGGTGGCCCGAATGAATGATCGACGGATCATCTGCATGTCCTATATCGTGCCTGCCGCACCTGGGTGTCACAAGCCGGAACGCTGGAAGGAGAGTGTTGTCGTTTTGACAACCTGTGCATGTAATTGACTGAATTTGCGAGATTTTTTCTCAAATAATTCAGGGTTGCTGCATGAAGTGGCAACGCAGTGCTGCTTTCCATGCACATAAGCATATGCGCGCAACGACGCAGGCCCCGCAACCGTGGGTTGCGGGGCCTGCGTCGTTGCGCCAATCGTGCCTATGGCGAGTGCTCAGTGCTGGTGATCACTTGCCGTCGCACTGGGCGTTCTGCTTGCTGCTGCCGGAGGGCGGGCAGCCGAACCAGTTCTCGGTCGGCTTGGCCTGGCCAGTGTTGGCGTGTCGGCCGCCCTGGCTGCCGATCTCGCCGCCATCGAGGCTTTTCTGTACCTGGCGCGTGGCGTTGTCCTTGGCTTGCTGGCGTGCCTCGGGCTGTTCGTTCTGTTGATAGTGCGCGCCGTTGTCAGCTGCGCCGTCTGCGGTGCGCTTGGAGTGGCTGGGCGTAGGCTGGCCCTGCGAGGAATGCTGGGAAGAGGCCGCGCCGCTGGTCCCTGTCTCGGTGTTCATCTCGTCGAAGGCCTGGGCCGGGGAGAGGCCCAGCAGGCCCAGCATCACTGCGGCGGCGCCAATGCCACGGCGCAGGCGGGTGCTCGCGGCAGGGCGCTTGCCTGAGAGCAGTCCAGTGCGCTGGCCATGGAGAGAGGCGTTGTCGTCAGTGGTGGCTGTCGAGGTCTTGTGGAACATGATGAGGGGACTCCTTGCGGGTCTGGCTGCCGGTGTCGGCAGCCGCGCGGGTGAGGGATTCACCGGCGACGTATGAGGTATCGGCGAATGCTGCGCCAGCTTGCGAGCGCACGATGCCAGACATGAGAGGGTGACGTGAGTGACTGCAACTCGGCGTTGCGCGCCAGGTAATCGATAGAACAGTTATCGGGGCACACGGCGGGAATTCAACTCTTGTTCAATAATTGGCCGTGGCGACGGGCGCACTCGCCGGGGTGGGTGGCGTGTGTTGTTCACGCAATTGATAGGCAGCCGACACGTGATCGATCCGACACTTCTGATGGCAAAAGGGCTGACGCCCCTTGAAGTCGCGACGCGCCATGACAATGTGAGTGGTACAGGGCAACGGCCCTGAGTGTTCACCCAGGTCAAGGAGACAGGCATGACGATCAAGAAAACCGGTTCCGCGCATTGGGAAGGTAGCGTCAAGCAGGGTAAAGGCACTGTCAGCAGTGAAAGTGGTGCGCTCAAGGATCAGCCTTACGGCTTCAATACGCGCTTTGAAGATGGCGCCGGCACCAATCCCGAAGAGCTGATCGGGGCGGCTCACGCCAGCTGCTTCTCGATGGCACTCTCGATGATGCTGGGCGAGGCGGGGCATGAGCCCAAGGCTATCGATACCACCGCCACCGTCCATCTGGACAAGGACGACAGCGGCTTCAGCGTGACCAAGGTCGCCCTGGTGACCAAGGCCGATGTGCCGGGCATAAGCGAGGCAGACTTCCAGTCCACCGCCGAGAAGGCCAAGGGTGGCTGCCCGATCTCCAAGCTGTTCACCGCCGAGATCTCGCTGGAAGCCTCGCTGGTCAACTGAGGCGTCGCTTGTCGACCCAGTCGTCGCGGGCGAATAGCCGTCAGGCGTCGACGACAACGACAACGACAGCGACTCGCGTGCCCTCAAGTTTCATCTCTGCGATGCGCGCACAACGAAAAAACCGCCCCTCGGGGCGGTTTTTTCGTTGTGTGCGGTGGATTGCCGAGGGCCTGTACTAGCGCTTGTCCGAGCCGCTTTCAGAACCGTTTGCTGAACCGGTTTCTGAACCACTGCCTGACCCCCTGTCTGACCCCCTGTCTGGGTTCATTGCCAGCTCATCCTCCTCGCTGACCTCGCCGGCATGCTGCATGGCATTGCGGCGCGATTGCAGGCGCGTCAGCGGCTTGCGATCCGGCGTGCGGTACCAGCGGATGTTCTCGCGTGAGCACTGCTCCAGCTCGGCGATCACCTGGGCGCCGAGCAGCAGGATCACGGCGCCGATCTCCAGCCCCAGCAGCAGCACGATCAGCGTTGCCAGTGAGCCGTAGACGGCACCGACGAAGGACAGGTGGGTGAAGTACCAGCTCAAGGCGAGACGCGTCAGCTCCCACAGGGTGGCCGCGACCAGGCCACCGACCAGCGCGCGGCGGGTCGAGACGCGGGTCTGGGGCAGTATCTTGTAGATGGCGCTGAACAGCCCGAACATGCCGACGATGCTGATCAGATAGATCACCTCGCTGCCGGCATCGCCCAGGGTCAACTCGATACCGGTCAGCAGCGTCAGGGCATCATTCATCGCTGAAGCCAGCGCCACCAGCAGGGTCAGCGCGAGCAGGCCCGCGCCCAGCACCATCACGAAGGCGTAGGGCAGCAGGGCGGAAATCCAGGCGCTGCGCTTACGAATCACCGGATGCTGATGGAAGATCAGCGCGATGGCGTCTTCCAGCATGCGAAAGGCCAGCCCGGCGAAGAACAGCAAGCCGCCCATGCCGATCCAGCTGATCACCTCGCGATTGGCCAGCAGCTTGCGTACCGCGTCCAGCAGGATATCTTCCTGGCCCGGCCCCAGATGCTGGACCTGAATGGCGATGATGCTCATCAGGCGCGTTTCATCGACCAGGTGCGTCAGCAGCACGCAGAGCAAGGCGAACAGCGGCACGCTGGACAGCAGGATGTTGTAGCCGACGCCACCGGCCAGCAGCACGCCACGGTTGGCGATGAACTGTCCGATGACGCGCAGGGCGAAGGCCAGCAGGCGCGGCAGAAAGCGCAACAGGCGGCTGCTCAGGGAGTCTGCAGCAGGGTCTGGCATGGCTGGGCATCCTCGCTTTGGTTCGTTAAGTCAGTTCAAGGGTGATGTCAGCCGCGCTGTCGGGCGCGATGCTGGAAGAACGTCGAGGCGGTATAGAGCGCCAGACCGCTCCAGATCAGCACGAAGGTGATCAGCATCGTCGGATGCAGGGTTTCCTTGAAGATCAGCAGCGCGATCAGAAACTGCATGGTCGGGTTGATGTACATCAGAAAGCCGACCGTGGCGAGGCGCAGGCGACGCGCCGCACCGGCAAAGGCGAGCAGCGGCAGCGCGGTGAGCACGCCACTGGACATCATCAGCACGCTGGCGGGCAACCCCAGCGGGCCGACATCGCTGGCCGTGAAGTGCGATTCGCCGGAGAACCACTGGCCGCCGATCAGCAGCAGCGCGAGTGGCGCGAGCATCATCGTCTCGACCAGCAGGCCCGACAGGCCATCCAGCGCGATGCGCTTTCTGAGCAGCCCGTAGGTGCCGAAGGTGACAGCCAGCGAGAGCGTGATCCACGGCAGTTTCGTCAGGCCGATCAGCTGCAGGCTCAGGCCGAGAACGGCCAGCCCCAGCGCGAACAGCTGCACGCGCGTCAGGCGCTCCTTCAGGAACAGCATGCCCAGCCCGACATTGACCAGCGGCGTCATGAAGTAACCCAAGCTTGCCTGCAGTACCTCATGCACCTCCACCGCGTGGATGTAGATACCCCAGTTGAGCGCGATCAGGATCGAGCAGGCCAGCACCGGCACAAGCTTGCGGGGTTCGGCGAAGGCGGCGCGCACCGGCGACCAGCGTCGGATGACGCTGATCAGCAGCACCATGAACACGCAGCTCCACAGGATGCGGTGCAGCAGCACTTCCCAGGCGGGAATGCCCTCGAACAGCGCGAAGTAGAGCGGAAAACAGCCCCACATCACATAGGCGCCCAGCCCGAAACCGACACCCTTGGCGCTCTCGCGGCGCGCCTGCGCCAGACTCTCGACTGAGGGGCCTGCCTGCTCCCGCCTCATGCGGAGTCGCTCGAACCATCCTGCGCCAGCGGTTTACCTGCGATGTAGTAGCCAGAAGGCTCAAGGGCGATGAAGAAGCTTTCGGCCTCCGGGTAGCCGGCCTCGTTCATGGCCTGCGCGATGGACTGGGCGCACAGATCGCGCACCTTCTGGCCACGTTCGAACCACAGCACCTCGACGAAGGGGAAGGCGTCGACGAGCTGACCATCGAACACGTACTGGGTGGTGATGCATTCCAGCGTGAATTCGTCGCGCGCGGTGGCGGTCGCTTCGCTCAGCTGATCGATCAGTGCGCGCGAGACAGGGGCAAGACGGGCAGGCGTGACACCGTGGAAGCGAAGCTGAGGCATGAAGCTCTCCTGTGAGTCGGGATGGGAAGGGGGCGAGCAAGCTCGCGGTGAACTGACGTCGCCGCAACCTGGCGTGGCGACTTTGCGTTCATCGCCAATATATCACTGGCTTCTGATGCTCACACCCGCCGCCAGGGATTCGTGCGCGTGCTGAGCAGTGCAGTGGTGACAGATCATGCTTTGCCTCTCACATCTGATCGCCACAGACGGTAGAATGAGCGCTTTCAAGGCGTGGCACGACCAGCGGCAGGGTGGGCAAGGCTCACGCCGACGCGAATCCGCCAGTTGCCACTCAAGCGTCCATTCAGTCAGCAGGGAGGCACGACGACCATGACGACACAGCCACAGGCGACTTCCTCGCAAGCGAATGCTGGTGATGCCTCGCGAGGGGCGACACTGCGTGTCAGCCTGGTGCAGGCGGACCTGCGCTGGGAAGACCCGGCGGAGAACTGCCGTCTGCTCGGCGAGCAGCTGGATGCCGCTGGCCTGGTCATGGGCGCGGATGGCCGCAATGCCGCAACCGATCTGATCGTGCTGCCCGAGATGTTCGCCACTGGCTTCACCATGAATTCGCGCGAGATGGCCCAGCCGATGGAGTCCAGCAAGAGCGTCGACTGGCTCAAGGCACAGGCCATCACCCGTGGTTGCGTGATGACCGGCAGCATCGCGGTGCTGGATGACGGCGAGTGTTACAACCGCATGCTGTGGGCCTCGCCCGACGGCGAGGTGACGCACTACGACAAGCGCCATCTGTTCCGCATGGCCGGTGAGCATGAGCGTTATGGCATGGGCTATGAGCGGGTGCTGGTCGAGCTCAACGGCTTTCGGATTCAGCTCTCGGTCTGCTATGACCTGCGCTTCCCGACCTGGCTGCGTCAGCGTCCTGTCATCGGTAGCGTGAGTGCTGCCGAGACCGCCGCCGACAGCGCCTTTGAATATGATCTGCTGCTGTGCGTGGCCAACTGGCCGGGCGTACGGCGTCATCCGTGGCGTACGCTGCTGCAGGCGCGCGCCATCGAGAATCTGGCCTACGTGGTGGGCGTCAACCGTGTGGGTGACGACGCCAACGGGCTGCACTATACCGGCGACTCCATGGTCTGCGACTTCAAGGGCGAGCCCATCCTCGACCCTGCGCCAGACCAGCCCTTCATCGAGACCGTGACGCTTGAACGCGGCGCGCTCGACGAGTTTCGAACCAAGTTTCCGGCGTGGATGGACGCCGATCATTTCACTCTGGAGGCCTGATGCGCCTGGACAAATTCCTTACCGAAACCACGGATCTCAGCCGTAGCGATGCCAAGAAGGTCGTGCACCGCGGCGATGTCACCGTGGATGGTGAGGTAGTCAAGAACACCGCGAGCGCCGTCAAGGATGGCATGCGCGTCGAATGGAATGGCGAGCACCTGGAGCTGATGGGGCTGCGCTATCTGATGCTGTACAAGCCGGCCAATGTGGAATGCACCAGCAAGCCGGGCCTCTATGAGCGCGCGCATGATCTGATCGATCTGCCCAATGTCGAGCGCCTGAGCATCGTCGGGCGTCTCGATGTCGACACCACCGGCCTGGTGCTGATGACAGACGACGGCCAGTGGAACCACCGCGTCACCTCGCCCAAGAAGGCCTGTGCCAAGCGCTATCGCGTCACTCTGGCGCGTCCGCTGGAAGGCGATGAGCTGGCGCGTGCCGTGGAGGACTTCGATCACGGCCTGATGCTGGATGGCGAGGAGAAGCCGACCCGTCCGGCGCGTCTCGAGATGGAAACCGCCACCGTGGGTCTGCTGTGGATCACCGAAGGCCGTTACCACCAGGTGAAGCGCATGTTCGCGGCCATCGGCAATCACGTCGAAGCCCTGCATCGCGAAGCCATCGGGGCTGTTGAGCTGGACCCGGAGCTGGAGCCGGGCGAATGCCGCTTCCTGCGTCCGGAAGAGATCGCCAGCTTCTGATCATTCGCTTCTGATCGCTAGCTTCTGATTCTTCAGCGCATGCGTCATGAAAAGCCCCCGTCATTTTTCACGAATGGCGGGGGCTTTTTCATGCGCGTCGTTGGCCGCCGAGCCTTGTATCGTTCCAACGATCGCGCTTAAGGTAGTGATTCGTCTGCTCGTATTGTGAATTCTTTGCGGGAAGCGCGTTTTGCAGAAGAGGCATTTATCAAGATGTCATCTTCGCTCAGCGTCTGATTCGCGCATTTTCATGACAATGACGTATTCATAACAACAACGAGGTAAGTCCACTATGTCGTCCCCCTTCTTCGAGTCGTCTCCCTCCACCAAGTCGTCTCACTTCACCAGCTCCCACCTGCTGAAACCCCTGCCACTGCGCATGGCGCTGGCGGGCAGTGGCCTGTTGCTGGCAACGCTGTCGGCGCCGGCGTCTGCCGCGGAAGATGCCAGTGTGGTGTTCTCCGCGCCGCCGTGGCCGGGCGTGACCATGAAGACCGAGATTGCCTCGGAAGTCTTTGAAGCGCTGGGTTACTCCCCCAGCACGCGTCAGCTGGGCGCGCAGATCACCTATGAAGGCATGTCGCTGGGCGAGGTGGATGCCTTCCTCGCCGCCTGGCTGCCGGCGCAGAGCAACATGTACGACGCCGCGATGGAGAAGGGCACCCTGGTCGACATGGGCAACAATGTCGAAGGCGCGCGCCTCGGGTTCGCGGTACCAGGCTACGTTGCTGAGGCCGGAGTGACCTCCAACGAAGACCTCGACAAGCCGGAATTCGCCGACAAGTTCGAGAAGACCATCTATTCCATCGAGATTGGCTCCGGTTCCAGCGAGATCGTCAACAAGGGGGTCGACGGTGATATCTATGGTCTCGGCGACTGGGACCTCAAGGAGTCATCGACGCCGGGCATGCTGGCCACCGTGGCCAATTCCTCCAAGAGCAAGGAGTGGATACTGTTCGTCGGCTGGACACCGCATTGGATGAACATCGAATACGACATGGTCTTCCTCGACGACCCGGATGACATGTGGGGCCCGGGCGGCGGCGCCAGTGATGTGAAGACCTTGGCCAACAAGGCATGGTCGGAAGCGCACCCCAATGCGACCCGCCTGCTCGATCAGCTGGCCTTCAGCTCGGATGATCAGAGCGCGCTGATCTACGGCTATGGCAAGGAAGAAAAGCCGCAGGAAGAGGTCGCCGGTGAGTGGATGAAGGCCAACCCGGCCAAGGTCAAGGCCTGGCTGGACGGCGTGACCACCCGTGATGGCGAACCTGCCTGGCCGGCCGTCAAGGAGGCTCTCGGCCTGCCGGAGGCATGATCGACAGCTTGAAAAGGTGCCGCTGATCTTTGTGGATGCAGCACCTTGAATATAGTGGTAAGAACACGAAGCCCGCTCATTGAGCGGGCTTCTTGCGTTCTACAGCAGTGAACGTGTCAAAAGTGTGCGCAGCGTCAGGGCAGAAAATGACCTCTGGCGTGCCGCCCATCAGGGGGAGAATTCGTCGTCATGCAAATCTTGCATGGAAAATCCAAATAAAGAATTGGTCGCGGGATAGGGGCCTGTATCACCATCAGTCTGCACTCTGCGCTGCTTCCACGCGCAGCCAACAATAATGACAAGAAGGAAACACTCATGGCTGATTCAGGCTCTTCCTCCGCCTCGTTGCCACGCTCTCCCGGGCCCATTGCGCGCTTTTTGTCTCCCTGGACACGGCTGGCGCTCTGGAAGCAGATCTTCATCGCGCTGGTTCTGGGCCTGGGGCTGGGTATCGTGCTCAACCAGACCGGGCGCGCCGATATCGCCGCCGATATCAAACCGCTGGGTGACCTGTTCATCCGCGGCATCAAGATGCTGATCGTGCCGCTGGTCTTCATCTCGCTGGTCACCGGCGTGGCCTCGCTCAACAACCTCTCCAAGATCGGCCGCCTGAGCGTCAAGACGCTGGTGCTCTATCTGGGCATGACAGCGGTCGCCATCACCATCGGCCTGGGACTGGCCACCGTCTTCCAGCCGGGCGTGGGGATCGACCTGGGCAGTGCGGCCAATGTCGAGGTGCGTGAAGCGCCGACCGCCGTCGATACGCTGCTCGGGCTGGTGCCGACCAATGCCGTCGAGGCCTTCGCCGAAGGCAATGTGCTGCAGATCATCGTCTTCGCGATCCTGTTTGGCCTCTCCATCACGCTGGTGGGAGAGAAGGCCCGTCCGGTGCGCGTGTTCTTCGAGTCCGCGGCGGAAATCATCTATCGCATGACCAGCATCATCATCGCCTTCACGCCCTACGGTGTCTTCGCCCTGATGACCTGGGTGGCCGGCACCTATGGCCTGGCAATGCTCGCGCCGCTGGCCAAGGTGATCGGTATCGTCTATCTCGGCTGCTTCGTGCATGCCATCGTGGTCTATGGCGGCATACTGCGCTTTCTGGCGCGCTTGAACCCGCTGCGCTATTTCCAGGGCAGTGTCGAGCCGATCATGCTCGCCTTCACCAGCACCTCCAGCTCCGGCACCTTGCCGGTGACCATGATGGCCGCCGAGCAGAATCTGGGCGTCAAGCGAGGTGTCTCGAGTTTCGTGCTGCCGCTGGGCGCGACCATCAACATGGATGGCACCGCGCTGTATCAGGGCGTCTGCGCGCTGTTCATCGCCCAGGCCTATGGCGTTGATCTGGGCATGACCGAATACGTCACCATCATCATGACCGCGACGCTGGGCTCCATCGGTACCGCCGGTGTGCCGGGTGCCGGCTTGATCATGCTCTCGCTGGTGCTGACCTCTGTCGGTCTGCCGCTGGAAGGCGTCGCCATCATCGCCGGCATCGATCGTGTGCTCGACATGGCGCGTACCGGCCTGAACGTGGCGGGTGACTGCGCCGTCAGCTGCCTGGTCGCCAAGAGCGAAGGCGAGCTGGACGAGGAAGTCTTCAATACGCCCCACGTCATGCGCTCAGAGCTCAGTTGAGCGCTCTTGTCTGAACACCCACCGCGTCATCATCATCGGCTTGTCGGCATCCGCGTGATAAGCGTGTCAACGACATCAGGAGAACATCGTCATGGAACGCCCCAACGCACCTTCCCATAAAGCCAGCCCCTCTGTCGTTCGCTACGGCGTCGTGGGTGGCCTGGGGGCGATCGGCAGCGCGGATGTCCTGCTCAAGACGGTGCGCGCGGCGCAGTACTGCAAGCCGCCGGGCGGGGTGGATATTGCCTTCGAGCAACGCCATTTCGATGATGGCCCGGGAATCGCTGCGGAGGCCTATGATCCGCTGCGGCGCAAGTTCTACGTCTACAACGTGCTCAAGGACATGCAGGGCAAGGTCGAGAACGCGATGGTGCCATGCTTTCTCTCCCACACCTTCCTGGCCGAGATCACCCCGGAAATCAGCTTCAACGTTGTTGATATCTTCGATGCGCTGCTGGCGCGCATTCGCCGCGACTATCCCGAGGTGCGCAAGATCGGCGTGCTGACCTCAAGCTACGTGCGCGCCTCCGGCATCTTCGAGCAGCGCTTCGGTGAGCCAGATGCCACGCAAGACGGCAGCCTCGCGACAGCTGGCGGTCTCGAGGTCATCTACCCCGATGCCACGCTGCAGCGTGATGCCCTGATGCAGGCCATCTATGGGCCGAGCGGTATCAAGAGCGGCCATCATGGTGGCGAGTGTCTGCAACTGTTGCTCGAGGCCTGTGATGACCTGGTCAGCCAGGGCGCGGAGATCATCGTGCCGGGTCTGAGCGAGATTCCGGTGCTGATGGAGTCGCTGCAGCCGCTGGTGCCGGTGCCCCTGCTTGACTCCAATCTCATCTACGCCGAATACGCCCTGGGCGTGGACCGTGAGCGCGAGAATCGCAACTTCAAGCTCGGTGTGCTCGGTGGGGTAGGGCCGGCGGCCACGGTGGACTTTATGCGCAAGGTGGTCAGCCTGACGCGTGCCGAGCGCGATCAGGACCACCTCAAGATGGTGGTGGAGCAGAATCCGCAGATTCCCGATCGCACTGCCAATCTGATCGGCAAGGGCGAAGACCCGAGCATTCCGATGCTCGCGACCTGTCAGTGGCTGGAGGCCGATGGCGCCAATGCCATCGCGATTCCCTGCAATACCGCGCATGCCTTCGTGGCGCGCATCCAGCCCTATATCGGCATCCCGATCATCAACATGCTGACGGCGGTGGTTGACCATATCGCGGCGATGCAGACGCCGGTGGCGCGGGTCGGGTTGCTCGCGACCAGCGGCACCGTGACCAGTCGGGTCTACCACGACATCATCGAGGCCTCGGGGCGGGAAACGCTGGTGCCCGATGCGCGCTGTCAGACCCAGGTGATGGAGGCGATCTACGGGCATCACGGCGTGAAGGCGGGGCATACGACAGGGGAGTGCAGCGAGCATCTGCAGGCTGCCATTTCCCACCTGCTGGCGCGGGGCGCAGAAGTGATCATTCTGGGCTGCACCGAGCTTCCGCTGATCGAGCTCGATGCGTCACTGCGTGAGCGGGTAGCGCTGCTCGACCCCGCGGAAATTCTCGCGCAGCGCTGTGTGGCACTGGCGCAAGCCGAGGCCTGATCTGCGCTGTACCCACTGGTAAGCCAGTGAAGAGAGCTTGAAGAAAAGACACGCAGCGACGCGATATACTGCGCTCACGCAGGCTCGCTGTGTGCCTTTGTCTCATTCATGCCTCTCTTCAGGTGCTCGCCGTGGAAATGAACTGGCTGGAAGACTTCCTCACCCTGGCGGTGACGCGTAACTTCTCGCGCGCCGCCACCCTGCGCAACGTGACGCAACCGGCCTTCAGCCGTCGTATTCGCAATCTGGAATACTGGGTCGGCGCCACCCTGATTGACCGCAGCCTGTTCCCCGTCGGCCTGACCCCCGCAGGCGAATCCTTCCAGCGTACCGCCCAGGATGCGCTCTCGGTATTGCGCGTCGGGCGCGATGAGGCGCTCGGCTTCGTGCCCAAGATAGAGGAAGTCGTCTCGATTTCCGCCTCGCACACGCTGGCGGTCAGCTTCTTCGTCGACTGGCATGAACAGCTGCAAAACCGACTGGGCAATCTCAAGGCACGCATCGTGCCCGACCACGTCGCCGGCTGTGTCGATGCGCTGATCAGCGGCAACTGTGATCTGATGCTGGCCTACAACAGCCCGCTACTGCCGACGCTCACCGACATCGTGCGCTATCCCTCCATCGTGCTCGGCTCCGAGCGGCTGGTGCCCGTCAGTGCCGTCGATGACGCAGGCCAGGCCCTTTACTCCCTCGACAGCGACACGCCGCAACCCTATCTCTGCTACTCCAGTGACAGCTATCTCGGCCGACTGACCGCGCTGATCATCGGACGCCAGAACCTCGCCGCGCGACTCAACTTCCGCTACGAATGCTCGATGTCTGACGTGCTCAAGCGTGGCGCTCTCGCCGGTAGCGGCATCGCCTGGGTACCGGAACGCGCCGTGCGCGACGAGCTGGCCGCCGAGCGTCTCGTCATCATCAGCGACGATAGCCACACCGCGCCGCTGGACATCTGCCTCTTCCGCCACGCCGAGCATGATCAGCGCGTGGCCGAACGCATCTGGCAAGCCTGCCTGACCGCTGAAGACGAAACCCTCGAACCAGACCAGCCGCCTGCTGGCGGCGTGCCAGTGAAGGAATAGGTAAAGAAAGGGCCGGAGAAGAAAGAGTACGGAAAGAGCACGCAACGGAAAGAGCACGCAAAGCAAAGAGCAGGGCAATGACCTGAAATCATCGCCAGAGCACAACGCAAGACGGGAGCCACCAGGGCTCCCGTCTTGCGTTGTGGCATCTAAGCGCATCTGAGCGCATCTCAGCTCACAGCCTATCGGCCGCATCTGCAAGTCATGCAACGTCTCTCACGACAATCGGCGCGAGTTGGCCGTCGTGCGCTTGTGCAACGGCTTGATGAAGAGGGTGCCCGTCGTCCACCACGGCACCACCTTGCCGCCCGTCATCGCGTTCATCCACGCCTTCTGCATCACGAACCACATCTCCCAGCTGGCCGCGATCTTCTCCGACACCATCTTCTGGTTCTCGGTGATCATCTTCGGGTCCAGCGGCGACTGGGTTCCCCACAACTGAGTGCGCGACATGATGGTCGACATGGCCGTCGACCACATCTCCACCGACGTCGTGCCCAGCTTCCAGACATCGAACATCGCAGCCGGCGTCGTCGGGACCAACTCTGACCAGGCAGGTTGTTTAGCCATTGTGATCTCCAAGTAAGGAACCTGAGTACATTGATACGCCTGTTTTTGCTGCAGTGCAATATGCGTTTTGGCTGGTGAGAAGAAACGAGGCAATCTGGAGCCTCCCTTATCACCACTTTCTTTATAAATCAGTGGGTTATCGATAGCTGATGGCTCGAGAAGCCGGAATTTTCCGTGCTGAGGCGGAAATTTCCCATGGGCCTGGGGAAAGTGGACTTTTGGGATTTGTTGGCAATGTCTTACGCAGGCGTATGAATTTCCTGAAGCTCGGTACCAGTTCAGTCAGACAGTAGACGTAAGCGTTAGCGAATGGCGCGGAAAATTCCGGCGTGTAGCAGGGCGAGATAGAGGGGAGGGTGCAGCGAGGTGCGCTGAGTATCGAGTCTGGTGTCTCGTTAATGCGACGCCGGATGTCGCATTGAACTAACGATTGCTTCTCGGGCATGTCTCGACTCGGCTATTATTAGGTTTCTTGAAATCTCCTATATTCAGATATGTATTTCTCGCCAAGGCAGGACGCCATGGTGGAAGACCATGAGATGGAGCTCGCCCCAGCGGTAAGCGCCGTGCGGTAGCCGTGCTAAAAGTAGAAGGTCAGTTGATACGCTACCTCGCCGACGTTACCTCTACCAAGAAGCCCAGTACCCAAAAGAGCGAACGCCACAAGGCCAACACGCTCATCGAACACTTGGGAAAATACTCGCTCGCGGCGCTTACGCCGGAGTTGATCGCCAACTTCCGTGACACCCTTTTGAACTGCATTGGCCATCGTGGCCAGTCCATCAGCGGCAATACCGTGCGCTTGGAGCTCGCCTTGCTCGGCCATCTCTACACCGTGGCCATCCAGGAATGGGGCCTCGGCCTGACCTGCAACCCCGTTCAGAACATCCGCAAACCCAGCCCTGGAGAAGGCCGCGACAGGCGCCTGAGCCCCGACGAGGAGAAGCGTCTGTTCGCCGGCTACGGCAGCACAGCAACCCCATGCTGGCTTGGATCGCTAGAATCGCTCTGGAGACGGGTATGCGCTCCTCAGAGATCCTGACCCTCACTCGCTCACAGGTCGACGTGAGACGCCGCGTGGTGCGACTCACCGATACCAAGAACAACGAAGCCCGCCTGGTACCGCTGACTCAGGCTGCCACCGAGGTATTCAAGCAAGCGCTGAACAGCCCCGTGCGCCCGCTTGACTGTGACCTGGTGTTCTTCGGTGAGCCCGGCAGGGATGGAAAGCGTGGCCCTACGCCTACACCAAGCTCTGGAACCAAGCGAAGAAGCAAGCAGGGCTCGATGACTTTCGCTACCACGACCTACGCCATGAGGCCGTCAGTCGGCTGGTCGAGGCGGGACTATCCGATCAGGAGGTCGCCGCGATCAGTGGTCACAAGTCGATGCAGATGCTGCGGCGGTATACGCATCTTAGGGCGGAGGATTTGGTGGAGAAGCTGGATAGACTGAGGGATGTCTAATACATTAGATGATAGTTTGACTACACTGTCAGTAACGCTGAGGCTGCTTTCGACCTACAGAGCCATGCAGGCAAAGGCAATATATACGTTATTGGTGATATGTAGCATAGTTAATAAAAATTCTTGAAATTAGTTGGTTGGGTGATATTGGAAAGTTGAATACGTGAATTCGTTCACGTGGGAAACGCGTGTGCTATCTAATACCTGTTTGTTTATAAGGACGCTGGAGTATAGATGGAAGTAAGAAACATCAAGCTCTACATTGATGGTCGTTGGCAGTTGACTGACCTTAATGTTCTGACGAGAGTCTATATCCAGCTTTACGGACTTCTTTACTCTCTTGATGTCGCCGAAGATTATCTGGATGGAGAAATTCAATATATCTACGGGAAATATCCGTGGCGCGGTGGCTTCAGCGCTGTGAATTTCTATCATAACCTGTTCGTTAAAATGCCTCGAGCCTATAAGCCTGAGATCAAATCAATTCAGTATGCATCTCCAGGTTTTATTGAACTCTCTCAGTTAGTAGAGGTGGCAAGGGACGTGGCCCAAATCGTTGGTTATGTGTCTGCTGCAATCCTTGCGGGGAATAAAACATACAGTACAATCCAAAAGGGTATTAGTGAAAGAAAGCTATCTAAAATTAATTTGCGTAGCGAGGAGCTTTCGTTGCTTGAGAAAGAAAGGGTTTTTATTCACAAGTCTGTGAATGACATAGCTAGAGTCATGGGAATAAAACCTGAGACGCTCTCAAAACTCTATTTCAGAACAGAGAACAACGAGCTGGCTGTCCTCAAGATTCTATCATCTGTTTATCGGAGGGCTCGTGATTTAGCTAAGCTTCAGAATCAAGGTAAGCTGGATATAAAGAGGGATCATATTGAGAGAAGGGAAAATAAAGATCAAAGGAAGGCGGACTCGTAAGTTTTTCTCTGCTTTGAGTTGTTAATACTGACCGGAGGTATGGAGATTTGCCTGAAAGATTAGAGCTTACGAAAAACGCGCAATTCTATGTACCAAAGAACATCATTGATGATTCAATCATAAACGACGTTCTGGTTGCGGCTACTGATAATATGGTGGTAGGCTCAGAGTTTGTAATCGACCTATTCAGATCAGATAGAGTGGTAGAGGAACATGGCATAAATTATATGTGCTCAATTAGAGTCTTTCCTTCTGCCCGCCCTGTATATTTTATCGATGAAGAGCTAGAAGATAGAGTCTTCGCTTTTATTATCTTGATTGAATATGGGAATTACTTGGCTGTGTTTAAAAAAAGTTGTGCAAACATATCGGAGGTGTTAAAAGACCACTTTTCTCTTATTGATAGCAGAGATCTTAGCTCAACATTTGATGATGGCGAAGTAGAATTTCAAAAGTTAGCTTTGAGAAATATGACGGTGTCAGAAAGGGCAATGAGGGCTCGATCATACGAAGCTGCAGATTTGAAAGGCTTGCTATCAACTCATTCAGCCGGAAGGTCAATACCCTATTATTTAAAATTCAGGCAGGGAGCTGTTACAAAAACAATTTCTGGAACAGGTCGTATTGTTGAATCTTCTCAGAGAAAAACTCTTGATGAAATAGCATCTTGGGTTAAAGATCAGGTGGATAGTATTGAAAATCCATCGACTAACAATAGTTTCTTGGACTCTTTCGCAAAGAAAGTAGAGCTGGCTGATGTTCTAGCCATATGTGAGCCTTCAGCAATTCTAATAGAAAGCAATTCTTTGTACGAAAGAATTCAAAAGGATGGGTTGTCAATTCAATATAGAGCATCGAAGGGGCGTAATATCGAAGTTTCTGGGAGAGTCATAAATTCCTTGTTTTCTTCTCTTGAAAAAGTTTATGAGCTCGATTCCGACTACAATGTAGTTGGTAGGAAGGGGTGTTCTAAGCTTAGGAAGAATGAAAAAACCCTCACACTTTCATCGAAAATTTTGAGCAAGTTTCGTGTGGTAGAGAGTGGGAAAGATGTAACTTTACAGAAATTTATTATAAAAAATGGTTTCTACAGCGTAACATTTTCAGACCCCAAGTTCATGTACTTTATGGGGTCTTGTTTCGAGGATATATCGGGTATTTCTGAAATAAGTAGTATTCTTGAAATACTACAACCTAAATACCAAATTTCAGCAGTAACTTCTGAAAAGGGCTTGTTTACAAGTTCTTCCAGTGATTTTGATGCTGATTCAATGTTTGGAGTTGTTGAGAAATTGCATGAGGATGATGATTATATATTTTGCGATGACTTCGGCACGGAGTGGGCTGACCACATAACTCTAAATAAAAAAGATTCAAGTGTTAGGGAAACACTGCACAAATCCTGCCGTTGGTGCCTGATCGCCACCGACGG
>NZ_JARWKS010000029.1:0-25726 GCF_029846405.1 Cobetia sp. 29-18-1
TCAGTGACGGTGCCGCCGGTCGCCTCAGTGACCGACTGGTCATCCAGCGAGGTGAGGGTCGGCGCCGAGTCATCCACGCCGGTGATGACGATGTCGACCGTGGTGGTCGAGCCATCGCTGAGCTCGACCACGAACGACTGGCTGACAGTGTCACCGTCATTCAACCCCTGAACGACAGCGGCTTCGTTATCGAGGGTGTAGGTCCACTCCCCTGCCTCGTTGACGCTGAAAGTGCCGTAATCATCGCTTTGGGTGCCAGCGACAACATCAGTACTTTCGACATCGACAAGCGCGCCTGAAGCTTCGGTAACGCCATCCTCCGTTACCTCTCCAGAATCGCCGCCAATCAGGGCGCCCACGTCATTGCTGGTCGCGGTGTTGCCGGCCGGATCGGTGACCGAGGCCTCGACGCTGTACTCGCCTTCGCTCAGCGGCGTCTCGACATCGACGCTGTAGGAGCCGTTCTCGACGGTGGCGGTGACGGTCTGCTCGTTGCCGTCGCTGTCGGTGATGACCAGGGTGACGGTGCTGCCATCGTCGGCATCGGTGGTGCCGACGATGGTCGGCGTGGTGTCGGAGGTCAGCGCCGGGGCATCGACGGTCAACGCCGGCGCGCTCGCGTCGATCTCGCCCACGTCATTGCTGGTCGCGGTGTTGCCGGCCGGATCGGTGACCGAGGCCTCGACGCTGTATTCGCCTTCGCTCAGCGGCGTCTCGACATCGACGCTGTAGGAGCCGTTCTCGACGGTGGCGGTGACGGTCTGCTCGTTGCCGTCGCTGTCGGTGATGACCAGGGTGACGGTGCTGCCATCGTCGGCATCGGTGGTGCCGACGATGGTCGGCGTGGTGTCGGAGGTCAGCGCCGGGGCATCGACGGTCAACGCCGGCGCGCTCGCGTCGATCTCGCCCACGTCATTGCTGGTCGCTGTGTTGCCGGCCGGATCGGTGACCGAGGCCTCGACGCTGTACTCGCCTTCGCTCAGCGGTGTCTCGGCATCGACGCTGTAGGTGCCGTTCTCCACGGTGGCGGTGACGGTCTGCTCGTTACCATCGCTGTCAGTGATGACCAGGGTGACGGTGCTGCCGTCTTCGGCATCAGTGGTACCGACGATGGTCGGCGTGGTGTCGGAGGTCAGCGCGGGGGCATCGACGGTCAACGCCGGCGCACTTGCGTCGATCTCGCCCACGTCGTTGCTGGTCGCTGTGTTGCCGGCCGTGTCGGTGACCGAGGCCTCGACGCTGTATTCGCCTTCGCTCAGCGGTGTCTCGGCATCGACGCTGTAGGTGCCGTTCTCGACGGTGGCGGTGACGGTCTGCTCGTTGCCGTCGCTGTCGGTGATGACCAGGGTGACGGTGCTGCCATCGTCGGCATCGGTGGTGCCGACGATGGTCGGCGTGGTGTCGGAGGTCAGCGCCGGGGCATCGACGGTCAACGCCGGCGCGCTCGCGTCGATCTCGCCTACATCATTGCTGGTCGCGGTGTTGCCGGCCGGGTCGGTGACAGAAGCCTCGACACTGTATTCGCCTTCGCTCAGCGGCGTCTCGGCGTCGACGCTGTAGGTACCGTTCTCCACAGTCGCGGTGACGGTCTGCTCGTTGCCATCGCTGTCAGTGATGACCAGCGTGACGGTGCTGCCGTCTTCGGCATCAGTGGTACCGACGATGGTCGGCGTGGTGTCGGAGGTCAGTGCCGGGGCATCGACGGTCAGCGCCGGCGCGCTTGCGTCGATCTCGCCCACATCATTGCTGGTCGCGGTGTTGCCAGCCGGATCGGTGACCGAGGCCTCGACGCTGTACTCGCCTTCGCTCAGCGGGGTCTCGGCATCGACGCTGTAGGTGCCGTTCTCGACGGTGGCGGTGACGGTCTGCTCGTTACCATCGCTGTCAGTGATGACCAGGGTGACGGTGCTACCGTCTTCGGCATCAGTGGTGCCAACGATGGTCGGCGTGGTGTCGGAGGTCAGAGCCGGAGCATCGACAGTCAGCGCCGGCGCGCTTGCGTCGATCTCGCCCACATAATCGCTGGTCGCGGTGTTGCCGGCCGGATCGGTGACCGAGGCTTCGACGCTGTACTCGCCTTCGCTCAGCGGCGTTTCAGCGTCAACCGTATAGGTGCCGTTCTCGACGGTGGCGGTGACGGTCTGCTCGTTGCCGTCGCTGTCGGTGATGACCAGCGTGACGGTGCTGCCGTCTTCGGCATCGGTAGTGCCGACGATGGTCGGCGTGGTGTCGGAGGTCAGCGCGGGGGCATCAACGGTCAACGCCGGCGCGCTTGCGTCGATCTCGCCTACATCATTGCTGGTCGCGGTGTTGCCGGCCGGGTCGGTGACCGAGGCTTCGACGCTGTACTCGCCTTCGCTCAGCGGCGTCTCGGCGTCGACGCTGTAGGTGCCGTTCTCGACCGTCGCGGTGACGGTCTGCTCGTTGCCGTCGCTGTCGGTGATGACCAGCGTGACGGTGCTGCCATCGTCGGCATCGGTGGTACCGACGATGGTCGGCGTGGTGTCGGAGGTCAGCGCCGGTGCATCGACCGACAAGGACAGCACGACCTCTGTGGGCAGTGTCGGATCAAGATCCAGCCCCAGGCCATCTTCGTCCTCATCATTGAATTCCGGGTCGGTAAAGCCGCCCTCATATTCATAGGAGGTCCGTTCGACACGCCCTTCACGCCCCACCCCAGAGGCATCCAGGAAACCACTACGACTGCTGCCCGGCGCACCGCCACTCTCACCGGCTGCGGGAGCTTCCTGAATCGCGGTCGGGTCTTCGCCACGAGCGATCGCTTCGCGCAACGCTTCCACTGCCGGGTCAACAGGCGCTTCCCCACGCGACTCGGCCAGCAACACCTCAACGCCGATCGGCGCCCCCTGCGGCACCACAAGCTGGGTGCCGTCTTCCAGCACCACGATCGCGCCCTGCGGTGCGACCAGAGTGGCTGTTGGTTCAAGCGTCATTCCATTGACGACACGCTGCGCCTCGCTGGAGGAGGAAACAACAAGTACTGTGCCTTCTGTGCGGATGACCTGGACCATGGGGACATACTCCTACTGGGGAAAGGTGCTGCATCATGCTGCGAAGGGGGAGCGATGGCATGATAGACAAGAACGGATAGTTACATTTTGATACACAACAACACTTACCGCAACCTAGCAATTTTCAGTAGCGCTATCGCGCTGCAAGGATGAGATATCTAATTCGGAAAAACCTCTTTAAATCAATAAGTAACACTCATAAAAGTCATCATTGTGATTTAGCGAATCTTGCGAGACTGCACAGACCACTGGCGCCGAACACTACGCAAGGATGATGCTTCACCATGAGAACTCGCTAATACCGTAGCATCGTTGTATAGCCATTGTTCAATCAAATCTGCCAAATGTAACAATACTCTTACATTCTGCGGCTGCTGTTGGGCAATACGGCGCAAGTGGCTGCCGGGAGCCTCGCCCACGTGGGGGCCATGGCCCGTACGCTCCAGCCGCTTCACCAATCTGCGGTAGGCTCGCACACCTGCGTGCGCTGACACCTCACGACCCGACCACAACACCAGTGCCACGCCTGCCAGCACCACACTGGCCAGCAGCCCGAGCACACCCCAGACAAACCACTCCCAGCGGAAGTCACCAAACAGTCGCTTCCAGAGATTTCGCTGCTCGTCGAGACGGAACCCCACCACGCTGCGTTGCCAGCGGTATTCGAAACGCTCCCACTGCCGTCTCAGATCACTGAGCAATGAATTATTCAGCGTGAAGGCGCGCAAGCCAGCATCGGCCATGAAGCCCGGCTGCCCCTGCAGACTCAGCGCCCCCTGCGAGATTCGCTCGGGAGCCACCGCCGCGGTGGGATCAAATCGATGCCAGCGGCCGGCATGGAACACCTCGACCCAGGCGTGAGCGTCATACTGACGGATGCTCAATTCCTGCGGCCCACCGATGCCATCGCCTTGTGCCTCGCCGCCCAGATAACCCGCGACCATACGCGCCGGCAGTCCGGCAGCGCGCGCCAGAAAAACGCTGGTAGAGGCGTAATGGGTGCAATAGCCCTGCAAGCTGTCGAACAGGAAATCATCGACACGGCTGAGCCCCTCGAGGCGCGGTGGCGTCAGGGTGTAGTGGAAAGACTGGCGATTGAAATACTGGAAAAGGCGCTGCAGGAAGACCTGAGGATCTCCCCCCGACTCACTCATCAGATCGCGAGCGAACTCACGGGCACGCGGATTGCCATCATCGGGCAACAGCTGATCAAGGCGCTGCATCCATTGCGGAGCCGTTGTCGGTGGCGCGCCGGAGGAAGACATCTCCAACAGCTCGCGGGTATTGAGTGACGCCAGCCCCTCAAGGGTGCCGTCGATCAGGTAACGGGCCTCGCGGCTGGTCGTCAGTGGCGCGCCGAGACTCGGCCGCCAGGGGCGCGGGTCCGGCTCCAGCAGCAGCTCATAGCGATGACGCGCGACTTCCCCCTCCATACGCGTCCCGCGCTGAACGTAGCGTTCGGCCGGCCCGCCCAGTGCCTCCTGAAGACGCTCCGGCGTGGCGCGCGACCAGCGCACGCCATCAAACAGGCTCAGGGTATACACACGCCAGTAGCGCTGGGAGGTCGCCGGCAGTCCGTTGTCGAAACGCGCCCGAAACGCCAGGGCATCACTGCGACCCAGGGCGGCGATATCGCCGGGAGAGACACTGTCGGTAAGCCCCGTGGTGGCCTCGTTGAGCTGCGGCACGTTCCACAGCGGCGGCAGGCGGGGAAAGAGCACGAACAAGCCCAGCATCAGCGGCAGGGACAGCCCCATCAGCCAGGCCGTCTCCCGCATGGCCTCACGACGTTCGCGTGCACCGGCGATCAACACCAGCCCGCCGACCAGCCACGCCGCGGCCATGACCGAAGCCGCCGCCATCAAGGGCCCCTGGTCATGCAGGAAGGCCGCCGCCAGCACCACGAAACCCAGCCCGCAGACCACGCGACCATCGCGCAGGCTGTCCGTCTCCAGCAGCTTGAGCAGATAGATGCCGACCAGCAGGCCGATCATCGCCTCCAGGCGCAGCATCTGGCCGTATTCGAGAAACAGGCCCGCCGCGACCATTGCCACCGCCGCCAGTCGCAACAGGATGCCAGCGCGCGGAACTCGCGCCCGGAGTTGCTGAAAGCGCCACAACGCCGCCAGCAAGGCCGGCAGGGCAAGCCATACCGGCATCCACAGCACATGCAGCGCCAGCACCAGGCACTGGCCGATGAACAGGTGGCGCAGCTCCAGCCAGCCCAATGCCTGGTCAGGCGTCAGAGGTTTGCGCTGCCACCAGCGTCGTCTGGCGCTGGAGGAGGGAGAAGATGCGCCACTGGAGAGCTCGTCCTTTGAGGAGCGGCCCAGGGAGGCGCGTCCCGGGGAAGCCTTGGCTGTCGACAGGCTCATGCACTGCCCTCCTGACTCAAGGGACGACTCGCGCCGGCTCGCTCGGCGGCCTCACTGGCCGCCAGCTGGGCGGACCATGGCAACCTCTGCTCGCCGCCGAACAGCGTCAGCGCCTCAAGCACTCGACGGCGATGCGCCCCGCCGCTGGCGATGGCTAATGTCTGGCCCGGCAGCCGCAGACCATAGGTCGCCTGGGCGCCTTCCGCCGCCAGCACGCGTGCCGTGAGCTCCGAAAGCCGCTGCTCCATGTCGCCACGACAGGCCTCGTAATCCAGCCACAGCGAGGGACGCGCAGGCGTCTCGAAGCGCTTGGTAACCAGCTCGCCGCTGCGCCCCCAGTGCTTCCAGGCGATATGCGCTGGCGCATCACCCGGCACATAGCGGCGCAGACCGGCGAAATCGCCCTGCTCTATCTGCTCGAGCGTACGACGACTGCCCTGCGGGGTGGAGGGAAGCTCTGGCTGTGGATAGACGAGGACCGGCGTGTCGATCGCGACCCAGGCCCACAGGCGCACCAGTCCCAGTGGCCAGCGCGACTCCAGCGTCAGCGTCGGCAATGAGAACTGGCCACGCTGAAAGGCCGCCAGCTCCAGCGTCGCACTGCCTTCGCCGTCATGGATCTCGAGTCGCTGGCGCGCCTCTCCCAGTCGCACATCAATGGCATGCGAGCGAGCCCGACCGGTGAGGCGCACCATGACGCGCAATGTATTGCCCGCAAACGCCTCGCCATCGGCGATCAGCTGCACTCGCACACCCGCCAGATTGCGCCAGCTGCGAAAGATGCTGACCACTGCCACGGCGAACAGCCAGAAGGACAGACCATGCGCCAGCGAGTTCTCGTAATTGATCCCCAACAGCAGCAGCAGGATCACCAGCACCGCCCAGAACAGCCCGAAGGGCGTCGGCAAGATCATCAAGCGCGCATGATGAAGCGCCTCGCCTCCGCCAATCGACATCTTGCGCAGCATGCGGGCTTTCACGCGCGTCCATGCGCCGGGCTTCGCCACCTGGGTCATGCAGGCACCACCGCCACCTGCCCGAGCAGATGGCGCGCCACGGCTTCACCTTCGGCAACACTGCCTTCGCTGAGGCGGTGCCCCACGACGGGCGCCCAGACCGCTTGCACATCCTCCGGCAGCACATAGTCGCGTCCTGCCAGCAGTGCCCAGCCACGCGCAGCACTGGCCAGCGCCAGCACCCCGCGCGTCGAGAGACCATAGGCCACTTCCGGCGAGCTGCGCGTCGCCGCCACCAGCGCCTGCAGATAATCCAGCAGCGGGTCAGACAGACGCACACGGTCCACGGCGGCCTGCCACTCCTTGAGCACCGAGACGGGCAACAAGGGTCGCAGCGCCTCGATATGCTGACGCCCGGCATTGCCCTTGAGAATCTCGCGCTCGGCTGCGGGTTCCGGGTAGCCCAATGACAGCCGCATCAGGAAGCGGTCCAGCTGGGACTCCGGCAGCGGGAAGGTGCCGGATTGCTGAAGCGGATTCTGGGTCGCGATCACGAAGAACGGTTCTGGCAGGCGACGGGTCTCACCTTCCACCGTCACCTGACGCTCTTCCATCGCCTCCAGCAACGCGCTCTGCGTCTTGGGCGTGGCACGGTTGATCTCGTCCGCCAGCACCAGCGAGTGGAACACCGGGCCGGGATGGAAGCGGAAGTTGCCCTCACGCGGGTCGAATACCGACACGCCGAGAATGTCAGCGGGCAATAGATCGCTGGTGAACTGCACCCGCTGCATGTCCGCTCCGATCAGACGCGCCAGCCCCTGGGCGAGCGTCGTCTTGCCCAGCCCCGGCAAGTCCTCGATCAGGACATGACCACGGCACAGCAGACAACAGAGCGCCAGACGGATCTGGCGCGGCTTGCCCGCCAGCACGGTCGACAATGCGGCTTCCACCTCTTCCAGCTGCTGTGGCGATACCTTGGCATTCATGCAAAGACTCCAGAACAAAGTGGGGAGGAGGAGATGCGGCCATCACGATGGGCAGCACACGCCAGATGACGCAGGGCCAGCGGCGTTGCTGCCCAAGCTCGACAAGGAAAAGCGAAGATCATCGGCTCAGGCTCTCACTCAGAAAGCCTTCACGAATCAGGCGCTCAAGGGCCATACGGCTATCAGGCGTTGAAGGATGCAACGCAAGCGCATCGGCAGGCGTGACCCAGAAGGCATCTGCCACTTCTTCGGCCTGCAGCGTCAGCGGGCCATCGTAATGCACCAGATACGCACTGCCGAAGACATGGTTGGTCGCGTCGGTGTAGCAGAAATCGAAACAATGCTTGAGCGGCGCGCCGCGCACGCCAATCTCTTCCTCCAGCTCGCGACGGGCAGCCACCTGCACGGCCTCACCGGCCCCGACAACACCCCCACTGGCGAGGTCGAAATAGCCGGGGAACACTTCCTTGCTCAGGGTACGCTTCTGGATGCATAGCTCACCGCGGCCATTGAGCACGAATGCATAGGTGGCACGGTGCCAATAGCGGTAGCGTCGCATCAAGCGACGCGGTGCCGTGCCACAAGGGCGATTCTGCGCATCGACCAGCTGAATGATTTCGTCCTGGATCACCGTTCCCTGTTCCTTGCCTGTCCTTGAATCACTTCGATAGCCATCCGCGACGACCAACACCGCCGGATGGCATCGACCAATGCGTCCCACGGTAGCAGAATGCGACGAAGCTGCCTTCAACTGCGGCCCGGACACCTGCCTTCACACCCGGGTAACAGGCGACGCTCGCATTCGTGCAAACCACCTAAAACAGAACCCTCTGCAATAGCCTCTACACTAGAGGCCATCGACGTCAGAAAACACCACACTGGCATCATGGACCGCTCCCATGGTCATTCTCTTTACACACCGACACAGGAGATGCGCACAGCATGAGGCAACCTCGCCAGGGACATGGCGCGCCGCGACGCGCCGGACAGATATCGGCTGGCCTGACCGCCCTTCGCACCATCGCCAGCACCGCCAGCAGATGGCTGGCGACGCTAGCCCTGCTCTCCCTTGCCACGGTTCACGCCACTGCGCAGGAGCCCCCATCCGCCTCCCCCCATGTCGAGCAAGCCTTTGCGCTACCGACGCCACCGGGTGCCACGACCGGGGCCGCCTACCTGACACTTTCGATCGCAAAGGGCGATGCCATGCTGACAGGCGCCAGCACGCCGATGGCCGCCACGGTCGAATTGCACAGCATGCAAGTCACGCAAGAGCGCATGCAGATGCACAGAATCGAGCAACTGGCGATTTCCCCTGACGCGCCGCTGACGATGGCTCCCGGCGGCGGCCCCCACCTGATGCTGATCGGGCTGACGCAGCCACTCACTGCAGGCGACAAGCTGCCGCTGACGCTGCATTTTCTGGCGAGACCTGACACGAGCCTTGAGGTCTCGGTCAAGGACTACGCCGAGATGATGTCGCTCAGTGAGTAACGCCATCGGTGCATACGCCTCTATCGACAAACACCTCTATCGACAAACGCCTCAACCCGCGAAACGCGCATGCAAAACGGCCCTGACACAAGGTGCCAGGGCCGTTTTCTCAAGAAGCGCCAGAGCCTCACCGGGCTGACAGGCTGTCTCAAAGCCCCCAGACCACCCGCAACGCCAGCCCCAGCAACACCACGCCCGTCAGACGGTTGATCCACATCGCGCGCGCCTGCAACCAGGGCAGCACCCGCGAGTGCGACAGCACCAGTGCCACCAGCACATACCAGAGCCCGTCGATGCCCATGGCCGTCACGACGACCAGCCACTTGCCCGACTCGCTCATCTCCGGCGTGATCAACTGACTGAGCAGCGCCACGAAGAACAGGATCAACTTGGGGTTGGCCAGCGCCACCATGAAACCATCGCGTATCGCCATGGAACGGGACGTCGTGACGGCCTGCGCCTCCAGCGCTCCACCGCGACCTGCCCGCAGCGCCTTGAACCCCAACCAGGCCAGATAGACTGCGCCCAGCAGCATGATCGCCTGGAAGACGCCCGGATAATGAACGATCAAGGCGCCGAGCCCCCAGGCAGTCAGCGCGGCATACAACCCGACTCCCAGCGCATGACTGATACCGGCGGCGACCCCCGCACTCCTCCCGCCGCCCAGGGTATGGCGCAGCACCATCGCCAGACTCGGTCCGGGCGACATCGCCCCCATCGCGCATAGCGCAACCAGTGACAACCACAGATTCAGCGGCATCCAATGCATGAAGGTCATTCCATGTTCCAGTCAATTGGTGAAAGCGACACTGCGCCGGCCTCGGACATACACCTGGGGGATCACCTGACAGTAGCCCGGCGCTCGCGATGGGGCCCGCCCTACCCATCCGGCGCTGCTCAAGGGATGAGAGCATCGGGCACATACGACTCCCACCAAGTCTTCAGGCAGACGCAGTCGAGTGTATCAAGCGCCATGCTGATGCGGCAGCAGGCCATATGGACGACCTGGACATGCCCCTCACGATGGGTGTCACACGGGCTGGACAGTCCGCCCTCGAAGGCGGCCGTCGTGCATGGATTTATATGAGAACATAATAAAGTACAGAAATTTACACATTTGAAAACTTGTGCAACAAATTAGACATTGTACAAGTTTATGATAACCAGTAACGTCTGTACCGCTGCTCAGGAAGAGCGGCAGGTTCAGCGTAGTGACAGGCCAAGTGCACAGGAAGTGCAGCCAGGGACAGGCCCTGTCAAAGGATGACGCGCAGGCTTGGGGACTTCGCTCCTTAGCCAGGAAGATTCGTAAGCCTGAGCGGGTAGGTTTACGAATCTTCATGACTGGCAAGCCTGCGAGCTCAGGGAAAGAGAGCACTACGCTGAATGACACCGAATTCAGTCAGTTTCTGAAAGGTGTACAAGATTCTTGCGGGCCAGTAACGCCCGATCGCTGCTCAGGAAGAGCGGCAGGTTCAGCGTAGTGACGGGCCAAGTGCACAGGAAGTGCAGCCAGGGACAGGCCCTGTCAGAGGATGACGCGCAAGCATGGGAAGCTTCACTCCCCGGCCAGCAAGATCCATGAGTCTGAGCGATTGATTCATGGGCCTTGATGACTGGCAGGTTTGCGAACTCAAGGAAAGAGACCACTACGCTGCACCTCACCAGATTCAGTCAATTGCTGAGAAGGAGAGGAGACATGGAAGGGAAAGCTCAAGCCGCACTGTGTTGTCCGGCATGCTCCGGCCTGAAGATGGAGTATCAGTACCACACCCCATCGGCCGACCACCTGGTGCACTGCCAGGATTGCCATGAATACGTCGGCATGTGGTTTACCCTGCGCCAGGAACTCGCGATCCAGAACACCCGCATCGCACTCCTCGCCCCCTCCCTCGCCAGCAACAGCATCTATCGACGCGTGAAGAGCGTTCCACAACAGGCGTGAGCCGCCGACTGGATGCACGAGACACAGGAAAGCCCCGACATTCGTTCGGGGCTTTCCTGTGTCTGGGCCCCTGCCGTCACGTACAGAGCACAGACAAGCAGCTGCCATCGCCAGCGCCATGACAGGCGAAGCGTGAAGGAATAAGCAAGGACTGGTATTCGGGGCAGAGACAGAGAGCGAGCGAAGAACCACAAGGGAGATGAATCGGCGGGAGCCAGAAACGCAAAAAGCCGCTCGAAAGCGACTTTTTCAATTCTGGTGCCGGTGGTCGGACTCGAACCGACACGCCTATTAAGCGGCGGATTTTGAATCCGTTTTTGATGGATCTCGGGTCACGCTGGCAGCGGGCCTTTCGAGGTAAATCAATAGCTTGTGGCATTCCATGATTCACACTGCCTCCGCCTTTTGGTCGCAGTCTGCGACCAAACTGCGACCAAACTATGGCACGATTCCAGCCGGCCTCACACCTCGACCACCACCATCGGCAGGCTCGGAGCCACGCCAATGACTTCATATTGCTCTCTAGTACTAATCGCACAGCAAAGAGCATCAATTACAATCGAGAAAAAACTGAAAATTAACTATGTTTCATCGTTATCAGTTATATCATCTGTATCAAAGTGGTAATTTTCGATATCCCCTACACTTATTAAAGTCCCTCTAACAAAATCATTATTTGCCTCATTAAAGACAGCAGAGTACTCCACCTCTACACGCTTACTCATATTCTCCCAAAAAGCTTCTTGTAACTTAGCTTCTTTTCTACCGCCCAAGTATCCCATGTTATACTGTATGGTAATTTGGCGTCCAAAATGATTAGAATAAAAACTAACCGAAACAATTTGGCGACTAACGATTCTTCTAACCTGTTCAACAATCACAACTTCAGAAATTGAGCTAGAGTCTGAAGCAACAGGAGTTCCGCTACTTATTTTTTGGATATCTTCTTTGCTAAGCTCTTTACCCGAATATTTTATCCTATCAGCATCATCAACTGACCGAACAATGTTAATATGTCCTTCATTCATATGCCCTTCAAAAGAGTTTACAGTATCCTTCACATGCGGATCGGATTGCTTAGCCTCCGCAACAAGCTCACCAATTTTCTCCGCATGCCTGTACGCATCACTCTGACTCTCTTGGTTAATCCTAGCCATTTCTAATTGCTTATTACTTTCTAGGTACGAGTCAAATGCATAGCATCCTGCAGCCAAGCCTCCTAAAAAAACCACTAGCCCTACTACTTGATTGGAAGTCATATTTTTAAACCTATCCTCGACACCCTGTGCTATCGCATCAAATATCTTTCCAAGCCCCTCAGTCAAAACATCAGAACAACCCTCAGAAATCTTAAAGGTTACTGAATCGAAAAGAGCAATATCCTCTTTCTTTAATTTCTGAAGATTACTTGTTCCATATTTGATCTCTGCATATGCACGTTTCAAGTGATACACATAGTCATATAATGACTTTGCAAGACTTGGCGTTATTGTGCCGTGATACTTATCACCTTCAATTTTTATACTCAGAATAGGCCAGCTAGAAAAATCAAGATTTTTTATGTCTATTTCTTGATCTTGATTTAGCAATAACGCAACTTCTTCAAGCCCTGTAACTTTGATCTTACCGTCATCCATGATAGCAAACCTTTCTAAACTCAATGGCTAATAAAACTGCACGTAAAATCAGAATACCTCTATTAGCCCTCATTTTCCAAACCCTTTACACCTCGACCACCACCACCGCCAGACTCGGAGCCACGCCAGTGATCCGGTCCCCCTCCACGTAGACCATGCTACCCAGCTGGGCATCGCCCTGGCAGATGCGCACCCCACCCCCTACCAAATCCACGCGAACACGCGAGCCGCTGACGCTGACGCTGATCACCTCCCCTACCTGGCGTGGCATGGTCGGCAGCAATGCCAGCAAGCGGCGATATGGATTGGCCATGCTATCCCCCTCCTTTTCTTGAATTGATACCACCTGACGCCATCACGGATGGCATATTTACAGTTTAATGACATGAAGTAGACTCAAACTATATCCAGATTAACTTTTTCCATATTTCTTTAAAGTTGACATTGCGACCAAAAATCAATCCATGAAAATTAGGTCTTGATAGCCTTATCTCCTTTTGTACTTCATTCAAAAAGTCACAAACATCTTGAAGATCATCAGGGGCTTTTACCTTATATCTTCCTAGCCCGCTCTCTACTTTATTTATGGAGTTTGCAATACCATTATGACCTTTTCTAATTAAAGCACTCGAAAGTGAGAGCAAAGCCCCCTCATCTTTGGGGAAATAAATCAACACCTTGTTATCTCTCTGCATATAACCTATCTTACCAATATATTTTAAAGCATCATCCCTCAAGCTTTTATATTCAGAATAGTTCATAATAAACCATCCTGAAACAAGCCCACTAAATATACCAGTAACAATACTAACAACAACACTAGCAACTATACTTTCGACACATTCCATAACATATCCTTTTTATTTCCCTTCCCAAAACACAAAATTTAAATGACATATCAATTAAATCATCTACAAAATAAATTTTTGCAGTTCAACAGACTGGCGCACGCTCAGGGCACGCCCCTGCAGGCTGGCGCTGACGCTCACGCCCCGCGAGACACCACGCCAGCCATCGCACTCGATCATCATGCCAGGCAGCAGCAGGCCGCCCAGAGAGGCCGCCAGGGGCATCTGCAGGCTCTCGGTGCTCTGGCGTAGGGTAGCGGCCAGCTCAGCGATCCCGCGCGACTGCGCCGGTGCCTGATCGGTGATCAGCGAATCCACCACGGTGGGTGCCAGCTGATCGCCGGCGGTGCCCTGCCGGATGACCTGGGCCTGAATGCCGCCGGTATCACCATGCAGCCACACGGCATTGCGGGCATCACCTGGCTGCTGATCACTCCCCAGCTGGGTGATGATGTCACGGGGCACCGCCAGATCAACCTCGCTCTCAGCCCAGCGCCAGGGCGCTGCCTCGAAGCGGGGCGCGACAATGATGGTCTGATCCTGCTGGTGGGCCTGCACATAGCCGCCGGCCGCCTGAGCGATCCGCGAGATGGCGTCGATGGGCGCGAGGCTGTCATAGCTCCACGCGCCGGCGGGCACCACCCAGTCAGTCATGCGCCAATCCAGTGACCAGCCCTCTGGCAGCTCAGCACGGGCGAGCTGCGAGGCAGTGGCCTGGCTGTCCTCGGTGTAGCTGCGCGCGGTGGCGTAGGGCGCGCCCAGGTACGCCGCAAGCGAGCGGCCGCTGATGGTCACGCTATGGCTCTGCCAGCTCTCAGAGCGTCGCCAGCCATCCACCAGGCACCGCCACTGCTGCCCGTTGATCTCGGCCATCACCTCCACCGGCTGGCCATCGGTACCGGTCACCAGCGCTTGAGCGTCACGCCCTGCCAGGCCGGCAGAAAATGACCATGCCCAGCTGTCAGCGTCGATGCTGAGCGTCATCTGGGTGGCCGGCAGCTCCAGGCCATCGGAGAGGCGCACCAGGCGCGCGGAGTTTTGCACGATATAGAGCCTTTTGACGGGAATGGTCGGGGTGGGTATCTCACACGTCAGACCGAACTGCAGCACCCACGGGGCGCTCGGCATGGCGTGGCAGAATTGCAGGGTCGTGCCACCCTCCACCGGCTCGAGCACCGGCGGCTCAGGCGGATCTGGCGGCAAGTCGAGGCCAGGCGGTGGCCGGCGGGCCTCCTCCCAGGGCACGAGCCAGTCATCGCCAGTGGTGCGCCCTTGCTGATAGGGCACATCCATCGTCACCGGCTCGAGGGTGCGGGCCTCCTCATAGCGCGAGCGCCGGCGGGCATCTTTGCGGGGTGGGTGCTGGTAGCCGCTCGAGCGAGCAGCCGCGATGCCCTGCCCCTGCTCCCATACCGGCCGCGATGCACGGCGGACACGCGGCAGCTGCAGCCACTGGCTGCCACTGAGGGTGCCCAGGATGCGCTCGGCCTGCTCCCACTGCGAGCCACTGGTGGCATCGGTGCGGGGGCGGGCAGACCACTGGCCACCCTGGCTGGCCGCAAGCGTTGCGCCCTGCTCGAAGCCTGACGCGGTGGCACCATAGGGGCGAGCAGGCTGCTCCCAGCGGGTGCTGCCCTGGGCCTCGAGCGGGACCGCGTTCTCGAAGCGGGCACCGGCACTATCTGATGGCCCTCGAAAGACATTGATCTCGCGGGTCAGCGCGACATCGACCACCGCCGGCGCACCCAGCGTGGCCACCAGCGAAAGGCTGACACCATGCTCGACGCGGATCTCTGCCGCCACCGGCGGCGCGCTCGCCTCCAGACTGAGCGACTGGATCAGCTCGAGCTGCGCGCGCACGGTGGCTGCTGGCATCACCAGGCTGGCCGCGATCTCGATGGCACTACCCTGGGCGAGTCGAGCATAGACTGATGGCGGCGTCAGCTGGGCATCGAGCACCAGATCGCGCGGCAGCTCCACCGCCTCAGTGGCACCGCCGAAGCCAAGCACGACATTGCCACCCGCCGGCGGCGCATAGTCACCGGCGAACAGCAGCAACAAACCAGGATCACCACCCAGGCGCAGCTCGAGGGCGCGCGCGCTCCAGGGCGCTAGCCCTTGGACAAACTGCAGCCTGATCTCTTTCACGGTGCCCCCTAGCCCTCAGCGAATACCATGCGGCTGATCCGCGTCAGTATCCCGCGATAAATCGTTGTCGAGCTGATGGTCACGTCAGCGCCTGATCCCTCGATGCCGACATCCAGATCCATCACCCACGCACCCGCGCCATCGACCAGGCGCGACCAGGTGGCCTCGCCATCAGCGTCGGCCATCACCTCCTCAAAGGCTGCCCCCGTCAGGACGCCGCCAGAGAGATCGGCGGCGAATGGCTGGGGCACCTCCAGCGTGGCCAGCGCCACCTGATCGGTGACGGCAGCGCCAGGCGAGGGTCGGGTGCCGGAGTACACAACGAATGACGCCGGCGAATCGCCGGCATCTATCGCGCCGGCGATGGCCGCCAGGCGCGCATTTTTCACGCTTGTCGAGAAGCTGATCACGGGCTGTCCTCCACCTCAGAATGCACATTGTCTGACACGACAGCGTTTTGCTGCAGGGTGTGATCGAAGGCCATCACGTAGAACGCGATGCGTGTGTCGAGGTCAGTAAAGCGGTATTTGCCATCGGTCCCGCTCCACATCTCGCGCACAATGCGGCCAGTGGCGCGCTCATGCACCCGCACCCGCCGGCTGACGGGCTGGGCCTGGATGTCCAGCACGGTGCCGGCGATCACGCCACGGCGCTCGGGTATGGGCAAAACGCCCCCAGGGTTGGCCGTATTGGCCGCCCCGCCGCCGAACATGAGATCCGCCACGTAATAGGCGTCTGAGGTGAAGCCATCCCGAACGCTGAGCGTTCCGTCGAGGTTTACCGCATCAGGGTTTGGAATCCCGCCGAAGTCTTCAACCAAATAAGTCGATAATGAGTCAAAGTATTTTATATCGACTGACATTAACTCTATTTCTATGCGGTCAATAAAGACTGCATCCTCGCCCATTTCAACTGTGATATTTTTGAAATAACGAAGCTCGACAACATCACGACTTAATTTATAGCCTGGCAAGGTTTCTTTTTGCCAATCAACCTCATTGGCATACCCACCTACTACATCGCCATCCACGTAGAAGACATTATGTGAGCCATAGGTGCTTTTCCTAAAGTAAAAGCTAACAATAGCACCTTGATTTTTGGGTATTAAGCCTGACAAATCGAGATAGGAATATCTATTCCCCGTCTCATCCATAGGCGGCGATCTAAGCGTATGGCTACCATCATAGGCGGGCTGCTCGCCCTCGCTCGTCACTATCCAATCGCCCGATATATAGCTGCGCCAGCTATCATCCTCGAAATCAATCGTAATATCCGGCATAAAATATGCCCCCTTATGACCAATGATCGAGATGGAAGCCGATCAAATACGGGCGATAATTATTTGTGATTGACCAATCCGTGAATGATCCTGATTCGTAATTCCCATAATCTCTGACAGTTGCCAGCATGAAAATAATTGGACGATTATCAAGGCCAGGCACATCGTCTATCACTTGCATATCATAGAAAGGCACGGTGCAAAGCGGCTGGACTATCCCAGGAAGGTATCCTCTAAGGGTCTGGTGAGCGCTTGTCCCTTGCAATTCTTCTCGAACTCCAATCTTACCAGACGCAACATGGAAACCATTGTCCGCAGGGTTTGGCGCGTCAAATGAGCCGCCTATCCTTTCACCATAGCCAAGTAAATTGAAGCTGGTAGACTCTGGGACTTGGCTATATTTTCTCGATATAGAGCGCAATCTTGAAACGTCTGCCTGGTTGAGCAGAAGGAAATCGTTATACATATCGTAGCCAGTGCTTGACCAGCCAGTTTTTGGGTCCAGCCCATTGAGTATAAAGTGATGGGCATCAGCGGGACGCACGCTATCGAAATTGCCTAGTACAAAAATCGCGCGCTTGCCTGATGCTCCATATGACAACGCGAGATATATCAGTTTACCATTGGTGATAAGGGTCCAATCTTTTCTGCCATAACTACGTACTGCATAACTCTCATTCCAATAGCGCTGCGATGCCGGCCACCATTGACTGATCGACTCCTGATAATCGGAGAGATCATTATAAATCTCGGCAACTGTCATTTTTACGCAATCTGCCGTCGAGGTAACATCGCTATTCGTCGGGTCATCATCCGTCATGATCACCACATGATCAGTGGCATCAGGCATGGTCGAGCGGAACGATGCTTGATAGGTGGCGGCATCCTCGTGGATGAACTCCCAGGACTTGGACGGGCTGGCCTTGATCTCCATGCTCTCGCCGGTCGCAGCGCCAGCGCTCGGGGCAGCGTCGGGGGCGAACGTCAGCCAGCCGGACCCCACGCTCACCACTCGCTGCTCGCCATTGTAGCCGGCCTGATCTGCACCGCTGATCTCGATCACCTGCCACGGCAGGAAGCCATGCCCAGTGCTTAGATTGACGGTGGCAAGGCCGGTGCCGCTATCAAACTCCATGCCGTCAATGGGCATGAGATTGAAGCCAGTAGAGAGGCAGGCTTTCATCAGCGCGATCATCTCGCCTGGCGTCTTGTCTGACAGCACCGGCGCGCCGCCCATGTCACTGCTGAACCACTTCACGGGAAAATCGGCCATTTGAACGTCTCCAGAAACAAGGCCGCCCAGCGAGTGGCTGGGCGGTTGAGGGATAGGGATAGAGGGTTGCGCCTGCCGGCTACGGTCAGGCGTTGGCGTTGCCACGGATCTGCAGCCTAAAGCTGTCTTGCTGGCCACTGGCCGGCCCCTGCAGGATCACGCGCGCCAGCCACATCGGGAAGGATGCGCCGATGGTCGAGAATCTGATCACGTTGCCATTCACCCAGCCGGCCCCGAAGCCGCCCGCCTTGAGCGTCCAATAGGGTACGCCCTGATTCGGGTTGGTAGGCGACGTGTCCTCATTGATACTGCCCACGCCGATCTCGCCCACGGTGCGGCCGATGATGCGAAACGTGCTCGAGCTGGTAAAGATCAGCGCCCAATCCTCAGTGATGGCCCCGCGATTGGTGATGATGGGCGGGTAGGTGGTCACGTTGTACTCGGCCAGGGTGCCATCTGCGCCATCGTTGTCGTCTTTGCTCCAGTCTCGATCCCAGCTCGAGAGATCGAAGAAATCAGCCACGCGCGCTTGCAGGTCGCCGGCCACCATCGCGGCGCTGACCAGCGTATCGCCGGCGGGGTAGTCGTGGCTCAGATTGCCCTTGAGCGTCAGCGCCCCCGACAGATCCACGTCACCCACCAGCAGCATGTCCTCGACGCGGTGCAGGGCGTACCAGGGTTCGGGGTGGGTGGCAGTGTCAGGCGCGGCGAGCTGCACGGTGCCGGCGTCGAGGTCTGCACTGTACTGGGTGGCTGGCACCTCCTCGCCGGTGGCGTCCTCCACCACCAGACTGGCCAGCCGCGAGCGGCCGACCTCCAGCGTGGTGCCGCCACCGATCCCCAGCGGGAACGGGGCGCGGCCGGTGTGATGCACCACCACAACGCCGCCGGCGCGATAGATGGGCACGCGGCCATCGCTGGGCAGGCGCACGGGGTCGATGCCGATCAGCTCAGCCTCGAGCGGCAGCGTGGTCAGAATGACGGCATTGAAGCGCGCGGTGCTCGGGATCACCTGGGTGGGCCGCCAGATCATGCCGGCGTCATCCACGGCGGTGGCGTCGTACCAGGATTCGGCGCGCTCGGCAGCGCTCAGGCTGTCATTGCTGACCAGCTTGCCGAAGGTGACGCGCACCACCCCCGTCTCGAAGCTGGCAGAGCCTGCCATCTCGTCACCCTCGATCTCTCCAGAGAGTGCCGCCTGGCCGGTGATCGAGCGGCCGTCGAGCGTCGTGGCCTGGATCAGCAGGCCACCCACCTGCAGCGGCGAGCCTGGCGTGCGGAAATACGCCTCATCGAGCGTCCAGGTGCCGAAGGTGCTCACCAGCGTTTTGACGGTGATGGTGGCGCTGGTGCCGCTCGGCCAGTCGGTGATGCGGGCATCGCCGGTGCCATAGTCGATGGTGCCCGCGAGAACGCCGGCCCCGTTGCTGGTGACGCTGCGATAGAGACTGCCCTGGCGGTCGATGAACGTATCGCCTCGGAAGATGAAAGACAGCGTGCCAGGCACGACGCTATCTTGCAGCAGGGGCATCAGCTCGACATCGAGCGGGGCGAGATCCTGGGTGATGGTGTGGGTGGTCGGGGCGGCGCTGTCCAGCTGGCTGGTCAGCCAGACGCTCGAACCATTCTCGAATACGTCGCGCTTTTCTTTGCTGCCCCACTTGCGATACTGGCTCGCAGCATTGTCGTCATCCCACTCTTTGACTTCTTTGATCTTCTCGACCTCGAAAGTCACCGCGCCGGTGGCGTAGTCGATGCTCCCCTCCCATCCACCATTGAAGCCGCCACGGCCATCATCGGTGATGGTGTAGGTGACATCGGCCTCGCCCCCGCTCTGCTCCACCCATTCGACGGTGCCATTGCGGGCACTGGTCCGCGACTCGTTCTCGCTGCTCGACCAGGTGCGCACCACTGCCCAGGTGATGGCCACGCTGCCAGGGCGCACCGGCGCATCACTGATGCTGAGGCTGACCAGGCCGGCCCCGTTGGCAGACGGCAGGAATTGCTCGGTTTTCGGTGCCCCGTAGTCATACTCGATCTCGACCTGGGTGCTGGCATCTGGGAAGGCGTCGCCATTGAACTCGACATAAGCCTCGCCAGGCTGGGGCGAGCCACTGCCGTCGGCATAGCCATAGACCACGCGGCCGGTGGCTGCGCCGCTGAGGCTCCCCAGGCCATCATCGGTGGCCGTCTGCTCGCTGCCGCCAGAGATCCAGCGCACGGTAACGCTGCCAGGCATCACGCCGGCGTGATCGAGCACGAACGTCATCCAGGGTTTGTCGATGGTGGCCTGGCCGGCGCGATCCTCATAGTGGGCCGGCGTGCCCCAGCTGAACAGCACCGAACTGCCGACATCAGGCAGGCCGCCCAGCGTCACGCTGACAGATCCGGTGGCGTAGTCCACGCGCCCCGCCCCGCTGCCGCTGAGATCGCCATTGGCATCTGAATCGCGCAATTCATACCACTTGCCCAGCGAGCGATAAGCGATCACCACGCTGCCAGGTGCCGGCAGCGGGTCCAGGCGGCTGACATAGGTGAAGCCACGATTATTCAGCTCGATAGCGATCTGGGTGGTGCTGGCGATCTGCGCCACCTCGAAGGTCGAGCCACCGCTGCTGACGCTGATGGTGGCCGTGCCGCCCACCTGCACATCGGTCACCGCCTGCTCGGTGGTGGTCGCCGGCACAAGCGGCGCATAGGTGCTGGCCACGGTGACGCTATTGGCCTCGAAGGTGGCCGGCTGGGTCAGGGTGCTGACGCCATAGTAACGGGCGGCATCGGTGCTCTGCCCCTCGCGGATCACGGTGTCAGGGTTCACGGTGCCAGGCTGGGGCTGCACGCCATAGACGCGCTGGCGCAGCGCGGTCGAGATCCCCAGGGTCAGCACGCGGCGCTCGAACGTCTGCACGTTGCTGCCATTCATGTACTCAAAGGTTCGGATCTCGTGATCTATCTCACTGATGCGCACATATTGGACCTCGCCGGCGGCATCGCCCTGCTCGGTCATCAGCGCCAGCACATCGCCCAGATCGGGCAGCGTGGCCTCTGGCATCTGGAAAGTGATGATGCTGCGCTGTCCGGCCAGCTGATCGCCCAGCAGCGTCATGCGCGAGGTCGCGCCGGCGGTCACATAGCTCTCGACATAATCGCGGGACTCGGCACGCTCATCAGACGGCGAGCCGGTATCGAACATCACGACGCTGACATTAGGATCAGCCGGCACCTGGTCAATGATCGCGTGCGCGCCGAAATATTGGGCGGTGTTGTCGGTCAGCACACCGGCCCCGACCTTGCGCAGCGAGGTGCGCCCCGCTGCACGATCGAGGTCAGAGATGTCATCAAAGATGTCATTGCTCGCGCCATCGGTCACGGGGCGGCCAGTCAGCCGGCCACCGCCATCGGCGTTGTCGGTCATGCGCTCGGACTGCAGGATGCGGATGTCGCCGCTATGGATTGTTTCGTCGGCCATTGGGCTGGCTCCAGCAAGGTGATGGGGTGTCAGACGGTGATCAGGCGCAGGGTGATGGTGTAGGGGTGATCGGCATCCTGGCTGCCGGCCGCAAGGCGCAGCACCTCAGACGCTGACACTGCCTCGCCGGCGGCGTGATCGAACACGCAATCGAAGGTCCGGCCATCACCCCACACCAGCACCATCGGGGTGTCAGCAGGGCGCGGCGTGGCGGCCAGCTCGGATAGCGCCAGCACGGTGGAGCGCGTCACCCAGGCACCGCCACCGCTGGCCAGCGTGATGGATCTGCCGGCCGCCTGGGCGCTCTCCTCGACCACCAGCGCGCCGGTCAGTGTGGGCGTCTGCACTTGCCCCACCCCGTGGCTGACCATCTCATCAGTCCACTGAATATCATCAGGCAGGGCGATGCCCTCTAGTGTCACCGGCATGGGTGTCTCTCTCGGTTATGGGGGTGATGCGGTATCAGCGGGCAGCGGTGCGCGAGGCGCGCGAGAGGGTGTCGAGCAGGGCGTCAGCCTCGCTCTCGTCCACCCCGTTGAGCGTCACCTGCTGATTGCCGATATTGAGATCCACCGCGACGCGGCGCTGGGCCTGCAGCGAGGTGGTCAGCTGGGTGGTGCGACCTTGGGCGGCCGCATTGTTCTCGCGCTGGGTGACCTCGCCGGCCTGCACCTGACGCTGAAGATCCGCCTCAGCCTGCAGCGCCTCCTGGCGTTCCTGCTCGCTCTGGGCCTGGATGTCCGCGAGGCGTAGGTCGTGGGCCTGCTCGGCCAGCCTCAGCGCCTCCTGGGCCTGGCTGATGGTCTGGGCATCGCCCAGGGCACGGGCCTTGTCCAGCGTCTGCTGCAGCTCGAGCTGCTGCTCCTGGTAGCGCAGCGCCTCGACCTGGGTGCTATCACCCTGCAGGCTGGCCAGCTCAGAGCGCAGGCTCGCCAGCGTGTCGCTCACGCTGTCAGAGAGCGAGTCCACCTGGCTGCGCACTGACTGGATGGCACCCTCGAGGCTCGACAGCGAGGCATCATCGAGCAGATCGAACTGCCGGCGCAGATCCTCGCTCGACATCCTCAGCAGCTGGGTGGCGCTGACAGCCTGGCCGGAGTCGGCCGCCAGATTGCGCAGGCCAGCACCTGGGTCGCTGCTGGATACCTTGCCCAACGCCTCGACCAGCTCAGTGGCCGCAAGCTGCTGCTTGCGGAACTCCAGCTCGACTAGCCCGCTATTGGCCGCCACCTTGGCCAGATACTTATTGACGCCCATCGGGTCCGCGCGGGTTTTCCATGCCACAAAGGCATTGCCCACGGATTCCTCGAGCTGAGCGATCTTGTCGCGCAGCAGATCCACAGTGCCGGTGACGCCGCTGCTGCCGGTCATGGCTGATTTAAAGGCGGTGCCGGCGCGAGCGCTCAGCGCCTGGGTGGCATTGGCCGCCTTGTTGTAGACGGCCGCCAGACCGCCCCCGATGGCACTGGCTCGCGCCTCCACATTGCTGATGGCTGACTGGGTGGCTGCCTCCTCCTCGGCCTGGGCCTCTCTGCGCGCATTCTGGATGATGCGCAGATTCTTGATCGCCTCGGCCTGGGTGGCAGCCTCCTGGGCGCGCTGCTCCTCGAGCGCGCTGGTGGTGTCATCAATGCTGGCCTTGTACTCGGTCCAGACGCTGCGCAGCGTACCGGCCCCCGCCACGCCATCTGACACCAGGCCGGCCAGCTTCTCGCGGATCGCGTCGAGCGCTTCGTCACCCTCGAGCTGCGATAGCGCCTCACCGAACGCGGTGCGCAGCTGCTCGCCGGTCAGATCGCCCTGGCGCGCCAGCGTGTCGAACGCCTCGATCACGTCCGCCTCGGCCTTGCTGATGCCGGTGGTCAGATCCTGCAGCGACAGCCCCAGGGTGTCAGCGGCTGCCTTGCCGCTGGCCTTGAGATGCTTCTCGATCAGATCCGCCCCAGCGACACCAGACTCGACCAGCTCCTCGAGCAGCGCGCGGAAGGCGGCCAGCCCTTTCTCTGAGCTGATCTCGTCTTGCGCCTTCTCGAAGGCGGCCGCGACTTGCTCGGCACTGACCTGGCCGTTATTGGCGAGCCGGTCGAATGCGTCGATTGCCTCAGTCTCGCCAGCCTCGATGCCGCTGCTCAGCTCCTCCAGCGAGGTTCCCAGATCCTCGGCTGCCTGGGCCGCTGCCTTGCCCTGGGCGCGAGTGGCGTCAGCCTGCCGGCGTTGAGTCTCGGCCAGTGACAGCATCTTGCCATCGACCACATCGGCACCATCGGCCAGCTTGTCGAGCTGATCAGCGGTAATGCCGGTCGCCTTGGCCTGCTCCTCCACCGCCTCGGTCGAATTGTCGAAGGCGTTTGCCGCAGCCTTGCCGGCCTCCATGGCCTGATCAAAGTAGCGCTCGGCATCCTTGTTGAGATCATAGAGCGTCTGCTCTGCCGCCTTGGCCTTGGCCTGGGCGTTGGCGACCTCCTTATCAGATGCAATGCCTACTTTATTCAGCAGCTCGAGCGACTTGGCGTTGAGCTGCAGGATGCCGGTGCTCAGCGACGCGACACCGGCGGTCACGCCGGCAGCGGCTGACTGCACCAGACGAAACGCCGCCACCAGGCCATTGCCCATCATCTGGCCGACATCGACCAGCGACTGCATCGAATCCGCGATCTGATCGCGGTTGTCGATAAAGCTGCGCACCCAGTCAGTGCCGATCTTGACCAGCCCACTGATCGCGGTGGCCAGCTCATCGACTAGCTTGGGGTTGTCTTTCAGCGCGTCATCGAAGGCATCGGCGGCACCTTCCACCGCCGGCGAGAGCTTGGAAAACAGTTGAGTGGCAATCCCCTGCAGGCGGGTCTGCACCCCGTTGATCGCCTCCTCAGTCTTGAGCAGGTTGGCGATCTGCTCGGGCGACATGATCAGCCCCATCTCGCTGGCCTGATCACCCAGCTGGCGCAGCAGTGCGGCGTTGTTTTCCAGCAGCGGCTGCAGGCGCGAGGCGTTGCTGGCCAGCCCCTCGAGGAAATTGATCTGGCTCGCCTGGGGCAGATCCTGCATCGCGTCGGCCAGGCGCAGGAACATCTGATCAGGGGCGAGATTGATCAGCTCCTTAGCCTCGATGCCCAGCCCCTCGAGCGCATCCATGGCATCGCCGCCACCATTCTCGAAGGCGTCCCCGATCTTGTCGGCCACATCCTGGAAGATGTCGCCAGCCTCGTCGGCATCCAGCCCCGCGCGCTCGAAGGCGTAGCGGTATTTTTGCAGGGCAACGATACCCACGCCGGTGCGCTTGCTGACGTTATCCAGCTCGCGCGCCAGATCCGCCTGCTCTGAGGTCATGCGAGCGGCAAAGCCAGCGACCAATGCGCCGCCTGCGACAGCCGCGCCGGCGGCCGCTTTGCTCCAATCGTTGAGCGCCTGACGGGCACGCCGCAGCCCCGTGCTGCCCTCCTCGGCTTGGTCGCCTGCCTGGGCGACTGAGCTGCCCAAGCCATTGAGCGCGTTCTGGGCCTCGCGGGCCTCGCGCGCCAGGCGCAGCTGCTCCTCGGAGAGATTGCCAGTGTTGATGCCGGCGTCAGTCAGGCTCTGCCCCAGCTGGGCGGCTTGCGCTGCCTGCTGCTCATACGCTGCGCCGGCGCGAGCGGCAACGGCACGCGCTTCGTTGAGGCGGTTCTGCTGGGCGATGCTGGCCTGGCCGCTGGCCTCGATTTCCTGCTCGAGCGCGCGCACCTTGTCGGTGGCTTTGTCCCACTCCTTTTGCGCCTTGCCGGTGGCAGTGGTGGCCTGCTGGAAGGCGCGCACCAGGGCGCGCTGATCCTCGAGCTGGTCCAGGTTGCCGCGTAGCTCCTCGGCATTGGCCGATAAGTCGCTGACACTATCGGCGGCCGCCTCAGTGCTCGGAGAAATCAGGTTTTTGGCCTTGAGTACCAGCTCAGCAGCGAGATCCGATAGAGCCATATTTTTCTCCAGACGTAAAAAAGCCCGTCAATTGACGGGCTCTATTCAGACAACTAACACATTAATGTTGTCTAGTATTAAGATCAATCACTGCTAGTGAAAAATCGGTAACATATAACCATGAAGCCAGGGCCAACCCGCTAATGAAAGCAGGGAAAGAATCTACAAAAAACTTTACTTCTGCTGGGACTCCTAACAACCCAACTCCAGAAAAAAGCATGAGCACCAGAGGCATAAACAAACACATTTTTAGTTTACTATTCCACTCTTGAACTAGCGCATTATGAAGTGGACCCCAGAATTCGGACCAGGCGCTAAGCTCTGATCATACCGACCAGG
>NZ_JARWKS010000002.1:0-284331 GCF_029846405.1 Cobetia sp. 29-18-1
GCACAACCTTGCCAAGGTTGGGGTCGCGAGTTCGAATCTCGTTTCCCGCTCCAGTCGAATGTGACGTTGCAAGCTGAAGCATGACATAGCAGTACGCCATCGCCTGACAGACACGATCATCGTGTTACGTCACTGGCGATTTTTTTGTGCCTGAAATTCCTCTCCACCCTGTTCTGCGCCGCTCTCTGGTGCTGTCCCCGCGTGATTTTCTCCCTCTGCTTGTTTCCCGTGGCGCACTAATGCCTTTCTGCCGTGTGTCTGATGTGGCAGCGCCGAATGCGTTACCATGCGCATCCAATATCTTGCGTCTGATTTTCATGTCCGCGGACGGCGAAACGGTGCCATCACTGTTGCGCAATTGTTCTCAGATGCGTCTTTTCTGCTGTGCTGGCTGACAGCGTCAATCGATTACAGGTGTCCGATGTCACGACCTGCCTTGTCTATCCGTGGCCTGACCAAGGTCTACGGCAACGGTTTTGAGGCGCTCAAGGGGATTGATCTTGACGTTCCCGAGGGCGATTTCTTCGCGCTGCTGGGCCCCAATGGGGCCGGCAAGTCCACGACCCTCGGCGTGGTGAGTTCGCTGGTGCAGAAGACCGCAGGCAAGGTCGAGATCTACGGAATCGATATCGACAAGGACTTCTCGAAGGCCAAGTATCACCTCGGTGTCGTGCCGCAGGAGTTCAACTTCAATCAGTTCGAGAAGGTGCAGGATATCGTGATGACCCAGGCGGGTTATTACGGCATGCCGATGAAGGAAGCGCGCCCGCGTGCCGAGCGTCTGCTCAGGGATCTCGGGCTGTGGGACAAGCGCGACACCCCGTCACGCATGCTGTCCGGTGGCATGAAGCGTCGTCTGATGATTGCCCGTGCGCTGATTCACAAGCCGCGTCTGTTGATTCTCGATGAGCCGACGGCCGGTGTGGATATCGAATTGCGCCGCTCGATGTGGGAGTTCATGCGCCGCATCAATCGGGAGGAGGGCACCACCATCATCCTCACCACGCATTACCTGGAAGAGGCCGAGAGCCTGTGCCGCAACATCGCCATCATCAATCATGGCGAGATCGTGCATAACACCAGCATGCGTGAGCTGCTCAAGGAGCTGGATGCGGAAACCTTCCTGCTCGACATTCGTGAGCCGCTGACCAAGGCGCCGGTGATTGCCGGGTTCGAGGTCTCCTTGAGTGACCCTCAGCAGCTGGCGCTCGCCGTGCGCAAGGGCCAGTCGATCAATACCGCCTTCGCGGCGCTGGATCGCGCTGGCATCACCGTGGTGTCGATGCGCAATCGTGCCAATCGTCTCGAGGAGCTGTTCGTCGACCTGGTCGAGCGTTCCAACGCCGAAAGCGGTATCGCCTCCAATGTTGCCAAGGAGATCACGCAGTGAACCCCCGTCAGCTATGGGTGGCTCTGGTCACCATCGTCGTCAAGGAAGTCCGTCGTTTCACGCGTATCTGGCCGCAGACGCTGTTGCCGCCTTCCATCACCATGACGCTCTATTTCGTCATCTTCGGCAATCTCATCGGCTCGCGCATCGGCACCATGGATGGCATCAGCTACATGGATTACATCGTGCCGGGGCTGATCATGATGTCGGTGATCACCAACTCGTATTCCAACGTGGCTTCGTCATTCTTCTCCAACAAGTTCCAGCGCAGCATCGAGGAGCTGATGGTCTCGCCGCTGCCCTCGTGGATCATCCTGCTCGGCTACATCATCGGTGGCGCCGTGCGCGGGCTGGGGGTCGGCATCATCGTGACCGCCGTGGCCTTCCTGTTCACGGACCTCGATATCCATCACCCCTTCCTGACCATCATGGTCGTGGTGCTGACGGCGCTGCTGTTCTCCATCGGTGGCTTCATCAATGCGCTGTTCGCGCGCAAGTTCGATGACATCTCGATCATTCCGACCTTCGTGCTCACGCCGCTGACCTACCTGGGTGGCGTCTTCTATTCCATCCACATGCTGCCGGAATTCTGGCAGACGGTGTCGCTGGCCAACCCGATCCTCTACATGGTCAACACCTTCCGCTACGGCATTCTGGGCGTCTCGGACATCAGCGTCGGCCCGGCGATGGCCGCCATCGTGGCCTTCATCATCGGCCTGTTCGCCTTCGCGCTGTGGCTGCTGGAGCGTGGCAAGGGCATCCGCAGCTGAAGATGTCGCCCAGACGATGATGGTAAGATGCGCGCTATCGCGCCAGTGCATGCAACGCCGACTTCTGCCGGCGTTCTGCTGTCTGCGCCCCCTGATATCGATGCTTTATTGGCCTATTTCACTGGAGTGCTGTCATGGCTCACCCCACTGCCGTCAACGTGCCCGACGAGGCGCGCCCCGAGACCCTCAAGGATGCCCCGCTCGGGCGAGAGTCCGCCTATCCCGAGCACTACGATGCCAGCCTGCTGTTCCCCATCGCGCGGGCGGCCAACCGTGGCCCCATCGGCATCGATGACGCGGCGCTGCCGTTCGTCGGTGAGGATGAGTGGCACGCCTTTGAAGTCTCCTGGCTGGATGAGGCCGGCAAGCCGTGGGTACGCGTGGCCCGTTTTCGCCTGCCGGCAGCCTCGCCGAACCTGATCGAATCCAAGTCCTGGAAGCTCTATCTCAACAGTCTCAATCAGAGCCGTTTCCCCGATCAGGCAGCGGTGCAGGCAACGCTGGAGCGTGACCTCGCCGCCGCGGCCGGGGCGCCGGTCGAGGTGTGCCTGCTGGAGCTGGACGATAGCGAGCTGGACGTCGGGCGTCTGCCGGGGGAGTGCCTCGATGACTTGCCGATCAGCGTCGAGCACTACACGCCGTCGCCGGAGCTGCTCAGCGCCGATGACGCCGACATCGTCAGCGAAGACCTGCACAGCCATCTGCTCAAGTCCAACTGCCCGGTCACCGGCCAGCCGGACTGGGGCAGTGTGTGGATCCGTTATCGCGGCCCGCGTATCGACCGCGAGCGCCTGCTGGCCTATCTGATCAGCTATCGCCAGCACCAGGATTTCCATGAGCACTGCGTCGAGCACCTGTTCGTCGACCTGATGGCGCGCGTGAAGCCCGAGTCTCTGCTGGTGATGGCGCGCTATGTGCGGCGTGGTGGCCTGGATATCAGCCCGTGGCGAGCCACGGCGGATCTCGAGGCCGAGGCCCGCGCCAGTCTGCCGCGGCGTCTCTCCCGGCAGTAGTCGTCTCTGTCACCTCGCCAACCAGATAGCGCCTTGGCAATCAGGTAGCGTCTTGCCAATCAGATAGATAGCAGCGAGTGATGAGACGGCGTACCGGCGACATGCTAGTGTGAGAATCATTCTTATCTTAAGTCTGTGACAGGAGAGACGATGGACGCGCTGACGTTACTGCATGAACGCAATTCCATGGGCAAGTTGATGGCGCCGGCCCCGAGCGCTGAGCAGATGGAGGCCATCTACCAGGCCGCCCTGCGCGCGCCGGACCACGCCGAGCTGACGCCCTGGCGCTTCATCGAATTCACGGGTGGCGGGCTTGAGCGCCTTGGCGAGCTGTTCGCCGAGGCGGAGCGCAACAAGTCGCCGGCCGGTGACGAGGCCGCCCAGGCCGCTGCCAGCAAGAAGCCGCTGCGTGCGCCGATGGTGATCGCGGTGATCGCCAGGGTCACGCCGGACCACCCCAAGGTGCCGCGTGTCGAGCAGGTGGTCAGTGCCGGCTGTGCCGCTCACGCCATGCTGTATGCCGCTCAGGCCCAGGGGCTCGGTGGTATGTGGCGCACCGGTGGCTACGCCTTTGACCCTATCGTGCACGCAGGGCTGGGCATGGGCGAGCAGGATGAGCTGGTCGGCTTCCTCTATCTCGGCACCCCGGGCGGACGCCTCAAGCCATTGCCGAACCGCAACAGTGCCGACTTCGTCGAACGCTGGCAGTGAAACGCTGAATGAGCGAGGCCCTTGATGAGCAGCGCTGAGCGAGGCCCTTGATGAGAGAGACGCTGAGTGAGTGAGACGCGAAATGAGCCGTCGCGCTTGAGTGGTGAGGCCTGGCCACCGTTGCCCCTGCCGCGTGATGCGCAGGGGCAGCCGGGCAGTCTCGCGGCGCCGGTCAGCGACGACCTGTCACGGTTTCGTGGCTGGCTGACGCAGGCGATCCCGCTGGCTGTTCATCTGGGGCTTGTCGAGATGCAGTGGTCAGAGCCCGAGCGTGCGACGGGTCAGCTGAGCTGGCATCTGCATCTGCCGCCCAATCTCAATGACAAGGGCACTGCCTTTGGTGGCGCCATGAGTCTCGAGGCGACCCTGTGTGGCTGGAGCTGGCTGACGCTCTGGCTGCGTGCACGCGGTATCCAGCGCGATATCGTGGTGTCGCAGGCCAGTCAGCGGTTTCTGGCCCCGGTCAGTGGCGACTATCACATCATCTGCGCGCCGGATGACATGGCAGCGCTGGACGAGGTGGGCGAGCGCCTAGCAGCAGGGCGGCGAGCGCGACTGTCGCTGACCCAGCAGCTGTGGTGTCAGGTCGAAGGGCAGTCCGCTCCGCGACTGTGTTTCGAGGCCCGCGGCGATTACGTGGTGCTGGGGCCGTGACGATGAGTGCGGTCTCGGCCCAGTGCGCAGGGTGGAGCGTAGGGCGAGAGCGCTGACGCTATCTATCTGAAAGTTTTTGGAAAAAAGGCTTGCGCCACTCGAAGGTTATCGATAATATACGCCGCGTTCTCAAGGGAAACACGACGCAGTCGGGTGACCAATGAGAGCACTGATCTGGAGGGGTGTCCGAGTGGTCGAAGGAGCACGCCTGGAAAGTGTGTAAGTCGAAAGGCTTCGAGGGTTCGAATCCCTCCTCCTCCACCAGATTCAGAAAAGCCCGCATCTCACGATGCGGGCTTTTCGCGTTTCTGAGCGAGCTATCGAGCTTGCACTGCAGCGTCTGTCATCCTGAGCTGTTATCATGCCCGCCTTCAGACTCACCCCATCGCCTGTCGAACCTTCCCCGAACGCCTGATCTCGCGTCATGACGGCTGTCATGTCGTCAGGGACGTGCTCGGATGACGTCGGGCCCGCCTCCGGGATGCCCGGGGCACGAGATGGTGTGAGGCAAGACCGATTCCGCCTGCAAGAGGACATGAGATGGCTCGTATTGCCATGGCACGCCACATTCTGGTGAAGACCGAGGCCGAGGCGCAGCGTCTCAAGCAGTCACTGGAGCGCGGCCAGCCGTTCGAGAAACTGGCCAAGAAGCACTCCACCTGTCCCTCCGGCAAGCAGGGCGGTGACCTGGGCGAAGTGCGCCCCGGCCAGATGGTCGGCGGCATTGATCGCGCCATCTTCAAGGGGCCGCTCAATACCCTGCAGGGGCCGCTGAAGAGCAAGTTCGGCTATCACCTGCTGGAAGTCTTCTTCCGCGGCTGATGCCTGCCAGGCCTTTGCGGCTCCCCGTATTTCCCGGCGCCAGCGTGACACTTCGTCACCGCCCACCTTTTTCATTTCAAACGGATATTCCCTCGTGATCTCTACCGCCAATCTCACCATGCAGTTCGGTGCCAAGCCGCTGTTTGAAGACGTCTCCGCCAAGTTCGGGCGTGGCAATCGCTACGGCCTGATCGGCGCCAACGGCTGCGGCAAGTCGACCATGATGAAGATTCTCGGTGGCGATCTGGAGCCGTCCGGTGGTCACGTCATGCTCGAGCCCAACATCCGTCTGGGCAAGCTGCGTCAGGACCAGTTCGCCTATGAGGAATACACGGTGCTCGACACCGTCATCATGGGCCACGAGCGTCTGGCCGTGGTCAAGGCCGAGCGTGACCGCATCTACTCGCTGCCGGAGATGAGTGAGGAAGACGGCATGAAGGTTGCCGACCTCGAGGTCGAATTCGCCGAGCTGGATGGCTACACCGCCGAAGCGCGTGCCGGTGAGCTGCTGATGGGCCTCGATATCCCCATCGAGCAGCACCTGGGGCCGATGAGCGAAGTCGCGCCGGGCTGGAAGCTGCGCGTGCTGCTGGCACAGGCGCTGTTCTCCGATCCTGACGTCCTGCTGCTCGATGAGCCGACCAACCACCTGGACATCAACACCATCCGCTGGTTGGAAGGCGTGCTGACTGCACGTGCCAGCACCATGATCATCATCTCGCACGACCGTCACTTCCTGAACAGTGTCTGCACCCACATGGCGGACCTGGACTACGGTGAGCTGCGTCTGTTCCCGGGCAACTACGACGAGTACATGACCGCTGCCACCCAGGCGCGCGAACAGCTGCAGGCCGACAACGCCAAGAAGAAGGCGCAGATCGCCGAGCTGCAGTCCTTCGTCAGCCGCTTCTCCGCCAACGCCTCCAAGGCCAAGCAGGCGACCTCGCGTGCCAAGCAGATCGACAAGATCCAGCTCAACGAGATCAAGCCGTCCTCACGCGTCAGCCCGTTCATCCGCTTCGAGCAGACCAAGAAGGTCCACAACAACGCGGTGATGATCGACAAGCTCTCCAAGGGCTTCGACGGCAACACCCTGTTCGAGAACTTCAGCTTCACGGTCGCCGCCGGAGAGCGTGTCGCCATCATCGGCCCGAACGGCATCGGCAAGACCACGCTGCTGCGCACCCTGGTCGGCGAGATGCACCCGGACGCCGGTGAAGTGAAGTGGACCGACGCCGCGGACGTCGGCTACTACGCGCAGGACCACGCCCATGACTTCGCCAACGACATGAGCCTCTATGACTGGATGGCGCAGTGGACCGGCGGCGGCGAGCAGGTCGTGCGTGGCACCCTGGGTCGCATGCTGTTCTCCAATGACGACATCCAGAAGTCGGTCAAGGTCATCTCCGGTGGCGAGCAGGGCCGCATGCTGTTCGGCAAGCTGATCCTCAAGCAGCCCAACGTGCTGGTGATGGATGAGCCGACCAACCACCTGGACATGGAATCCATCGAGGCACTCAACCTCGCGCTGGAAAACTACCCAGGCACCCTGATCTTCGTCAGCCACGACCGCGAATTCGTCGGCTCGCTGGCCACCCGCATCATCGAGCTGAAGGCCGATGGCGTGGTCGACTTCTCCGGCACCTACGACGACTACCTGCGCAGCCAGGGCGTCATCGTCTGAGACTCGCCATGACTGGCTAGTCTGTCCGGTCTGACAAGACACCCTCATCGTCTCTGACGATGGGGGTGTCTTGTTTCCCATCTCCGGCCGCTGGCTGCGGCAGGCTTCTGGTAGAATGCCGGCCCGCGTGTGTCTGCACAGCCGATTTCCTTTCCTTTCTTCGCTTCACGGAGTGTCCCGCATGGCCACATATGACGTCATCATCATCGGCGCAGGCGCGGCAGGCCTGATGTGTGCCGCCACGGCAGGCTATCAGGGCAAGCGCGTGCTGGTGCTGGACCACGCCAACAAGGCCGGCAAGAAGATCCTGATGTCCGGCGGTGGGCGCTGCAACTTCACCAATCTGGATGCCGGCCCAGCCAACTTCTTCTCGCGCAATCCGCACTTCTGCATCTCGGCGCTCAAGCGCTATACGCCGCACCATTTCCTAGAACTGGTGGAGCGTCATGGGCTGGAGCACGTCGAGAAGAAGCCGGGACAGCTGTTCTGCGCCGATTCCGCCAAGGACCTGCTGGCGATCCTGATGACGGAGTGTGAATGGGCCGGGGCGGAGATTCGCCTGAGTACGCGCATCACCTCGCTGGAGCGCGCGGGCGAGGGCATGCGGGTCGAGACCAGCAATGGTACGCACACGGCAGGGCGCGTGGTGGTGGCCACCGGCGGCATGTCGATTCCGACGCTGGGCGCGACCGGCTTCGGCTACGACATCGCGCGCCAGTTCGGGCTCGAGGTCACCGATACCTACGCCGCGCTGGTGCCATTCACGCTGACCTCGCAGTGGAAGGAGCGTCTGTCGCCGCTGTCAGGGCTTGCCTGTGACGTCAGCGTCACCGCCGGCAAGGGCCATTATCGCGAACCGATGCTGATCACCCATCGCGGGCTTTCCGGTCCGGCGATGCTGCAGGCCTCCAGCTGGTGGACGCCCGGGCAGCCGTTGAGCATCGACTTGCTGCCGGGCGTGGATGCCTACGCCGAGCTGCTGGCCCTGCGCGAGCAGCATCCCAAGCGCCAGATCGGCCCCTGGCTTGGCGAGCGCCTGCCCAAGCGCCTCGCCCAGTCGCTGGTCGAGTGGCAGGACGCCGACGCCGGTCGCATCAGCGAGCGCAGCCTCGCCGAGCTTTCCAACGCGCGTCTCGAGCAGCTGGCCAAGGCACTCAATCACTGGCAGCTCAAGCCGGCGGGCACCGAAGGCTGGCGCACCGCCGAGGTGACCATGGGTGGCGTGGTCACTGACGCCATCTCGCAGAAGGACTTCAGCGTGCGCGATCTGCCGCAGCTGGCCTTCATCGGCGAGGTGCTGGATGTCACCGGGGAACTTGGCGGCTACAACTTCCAGTGGGCGTGGTCCTCGGCGGTGGCCTGCGGCTTGAACTGCTGACCGGCACCTTCTCGCCTCTGGCTGCGTCTCACGCCATCTGCTGGCGGATGGCGGGCAGGCGCTGCTCGACCAGCGCGACAAAGGCCTCGATTACCGGGCGGACCGGTGTGGTCGGGTAGTGCAGCTCCAGCGGTACCGCGCCGAGTGCCGGGCGCAGGGGAATGAACTGGCAGCCATCACGTTGCAGGCGGCGAATGCAGCCGGGCGCGATGGCGACTCCCAGTCCCGCCGCCACCTCACTGAGCAGTGTCTGCATCAAGGCCGGTTGGCGCTGGATGCGCGGCGAGAAGCCGGCATCGCCGCAGGCACTGATGATCTGATCGAACAGCCCCGTCGCCTGCCCGCGCTGAAACAGCACGAAATCTTCCTGCGCAAGCTCGCTGAGGGCCAGTCGCTTGCGGTGCGCCAGACGATGCCCCTCGGGCACCACCGCCATCAGCCTATCCTCGTAGACCGCCAGGGCGGTCAGGCTGTCACGCTGCTCGCTGGGAAGCGGGCGCGACAGCCCGATGTCGATCTCGTCACGCGCGAAGGCATCCAGCTGCTGCTGGGCGCTCATCTCATGCAATGACAGGCTGACCTCGGGATGGTCGCTGGCGAAGTCGCGCATCAGTCCGGGCACGAAGCTTGCGCAGGCCGAGCTCATGTAGCCGATGCGCAGTGTGCCGGTCTGGCCGCTTGCAGCCATCGCCACGCGCTTGCGTGCCTGCGCCTCCAGCGCCAGCATGCGCTGCGCTTCTTCCAGCAATGCCTCCCCCGGTCCCGTCACCTTCACCTCCCGCGTATTGCGCCATAGCAGGCTGACGCCCAGCTCGGCTTCGAGATCGGCGATCTGGCGGCTGATGGCGGGTTGCACGGTATGCAGCTCGCGGGCGGCGGCCGAGAAGCTTCTGTGCGTCGCCACCGAGACGAAGGTTTTCAGTGTGCGGAGTTCCATGCCGGCCCTCGTGGCTGATTGATGTTCAGTAAGTATAAGTCATATCAAGTATTGTCATTTCTATTATAAGCCTGCACTCGCTAGTCTGAAGGCCTGCCAAACCTCCCTTCGTCAGTCTCTGCCGTCTCGCCTTGTCTCCTGTCTCTTGCTGCTTGCCGCTGGCTTTGCCTCGCAAGCAGACAAGCAAGCGAGCAGGCGGGGCGCGTAGCGGCTGACAGGAGGGTTCTGAATTCGAGTGGAGCCAATATGACGACATCAACGAGTGGAGTGGCCGCGCAGGATACGCGCGGACCCTCACAACCGCTTTCTGCCGGCGGCCGTTTCACGCTGCTGGCCATCGCCTGTCTGACCATCATGGTGGGAACCGTGGTCGCACCGGGGCTTCTGAGCATCGCCTCGGCGCTTGAGGTGGAGAGCCATGCCAGCTGGCTGATTACCCTGCCGTCGCTGGGCGCCGTGCTGTTCGCGCCCATCGCCGGGCGCATGATCGATCGTGTCGGTGCCTATCGCTCGCTGGTGGGCGGGCTGTTCCTGTATGGCGTGCTGGGCGCGGGTGGCGCACTGCTGGAAGGCACCGTCGTCGTGTTCGCCGATCGCATTCTGCTCGGCGGCGTGACCGCCGTGGTGATGGCGGGCGGCACCACGCTGATCTCCGAGTGGTATCACGGCCATGCGCGTCTGGCGATGATCGCCCAGCAGGGCATGTCCATCGAGCTTGGCGGGGTGATCTTCCTGTTCGTCAGTGGTGTGCTGGCGGGTATCGCCTGGCAGTGGCCCTTCGCCCTCTATCTGCTGGCCTGGGTACTGCTGGCCATGCTGTGGATGATGGTGCCGAAACAGTCGCCTGAAGCGCCTGCCGAGGAGAGCGGAAATGCCGGCGGTGAGGCCTTGTCCTCCTCGCTGACCAGCGTCTACCTGGCCGCGGCCATCTCGTTGACGCTGTTCTTCACCGCCATCGTCATGCTGCCGATGCGCTTGAATCTGCTGGGGCTGGATGAAGCGGCCACCGGTATCTTCCTGGCGGGCATTTCGCTGGTCGCGGTGGTCGCGGCGATGCTGATGCCGAAGGTGTCGCGTGCCCTGGGTGAGATGCCGACGCTGGTGCTGGCCTTCCTGCTCTATGCCGGCAGCCTGTTCCTCTTCCAGCAGGCCGAGAACATGACGCTGATGAGCGTCGGTGCCGTGTTGTCCGGCATGGGCTTCGGCTTCTCGATCCCCTTGCTCAACCACATGACGGTGGAGCGCAGCCACACCTCGGTGCGCGGTCGCAATCTCTCCTACCTGACGATGGCGATCTTCCTGGGACAGTTCCTGACGTCCTTCCTGGAATTCCTGTCCGGTGACGGCAGCAACGTCTTCGGCGCCGCCGCCGTGCTGGGGCTGATCTTCGCGGTGCTCTATCTGGGCGTGTATCTGCTCAAGCGTGACAGCCGCAGCGCCTGATCGCGGCAGGGTTAACAGAACGACACGTCGCAATGACGAAAAAAAGCCCCGCCACCTGAATCCCAGGTGGCGGGGCTTTCGCTGTAATGCCGTGATCATTTGTCGAACAATATTCTCAGACGGCGAATCATCACCCAGCTCATCAGCCCGCGCTTGAGCAGGCTCAGGCCCTTCTTTGGCCGGAACCCGCCCCGCGCCGCGATCAGGCCGCCCACCAGCACCAACGGGCCGCGGTATTGCTGGACCTTGGCCCAGCCGCGGTCGATGGGGGCGGTGGCCTCCTTGAGTTCGCGCATCGCATGGCTGACATCGAGGCGCTGCTGACTGATGCGTGCTTCGAGTTCCGCACGCCGAGCGTCACGCGGATGTGCTGACCGGCGTCCGTTCCCCTGCACGGGGGGCAGCGCCGGCTCGCGTCGCGCGAGGGACTGTCTGGAAGAATTCATCTCGCCTCCTTGGCAGGCACTGGCAGGCGGGGCATCAAAGGTTTTCGCGTTGGCGCTGGCGTTCCAGTGCGTCGGCACGCACATCCTTGAGGCTGTCGCTGTCACGGCTCAGGTTGCTGAGCGTGGAACGCAGCAGGCTGCGCTGGGAAGCGATCACCTTGACGCGCCAGGCGATCAACCCCCCCAATGCCAGCAGGATACCGCCGCTCAGGGCGATGGCCAGCAGGCGGTGGGTATCCCAGAAGGTCACGACCACCAGCAGGATCGCCAGGCCGATGCCGAAGCAGATCAGCATCAGGGCGATACCCGACAGCAGCAGCATCACGAACAGCCGTTCGCGCTCTTCCTCGAGCTCCAGCACGGCGAGACGCAAGCGCGTCTCGCCACTCTCGACCAGGCTCGCAGTCAGACGTCGGATGGCGCCAAGTACGCGTTCAACCGGCCCTTGTTCCTGCATCAGCGACGGCCAAGCAGCATGCCGACGACGACACCGGCGGCCGCGCCGATACCGACACTGGTCCACGGGTTGTCGTGCACGTAGCGATCAGCGCAGTCCACGGATTCGCGCGCACCGGCGGCGAGGCGATCGCCCTGGGCGCTGAGGCGGGCGCGGGTGGCTTCCAGGCGAGTCTGGGCGCGGGCGCGGGCTTCCTTCATGCTCTCGCGGGAATCTTCAGCCGAGGCGTGCAGCAGTTCCTCGACGGTCTGGGACAGATGGCGCAGATCTTCCTTCAGCTGGTCGGTGTTGGCACCGGTCGCGGAAGTGGTGTGATCGCCGATCTTTTGCATAGCCATGGTGTAACTCCTTCCCGTATGTCGAATCAGATTTCGCGAATGGTGAGCGCGGTGTTGTCTGCGCTTGACTCTCGAACTCTCTCTTCCCTGGGGCGCCGCAGGCGGCAGGGCATGACCTGAATCCACTTGCACGAGACTCTTGCAAGCATCGTCAGCACGTCGTCATGACGCGTCTTGCGTGGTCATGCACAAGTCGTGGGGGTCGAATGCGACAAACACAAGGGCAAGACACGCACAGAGCACGATATCGCCATGTCACGTGCGGGAGGCATGATCTGGATCATGGACGTGCCACCTTGTCCACATGGTCGGTCCACATGGGCAGTCCACATAAGGGCGGTGCATACGGAGGGCAGATGGCAAGACGGGCAGCCTGGGCTGCCCGTTGCGGGAGGGTCATGCGAGTTCTTTTATCAGAACTTTTTGATCAGAACTCTTTGATCAGGTCTCGGGCGAGCCGGCGAAGAAGGTATTGATCGAGAAGCCCAGGCCAAAGCGATTCACGCTGTGGTCGTAGTCGATCAGGCTCTCACCGTAGCCGTGGTAGTACTGCACGTAGCCACGTACCTTGCCGAACAGCGGGAAGGAGTAGTCGAGCTGGTTGCCGTAGTTGCCCTTGGAGGGGTTGCCGCGCACCATCCAGGTGACTTCGTGCTGATCGGAGGTATAGCCGACCGTGATGTCGCCGTAGCCGATGTAGTTGTAGAGGTCCGGATTGTCGTCCTCGTCGGACTCCTCCGGCACGCGCCAGTGCGGCGTGACCGCGATGGCCCAGTCGCCGTTCTGGAACATCATGTCGGCGTAGACACGGTTCCAGCTGCGCGACAGCGGGTCGGAACGGCCGTTGGACTGATGCGCGAAACCGATGCGGTTGCGGGTATTGGTCCAGCCGAACAGCTCATAACGATTGTCGAACTGCAGGAAGGCTTCCGGCTCGTAATTGGTCTCGCGGAACGGCGCCGAGGCATCGGAGTTGTAGGCCTGCCACCAGCTGCGCTGGGTATAGGCGAAGAACACGTCGCCATTGTCACCGAAGATGTCATCCATCAGCTCGACCTTGAGGCTGAGCTGGTATTTCACCTCGGTCTTGTCCACCTCGCCTTCCTGGGTGACTTCGGCAAAGCCGTTGGCATCCGGGTTGGTGTTGTAGGCCCAGGGCAGCAGGTAATTGCGCTTGTAGGCGGTGATGGCCAGCGGATTCTTCTCGGCGTCGTTCTCCAGCACGACACGCTCCTTGGCGCGCTGCTGGGCCAGGCTTTCATCGAGGGGCGCATCGACGCTCTGGCCTTGTGCCCCCTCGGTCTCGGCCGCTTCCGCCGAGTAGCGCTCGTCATCCGCGTCTTCGCGGTTGGAGAGGAAGACCTGCTCGGTACGCGGGTCACTCTCGACGCCGTCCGCCGTGCCCGGTGCAGAGGCCGCCAGCTCGCGCCAGTCAGCCTGACTCATGGCACCCGCGCGGGCCTGGGCGGCAGTCATGCCCAGTGCTTCGGGAGCGAAGCGCTTGCCGTTGGCCAGTACCACGCGTCCTTCGGCATCCATGGTGTAGGGCACGTCGGCCGCTGCCGGTGCGGCGGCACCCAGCAGTACTGTGGCCAGCACTCCCGAGAGGCGTGCAGGGACGGACCGGAATCCGATGGAGGCAAGGCGGAGGGGCATGGAAATATCCTGTCGGTTACACCGCGGCGGGGGAGCAGCGCATTATGGAGCAATGTTCATGACATGTCTGCCATTCTACTGGTGGCGCAGTGTCCGGTTCCAGCACGAAGATTCCGACAGGTGCGTCGCCTCGATGCGACGATGCATGTCGCTCACGCTGGCCTGCAAGCATCGCTTTCTCGCCCCGTCACTCTTTGCTGCATTCTCCGCTTCACTCTCTAGTTCAATCTCCACTTCATCCTTTGCTGGGCGGCCGCCGGCGGACGTTTGCCGACAAGGATTGCGTGGGATGCAGCGCCAGTCGACAATGCGGCCCTTGCCCGCGTTTGCGGCCGGTCACGATGTCATCCTGCATGGCTGGCGGCGGCCTGGCGGGGCAGCAGAGCCGATGAAGAAGTGCGGTGGTGACCATTGAGGAGACAGCTGTGACAGGTAACAAGTCCTTGAGACTGATGATGTTGGCAGGCGCCTTGCTGCTGATGGTGCTGCTGGCCTGGGTGCCGGCCACGGCCAGTGCGGACGCCCCGAAGCGTGCTGATGTCCAGACTCAGCTTGAAGACCTGCAGAGCGTCGAGAAACCGGATGCCGACACCCGTCAGCGCATCGCGGACCTCAAGGATACCCTGACGGTGCTCGACGACCTCGCCGAAGCCACCAGCAGCCTGAATTCCCTCAAGAGTGAGGTCAAGGAGGCGCCGGCGGAGTTGGCGAAGGCGCAGGCCGAGCTGGCGCGCCTGCCTCAGGACTACACCCCGCCCAGCATCGCCTCGCTGGAAGACGAGTCGGTCGAGGCGCTGGACAAGCGCATGACCTCGATTCTCGACTCGCTGCAGAACCTGCAGGACAAGCTGGCCGACACCAATCGGCGCCTGATCAATGCCCAGAGCCTGCCGGAGCGTTCGCGCTCGACCCTGGCCGATGCACAGCAGCAGGTGCAGCGCCTGCAGACCCAGCTGGGTGGCAGCGGCGATGCCGACCTGTCCGGCACCGGGCGTGACCTGATCGAGGCCCGCCTGGCGCTGGCCGAGACGCGTGGCGAGCTGAGCCATTCAGAGCTCAATTCAAGCTCTCTGCTGCGTGAGCTGGCCCAGGTGCGCAAGACCCTCTACAGCCGTCAGATCGCCAATCTGGAGCAGGACCTGGAGCAGGTCCAGACGCTGGTCAACGACAAGCGCCGCAACCAGTCCGAGCAGACCATCGCCGATGCCACCAGTGGCGAGAATGCCGCGCTGGCCGACAACCCCATCTTCCAGCAGGTGCTCAACCGCAACCGCGAACTCAGCAGCCAGCTGCTGGCGATCACCGATCGCGTCAACGCCGTGATTCGCGATGGGCTGGAGGTGCGCACCCAGCTCGACCGCGTCACCCAGGTCGAGCGCACCATGAGCGAGCAGATCGAGGCCATCAAGGGCAGCGTCCTGCTGGCGCGTATCCTGCGTGAGCAGCAGAGTCGCCTGCCGCAGGTCGATGTGCGCAAGGACTTGAAGGAAGAGATCGCCGACCTGCGCCTCAAGCAGTTCGAACTCAACAAGGTGCGCGAGCAACTCGCCGATATTCCGGGCTATCTCAATTCCTACGTGCTGGGCGAGGCCGCGGCGCTGGAACGCCCCGGCGGCAATGCCGATGTCAGCCAGATCAGCGCCGAGCTGCGTCAGGCGTTGATCGGTCAGCTGGAGGCGCGCAAGGAGCTGGTCGACAAGCTCGACAAGGAATACGACAGCCTGCTGGCACGCGCCATCGACCTGCAGCTCAACCAGCAGCAGCTGCTGGAAGTGTCAGGGCGTCTGCGCCAGACCATCGAGGAGCAGCTGTTCTGGGTCGCCAATGGCAAGCCGCTGGATCTCGACTGGCTGTCGCGTACCCCGGAAATGCTCGCCGAGGAGCTCAGGCCCAACGTCTGGCGTGGCGTGGTGGCGGGGCTGTCCAAGGGCTTTCAGCTCAGTGACCTGTGGGTGGCGCTGCCGGGCTTGCTGCTGCTGATCTTCATCACCTGGAAGCGTTCGCGCATCCGTGCGCGCCTGGCGGACCTGCACGCCCAGATAGGGCGCCTGAAGCAGGACACCCAGCTGCATACGCCGCGCGCCATTCTGCTCAACGTCCTGCTGGCCATCCCCGGCGCGCTGGCGCTGGCGCTGATCGGCGGCGTGCTGTCGCTGGGCGAGGGCATCATGCTGTGGGCGTTGGGCCAGGCGCTGTTGAAGCTGTCGCTGGCGTGGGGCATCTTCGCCATCTTCCGCCGCCTGCTGGTCAAGGACGGTGTCGCCGAGCGTCACTTCCAGTGGCCGGCCAACTACGTGGCGGAGCTGCGCCGCCATATCTGGTGGCTGGGCTTCGCGCTGCTGCCGGTGGTGCTGACCACCAACATCATCAGCGAGGCGGACCTCAACCTGCTCGAGCGTCCGCTGGGGCTGGCCATTCTGTTCGTGGGCCTGATGGCGATGAGCTTCTGTCTGTCGCGACTGATTCTGGCCCACGTCCCCTTCTTCGGCCTCAAGCTGTTCCGACTGATTCTGGGCCTTGCGATGGCGCTGGTGCCGGTGGCGCTGGGCGTGCTGATCTGTCTCGGCTACGAGTACACCGCGCTGCGCCTGTGTGGCCGCTTCATCACCACCATCTTCCTGTTCGGGGCCTGGATTCTGGTGGAAGCCACCGTGGTGCGCGGGCTGGCAGTCGCCGCGCGGCGTCTGGCCTATCGTCGCGCCGTAGCGCGTCGCCGTGCCCAGGTGCAGGAGGGCGCCGAAGGCGGTGTCGAGGTGGTGGAAGAGCCGCCGCTGGACATGGAGCAGGTCAACTCCCAGTCACTGCGTCTCTCGAAGCTGATCCTGGTCATCAGCTTCCTGTCGATCTTCTATGTGGTGTGGGCCGATCTGCTCAATGTGCTCAGCTATCTCGACAGCGTGGTGGTGTGGGAAATCGCCGCTTCCGTCGAGGGCGATTCGGCGACGCCCATCTCGCTGGCGGACTTGATCGCGGGCATGATCACCCTCGCCGTGGCGGTGATGATGGCGCGCAACCTGCCGGGCCTGCTGGAGGTCTCGATCCTGTCGCGGCTCGAGCTCAAGCAGGGCTCCAGCTACGCGATCACCTCGCTGCTGTCCTACGTGATCATGGCCACCGGCTTCGTGATGACATTGGGCAGCATGGGCGTCAGCTGGGACAAGCTGCAGTGGCTGGTGGCGGCGTTGAGTGTCGGGTTGGGCTTCGGTCTGCAGGAGATCTTCGCCAACTTCATCTCGGGCCTGATCATCCTGTTCGAGCGGCCGGTGCGCATCGGCGACACCATCACCATCGGCAACCTGCATGGCACGGTCAATCGCATCCGGATCCGCGCCACCACGGTGACGGATTTCGATCGCAAGGAGATCATCATTCCCAACAAGGTATTCGTCACCGACCAGCTGATCAACTGGTCGCTGTCGGACAACGTCACGCGGGTGGTGCTCAATTTCGGTGTCGCCCATGGCAGTGATCTGGATCTGGCGCATCGTCTGCTGATGCAGGCCGCCCAGGAAAACAGGCGGGTGCTCAAGGACCCGGAGCCGCTGGTGTTCTGCCTGACCTACAACCAGGACAACTTCGGTTTCGAGCTGCGCATCTACGTCAATGACCTGACCGATCGCCTCTACGCCACCGATGAGATCAACCGCTGGGTGGACGCACGTTTCCGTGAGCATGGCCTCAAGGTCGCCTTCCAGCAGATGGATGTCTGGCTGCATCGCGACGATGGCACCGAGCGCCTCGTCGAGCAGCGCAGCGCCTCGGCGGAGCCGTTGCGCCCCGCCAGCGGCTCACCGGAAAGCAGCGAGACGGAAAGCACGGAGTATCAGAGCAGCGAGCACCGGGAAGGTGGTGCGCTGATCGCGCGGCGCAAGCCCGCCGAGGGTCTGGCAGGCCGTGAGGACGCCGGGCTGCGCGAGGCCGCACCGGACGCCGATGGCGGTGATGGCGGCGGAGATGCCGGTGGTCGCTGACGCTGAATCCACTGCTCATGTCATTGAATGCCGCATGGCATCACGCACAAGGCGCCCCGCGGGGCGCCTTGTGCGTGATGGGCTCGGAGCTGTGTTTAGTGCGTTTACAGAACGGGAGGGGCTAGCCAGCCCTGACACCACGCATCATTGGTTCAATTCGGGCTGCGTGGCTGACGGGGCCTCGAATTCCAGTACCCAGCGGCTCAGGAAACTGGCCTGCTTGAGGCGATCGAGTGTCGCCAACAGGCCAGGGCCGATCTCGATCGGACGTAGTGCATCGCCCAGTTGCTCGCGCATATGCTGAGCGCTGCCCTCGCCACGCACCTCGGGGTGCAGTGCGCCCAGCTGGCTGTCGCTGGCCACCGCCTGCTGGCCTTCCAGACTCAGCCACCAGTCGAGAAAGGCCTCACCGGCCTCGGGATGAGGCGCCTGCTGGGGGACGAAGGCCAGCCGGCGCTGAATCAGCACGTAGTCTTCCGGCACGATCACCACCAGCTCCGGATGGGCGCGGGCAAAGGTCACCGCGTAGGGGCCGACCAGGTTGTAGGCGATATCCACCTCGCCGCTGGCCAGCGCCTCGAGCATGGCGCCGGTGGTGCTGACCAGTCTGGCATCGGCCTGACCCATGGCGCGCACCAGCGTCCAGTAGCGCGGCGATTGACGGGCATCGGACACGGCGTAGGTGAAGCCGGAGCCGCTGCGGCGCGGGTCGTAGCTGATGATGCGGCCGCGCAGCTGCTCGCGGCGCGTCTCGAGCAGGTGCCAGAAGTCGCGATGGCTGCGCAGCACATCGCGGGGATTGCGCAGGCCGTCGAGGTCCGCCAGACGCTTGAGCGCATCACGTCGCGCCACCATCACGATCGGCTCGAAGCTCATCGCATACAGCTCATTGCGCCAGCGTGAGTTGGCCGGCCAGGCGGCCAGATTGGGGGCCTCGAGTGCCAGGGCGTGACCCTGATTGGCGAGTCGGTACTGCAGGCCCATGGCCGAGGAGATCATCAGATCCGCCTGCGGTGTCAGCGGTGCCTGCAGGTACTGTGCTTCAAGCCCCAAGGCGGAGCGATTGACGTAGTGCAGCACTCGCTCAGGATGCTGGCGGCTGTAACGCAGCAGCAGCGGGCGAATCTCGGGCAGGTCCAGCGCGGCGTGAATCGTCAGATCGGCCGCGTGGCTGGCGTCGCTGTCAGGCGCGGGCGCCGTGACTGGCTGGCCGCCCTGCAACCACAGCGATTGATGCTCTTCGAGCAGCGGGTCAAACGCTGCCTGGGTCGCCGCCCGGGACGCCGCCTGACTAAAGGGGCTCACAAGCACGGCCAGCACGAGGCAGGCCGTCAGCCGTCCAGATCGCTGTCTGCCCGGGCGGTGATTGTCATGACCGTGATGGTCAGAGCAGCGATTGTCAGAATGCTGCTGCCCGGTTGGCGGTCGTCTCGCTAGCATGCTGTGCCTCCTGTCTTCGCAGGCTTGCCGGCCTGTGCTGATTCATCATCCCCACCCACTCTCACCTCAGGCGCTGCACAGGGCGCCAGATGCAGACTGACGCATAGCCCGCAGGACGCGCCTGTCTCGTCTGCGTCGTCTGCGTCGGCTGCGCGGGTTGCATCGTCTGTGCGGGATGCAGGATCAGCAGCCTGCGTCATGCTGCGTGCTGTCGCGTCGCTAAGCGTCAGGCGCGCATCGTGGTGTCGCGCGATGCCATCGACGATCGCCAGCCCCAGTCCGGCGCCTTCGTGATGCTTGAGCTCATCGGGCTGCTGCGCCGGCGCCTGATCATGACTGTCGGGCTGGGTGTTGCGGTGGAAGGGGCGCAGCACCAGCAGGCGCCGCTCGGCGTCGATGCCCGGGCCATCATCCTCGACACTCAACCGCCAGCGGCCCGCCAGTGCGGCACTGTCCGATTGCGTGAACGTGGCATCGCTCGGTGTCGCCATCCGGCTCAGGGTGAGTGTGACGGTGCGTGCGCCGTGCTTGCAGGCATTGTCGATCAGATTGGCCAGTGCCTCCTCCAGCTGCCACTCGACGCCCAGCGTCCAGGCGGCGCCATCGATGTCCGGGGCGATCTCGAGGCCGAGGTCCACGCCGGCGCGATCACAGCGCAGGAACAGCCGGCTGACGGTGGCGCGCGCCAGCGCTGACAGCTCCAGCGGCACGCGCGGCGGCTGCACCTCCGGGTTGTTGAGGCGTGTCAGCGACAGCAGCTGATTGGCCAGATGGGCGGTATGGCTGGCGGTGGCCTGCATCTGGCCCAGCGCGGCATGCCAGGCGCTGGGGTCCTGCTGGCGCAGTGCCAGCTCGGCGTGAGCGGAGAGTCCCGCCAGCGGGGTGCGCAGCTGGTGCGAGGCATCACCGATGAAGCGCTCCTGGTTGGCGCGCACGCGGCGCATGCGCGCCAGCAGGTCATTGATGGTGTGCTTGAGCTCCTCGAGCTCGCGCGGCAGGGGCAGGTTGAGCGGCGCCAGACTGCGCGAGTCGCGTTCGCGAATGGCGCGGCGCAGGCGGGTCAGCGGCGACAGCGCCAGCCGGACGCCGATCAGCACCACCAGCAGTGCCAGCGTGGCCATGCCCGCCAGACGCACCAGCGAGCCACTGAACAGCTCACGCGTCAGGGTGTCTCGCCCCTCGCGGGTATGGGCGACGCGAATGCTGTAACGCTGGCCGTGGCGTGGGTCATCGCCCCAGCCGCCCAAGCGGGTATCGAGGCTGCCCAGCCGCAGTGCCTGTCCCTGCCAGGCGATATCGCGAAACGACAGCTCGCCGCTGCGTCCGAGTGATTCCTGCGGGGCCAGGCGACCATTGGCGGCGCGATTGGCATCCGGCAGGTGGGTATTGCCGGTGACCTGCTCGCCATCGGCATCCACCAGGCTGTAGAAGACGCGTTCCTGGGCGTCGGTAGCCAGCATCTCGAGGGCGGCGGGCGGCAGGTCGAGCCACAGCTGGCCGTCCTGCCATTTGACCTGCTCCGCGATGGTGACCAGCGAGGCCTCCAGCAGCCGGTCGTAGGCGCGGTCCGCTGCCTCACGCGCCGACAGGAAGGCCTGCACCAGCAATAGCGTGCCCAGCGCCAGCAGAGGCAGCAGCAGCCAGCTCAGCAGGCGCCGATAGAGGCTGATACTGCGTTTTGCCTCTGTCTGTGGGCGTGGTGAGGGTGCGGAATTCAAGCGCTGCCGTCCGTGGTCTGTTCCAGTAGATAGCCAAGGCCACGGATGGTGCGCAGATTGACGTCGCTGCCTTCCAGGCGCTTGCGCAGGCGATGCACATAGACCTCGATGGCGTTGTCGCCCACGGCCTCTTCCTCACCGAAGGCCTCGCGGGTCAGGCGCGCCTTGTCCACCGGTTCGCCGGCATGCTGGATCAGACAACCCAGCAGGCGCTGTTCGCGGGGCGGCAGCGCCAGTGGGGCATCGGCGAGCAGAAAGCGTGCATTGAGTGGCTCGAAGGCCAGGCTGCCGAGAGTCAGGCGTGGGGCGATGCCAGGCGAGGGCGCCGGCTGCTGGCTGGCCTGAAGAGTGGCCTGCTGACTGGCCTGAAGAGTGGCATGGCGGCGCAGCAGGGCGCGCACGCGGGCTTCCAGCTCATCGAGCACGAAGGGCTTGGCAAGATAGTCATCGGCGCCCAGGTCCAGCCCGCGCACGCGATCTTCGATGGCGCCGCGCGCGGTGAGAATCAGCACCGGGGTCTGGCGATCGTGCTGGCGCAGCGCGGCGAGAATCTCGAGCCCGGAAGCGCCGGGCAGGTTGAGGTCGAGTACGATCAGCGCGAAGCCGTGATCGTGGTGGGCCGCCAGGCGGGCAAGCGCCGCGGCGCCGTCGGCCAGGTGGGTGACCGCAAGGCCCTCGGCGGAAAAGACGCTGCACAGCGTGCTGGACAGCAGGGCGTCGTCCTCGACCAGCAGCAGGGCCGGGGGCGGTGCGGTGGCTGGGCCATGCGCTGAGGCGTCAGCCGCTGAATCGTCAGCCGCTGAGGGGAGTGAGTCGGGAGAAGTCATCCGGGCTCCGCAAGGGCGCGTCAGGTACGCGACAAGAGTGATGAGAGTCAGGCACAGGGCCGGTCTGCGACCTGCAATGGCCGCTTGAAGGCGCAATATTGCCTCAAACAGGCAGCCAATGGCGCTTGCGCCAGCGTATCATTGGTGGCCTGTTTCGTGTCGCTGACAAGGAAGCCAGCATGCCATCCGTTCCGCTATTGCAGCGCCTCAAGGCGCGCGCCTCTCGTCTCTCGCCAGCCCATAGGCTCACGGCTGTCATGTCGCTCAGGGCTGTCACGTCGCTCAAGGCTGCCACCTCGCTCAAGGCTGACGCGCCGCTCAGGCCGCTGCTGACCTCGCTGGCGCTGGGGGTGGTGGGCGGTTGGCTGTTCCAGCTCACCGGCATGCCGCTGGCGTGGATGCTGGGGCCGCTGGTCGCCAATCTGCTGGGCGCGATGGCCGGGCTGAGGCTGGGCGTACCGGACCGCCTGCGCAACCTGTTTCTGGGGGTGCTGGGGCTGACGCTGGGCGCGCGCGTCTCGCCCGAGCTGGTCTCGCACCTCTCCAGCTGGTGGTTGTCGGCGTTGCTGCTGCTGGCGGGGGTGTGGGCCTCGACGCTGGCCTGCGCCGCCTGGTATCGCCGCTGTGGTTTTGACGCCACCAGTGCGTGGTTCTCCTCGGTGCCCGGCGCGCTGACGGCGATGGTGGTGATCGGCGAGCGCATCGGTGGCGACCCGCAGCGCATCGCGGTGGCGCAATCGTTGCGGGTGCTGCTGGTGATCATGATTCTGCCGCCGCTCTATTGGGTGCTGGAAGGTGCGGCGGGCACGCCCGGCATCGGCAGCGATGTGGCGGTAAGCGGCCTGTGGCTGATCGCGGTGCTGCCGTTTCTGCTGCCCCTGGCCAGGCGACTGCGCATTCCCAATGCCTCGCTGCTGGCGCCACTGTTGCTGGCGCTGGTGCTGTCGCTTGGCGACGTGGTGCGTTTCTCGCCACCGGTATGGGGCACCGATGTCATGCAGCTGGTGCTGGGCTGCGCCATCGGGGCGCGCTTCAAGGGCCTTACGCCGCGGGTGCTGGTCGGGGTGATGGGCCAGTCGGGCGTGGCGACCCTGATCTCGCTGTCGGTGCTGGGCTGCTTTGCCGAGCTGATCCATCAGCTGATGGGCGTGCCGCGTGATGTGGCCTTTCTCGCCCTGGCGCCCGGCGGTATCGGCGAGATGGCGCTATTGGCGGTGGCGCTCGATCTCGACCCGATCTTCGTCGCCTTCCATCACCTTCTGCGCCTGATCGTCCTGATGCTGTTGCTGCCGGTGATGGCGCGTCATTTCCGCCATCGCCGAGCGCGTGAGGCGACGCAATAGCCCGTGGCGTGATCTCCCCTTGTGAGGGCGGCGATGCGCTGTTATAGTGTGCGCCTTGATCACGCCAAGTGCTTGAAGTTCAAGCGATTGGCTCGGTAGTTCACCGAATGATCATATTTGTGGTGGCCCTGTCGGTCCTCCCGCAATGCTAGGCTGCAAACCCCGCCAGGCCCGGAAGGGAGCAACGGTAGTGGCTGACGCGTGTGCCGGGATGTGGCTGATGGGGCCGCCTCCATTTCAGGGCCTTGAAAGTGGCTGCTCGTGAAATGTCCGAATCATCCCGCCTGCTGTGCAAGGCTCTATCTCAAGTCCTCGCAAGCCCCCCCTGCAAGCCCTTCGCTTTACGTTGCCTGAAGCCTTTCGCCACACCCTCGCTGTCTGAATCTGTCATCTCCTGCCTGTCCCGAGCCCCGCTTGGCGTTTCGTCGTGCCCGCAATTCGGGACGAGCACCACGCCTGTCATCCGGCCTCGTGCCCTCAATCCTGCTACGCAAGTGGCATCGTGCTTTGAAGCCACACGGCAAGTCGCTAGAATGAGCGCATTCTCAGCGAGGCCTCGTCATCGGTCTCCGTCTGTCGACCGTCGGGGGTAAAGCCCAGCCGGGTCGTGCAGGTTTCAGCTCATGTTTCAGATCGCCCAAGGAATGCCCCGCTCAATGAGCTATCAGGTATTGGCGCGCAAGTGGCGCCCGCGCAATTTTCACGAACTGATCGGTCAGGAGCATGTCAGCCGTGCGCTGGTCAATGCCCTCGATCAGGGGCGCCTGCACCATGCCTATCTGTTCACCGGGACCCGCGGTGTCGGCAAGACGACGCTGGCGCGCATCCTGGCCAAGTGCCTGAACTGTGAAGAGGGCGTCAGCTCCAGGCCGTGTGGCGTTTGTGGCACCTGTCGCGAGATCGATGAGGGCCGCTTCGTCGACCTGATCGAAGTCGACGCCGCCTCGCGGACCAAGGTCGAGGATACGCGTGAGCTGCTGGACAACGTCCAGTACGCGCCGACCCAGGGCCGCTACAAGGTGTACCTCATCGATGAGGTGCACATGCTGTCGACCCACAGTTTCAATGCGCTGCTCAAGACGCTGGAAGAGCCGCCGCCCCACGTGAAGTTCCTGCTCGCGACCACTGATCCGCAGAAGCTGCCGGTCACCATCCTGTCGCGCTGCCTGCAGTTCACGCTCAAGAACATGCCGCCGGTGCGCGTGGTCGAGCACCTGTCCGACATTCTCGCCCGCGAGGAAGTCAGCTTCGAGGAAGACGCGCTGTGGCTGCTCGGCAAGGCTGCCGATGGCTCGATGCGTGACGCCATGAGTCTGACCGATCAGGCGATCGCCTTCGGCCATGGTCAGGTGCGGCGCGAAGATGTCGCCGCCATGCTCGGCACGCTGGATCACCGCCATGTGCTGGCGCTGCTGGAGTGTCTGGCCTCGCTGGACGCCGCGAGTCTGCTGGCGGAGGTGGCGACACTGGCCGAGCAGGGGCCGGACTACGGCGGGGTGCTGGATGACATGGCCTCCGTCTTCCACCGTCTGGCGATCGCCCAGATGGTGCCGAGCGCACTGGACAACGGGCATGGCGACCGTGATGCGCTGCTGGCGCTGGCCAGCCGTTTCACCGGTGAAGACGTGCAGCTCTATTACCAGATCGCCCTGCAGGGGCGTGGCGACATGGCCAACGCCCCGGATGCGCGCACCGCGCTGGAAATGACGCTGCTGCGCATGCTGGCCTTCCGCCCGCAGGGCGTGCCGCGCCCGGCGCAGACGCCGCTGCCGATGACCGGCCAGGCGGAGGGTGCGAACGCGCCTGGCGCTCAAGCTCCGGCGCCTGTCCAGCAAGCGCCTGTTCAACAGGCTCCTGTTCAGCAAGCTCCGGCTCAGCAGGCTCCTGTTCAAGAAGCTCCGGTTCAGCAGGCACCTGTCCAGCAGGCTCAGCCTCAGCAAGCACCGGCAGCCCCGATGGCACCCGCGCCTCAGCCTGCCGCACCAGTGGCCGCGCCAGCGACCGAAGCACATCCGCCGATGGCCGACGAGCCGCCCCCGTGGGCGACGGAGGACGCTTCGCAGGACGCCCGGGATGCCGGCTTTCGCGACGTAGCGCAAGACGTGCCCCAGCCAGCGGCCGCGCCAGTGTCGGCGCCAGCGCCAGAACAGACGGCAGCTCCCGCACAGGCGCCCGCTGCGCCCAGTTCGGCGATGTCACGCCTGAGTGCCGCCTTCGGTTCCGCGCCGGCGCAGCCAGAGGCTGCTGAGTCATCGGCTCCGCAGCCCGCTGAAATGGCAGCGCCGCAGCCCGCTGAAGCCGTACCAGCAGCGCTAGAGCCCGCTGAAGCTGAAACGTCAGCACCAGCACAGCCCGAGCCCGCTGCACCGCCGGCGCCTGAGCCGGCCGTGTCTGAGCCGGTCGCAAACGAGCCGGTCGCCAGCGAGCCAGCCGTGGCAGCGCAACCGCTGCCGGAGCCTGCTCCCGCACCGGAGCCGGCACCCGCGGCTGCTCCCACGCCGGCGCCGAGCGCCCCGAGTACCGATGGTCGCTTGAATCACGCCGCGTGGCTGGAGCTGTTCCCCTCACTGGGGCTGGGCGGCATCACGCGCAATATCGGCGCGCATTGCCTGGTCGAGCACGATGACGGCACCCACCTCAAGTTGAGGCTGGACCCCGCCCAGTCGGCGATGATGGCCGAAGTCCATCAGGAGCGCATTCGCAAGGCGCTGGCGGGCCAGGGCGTGGAGCGTGTGCTGGAGATCAGCGTCGCGCCGCTGCCGGAAGGTCTGGAAACGCCGCACAGTCGTCGCATTCGTCTGCTGGGCGAACGTCATGTGCGCGCGGTTGAAGCCTTGCGTGCTGACCCGCATATCCAGTCCATGGAGCAACAGCTGGGCGCACGTCTGATCGAGGAAAGCGTCAACTCCTTCGAGCCGGACGATTTCTGACGCTCTGGGCAGTTTCGACCGAGTGTCGGCGGTGCCGGGCATCGCTGACGCTTTCCCGGATTCGCGGTGCGTGTGCCGACAAGGCATGCACACCACAGGCCGGAGGTGCCACGACATGGCACGTCCGGCAGACAGCATTTATCGTTAGGTCATGTTCAACACGTTATTGATGAGGTGAGCCATGTTCGGTGGAAAAGGCGGTATGGGTAACATCATGAAGCAGGCGCAGGAAATGCAGGAGCGCATGCAGAAGGTCCAGGAAGAAGCCGCCAAGGCGGAAGTCCAGGGCGAATCCGGCGCGGGCATGGTCAAGGTCACCATGAACGGTCGTCATGACGTCGCGCGCGTCGAGATCGACCCGAGCCTGATGGAAGAAGACAAGGAGCTGCTGGAAGATCTGCTGGCGGCCGCCGTCAATGACGCGGTGCGCAAAGTCGAAGTCAATTCCAAGAAGCAGATGGAAGAGGCGACTGCTGGCATGAACCTTCCGGCCGGCTTCAAGATGCCGTTCTGATGGGATTTTCGCCGCTGGTAGATCAGTTGCTGGATGCCTTGCGCGTGCTGCCGGGCGTTGGCCCGCGAACGGCACAGCGCATGGCGCTGCATCTGCTGGAGCGTGATCGCATGGGCGCCGACCGTCTGGTCGGCGTGCTGGGCGAGGCGCTGGAGCGCGTCGGTTATTGCGCGCGCTGTCGCACGCTGACCGAGGAAGAGGTCTGTCAGCTGTGCCTGAGTCCGCGGCGTGATGAGCGCGTGCTGTGCGTGGTGGAATCGCCCGCCGACCAGCTCGCCATCGAGGGCGCGGGTGGCTATGTGGGGCGCTATTTCGTGCTGCACGGCCATCTGTCGCCGCTGGATGGTATCGGGCCCGAGGATATCGGGCTGGATGCGCTGGAAACCCGCGTCCGCGAGAGCCAGATCGAGGAGCTGGTGCTGGCCACCAACCCGACGGTCGAGGGCGAGGCCACCGCACATTACATCGCCGAGCAGCTTCGCGATGTGCAGCACGGTGGGCAGCCGCTCAAGCTGACGCGTCTGGCCTATGGCGTGCCGATGGGCGGGGAGCTTGAATACGTCGATGGCGGCACGCTCAGTCGTGCTTTCAGCGGCCGTCTGCCGTTCACCCTCGGCGAGATCTGATGCGATACCGGTGCCGACGCTGTTCGGCACCGGCATCAAGGCAACTTCGGTAGCAAAGCAGCTTCGGTATCAAAGCAACTACAGCAGCACGTCTGCGGGCGTGGTGGTCAGGAACCACCACGCCCGCGGTCGTTTACCGCCCGGTGTCTGGCGAGTGCCCGTCACCTTCAATTCCCGCTTGCCCGGGCAAGCCTGTCACCACGAGATTTCCTTGCTGATGAGTGATCAACCCGCCACCGCACTGCTGTCAGAACTCGATTTCGAGGCCGTCTGGGTCGAGACCCCCGAGGCGCTGGCCGCTGCCTGTGCAGAACTGGAAGGCGCCGATTGGCTGGCGTTGGACACCGAATTCATCCGCGAGTCGACCTTCTTCCCGATTCCGGCACTGGTGCAGCTGATGGCCGCCCGTGACGGCGAGCTGCCCGGTGCGGACGGCAAGACGCCGCGCATCTTCCTGATCGACCCCACCGTGGTGCCGGCCAGCGAGGCGCTCAAGCGTCTGCTGGGGGCAGAGGGTCCGCTCAAGCTGCTGCACGCCTGTGGCGAGGACATGGAAGTCTTCCTGCGCTGGGCGGGCGTGGCGCCGACGCCGCTGATCGATACCCAGATCGCCGAAGGCCTGACCGGCGGCGAAGCCTCAATGGGCTATCAGCGTCTGGTCGAGCGCGTGGTGGGCGTCACCGTGCCCAAGGAAGAGACGCGTTCCAACTGGCTCAAGCGCCCCTTGAGTCAGGCGCAGTGCGATTACGCCGCGCTGGACGTGCTGTTCCTGCCGCAGGTGTGGTCCGAGCAGCGTGATGCATTGCTCGAGTTGGACCGCATGGCGTGGCTTGAAGAGGATTGCCGGGACCCGGGCAGCAGCGGCGGTGCCACGCCGGACCCGGAGTACTGGAAGCGTCATCGCAGCCTGTGGAAGCTCTCGCCGCGTGGCCTGGCCGCCTGGCAGGTGCTGTGTGACTGGCGCGAGGAGCAGATTCGTCTGCGCGACGTGCCGCGTTCACGCCTGCTGGCCGATGCGCAGCTGTTCGGGATCTGCGAGCGACTGCCGACCAATCGCTTCGAGCTGGCCAAGGTCGATGGCATGCATCCGCCGCAGATCAAGCGCCACGGGGACACCGTGCTGACGCTGCTCAAGGACGTGGCGATGCTCGATGACAGTCAGCTGCCGCGCGTGCCGCCGTCGCCGTTGGCGCCGGAGTGGAAGAACTGCATGAAGCGCCTCAAGCGTGAGGTCAATGCGGTGGCGGAGGCACAGCAGCTCAAGCCTGAGATTCTCGGCAAGCGCCGTGACATGGAAGCGCTGGTGATCGCCGATTACGAGGGCGAGCCGCTGCCCTTGGCGCAGGGCTGGCGTGGTGAGCTGCTGGCCGCGCGCCTGGCCAAGGCGCTCGAGAGCTGACGCTCGCCGCTTTCGTGGGCCAGACTGCAAGGGGCATGCGCGAGGCTCGCGCAGCCTGGCCTGCCAGCAACACAGGTCAGAAACAGGCCAGAAACCGGTAGTGAGCTCTCGGGTCATGCCCGTGACGCGAGAGCCCGCTGATGCGCGCAAGCGCTGCAAGATGATGGGTAGCCCGATGACAGACGACAAGATGATCTGCGAGATCTACAAGAGCGCCAAGAAGGACGAGATGTATCTCTACGTCGAGAAGGCGCGTGGACTCAAGGATGTGCCGGAATCCCTGCTGGGCATCTTCGGCACGCCGACCCCTTTGATGACACTGCTGATTCGTGCCGACAAGCCGCTGGCGCGCGTTGCCAGCACCACGGTGCTCGAGAAGATTCGCGAGCAGGGCTTCTATCTGCAGATGCCGCCGGCCAAGGAAAATCTCCTCAAGGAGATTGGCGTGACGCCGCCGGAAACGCATTACTGACGCCCTGTCCGGCAGACAAGACCGTACTGATGAAACGACCCTGCTGCCCGGCAGGGCGAGGAGAGCAAGATGAGCGATGTTCCGCAGCCTGACGGCGGAAAGCGTGAGCGTTTCTGGGAGCGCCACGCACTCTCGGAGCTGAATACCGCCGAGTGGGAGGCGCTGTGCGATGGCTGTGGCCAATGCTGCCTGCTCAAGTTCGAGGATGAAGACAGTGGCGATATCGCGGTACTCGATGTCGCCTGTCGTCTGCTGGATGTGCGCAAGGTCAGCTGCCGCGATTATCCCAATCGCGCCACGCGCGTGCCGGGCTGCATCCCGCTGGATGTCGAGACGGTGGGCAAGCTGCGCTGGCTGCCGGAAACCTGCGGCTATCGTCGCCTGAATGAAGGCCGTGAGCTGCCCGAATGGCACCCGCTGTTGACCGGGGATGCCAAGAGCGTCAAGCGCGCCGGGGTCTCGGTGTCACGCTTCGCCGTCTCCGAGGTATCGGTGCGCCAGCAGGACCTGGAAGACCACATCATCGCGATCATCGATCCCGAGAGCTGAGACGCGCCGCGGGCGCGTGTCAGATTTCAGGTGGATGTCTTTAGAAAGCGCAGCTCTATGAGCTGCGCTTTCTTGTTTCTGACATTCTGTATCTGGCATTCCGTGCCTGACATTTCGAGTCAGGCATTTCGAGTCAGGCATTCAGTGGCCTTGTATTTGACGCCTCTGACCCTCAGTCACGGCTTGATCTGCTAGATACGATAATTTGCATAAGCTGATTTTGATGAGCTGATTTGCATGGCCGAGGCGGGTGCACGCACTCGGCCGCGCAATGTCTGGTTGTAAATAAATGAACGTTCATTTATTTTGTGAGGATTCGCTCAAGACCAGATCAGACTAGAACTGACCAAAACAGACCAGAACAGACCAGAACAGACCAGAGGCAGACGGGCCATGCGCCATCGTGATGAACACAAGCAGCAGGCGTTGCTGGAAGCCACGCTGCATGAGGTGGCCGAGCATGGTTTTGCCGTGACCTCCGTGGCGCGCATCGCGCGTGCCGCCGGCATGTCGCCCGGCACGCTCTATCTCTACTACCGCGGCAAGGATGACCTGCTGGAGGCGACCTTTCGCGAGGTCAGCCGGCGCATCATCGCGGTCGCCATCGAGGCCTTCCAGGCCGAGCCGGCAGAGGCATTCGAGGCCGAGCCGTCAACGCTGTCGCCGGCCGCCCAGCAGCTGAAGTCGGCACTGTGTCGGGTGTGGAATGCCCTGGTGGCGCTGGGGCGCCGTCAGCCTGCGTTGTTCCTCTTTCACGATCAGTTTCTGCACTCTTCCCATATGCAGGACGCCCTGAGGGTGGCCAATCAGGAGCGCGCCGCGCCCTTGCTGGACGCCTTCGCGCTGGGCCAGCAGTCCGGCATCCTCAAGCAGATCGATCTCGCCCTCATCGAGGTGTTCATGTTCCGGTCGATCTACAGCCTGCTGCAGGGCTCCAGTTGCCAGTTGCCGGCCATCAGTCATGCCAGCTTCGACCAGGCCTTCGAGATGGCCTGGGACGCGATCGCGCTTCGCCAGTGAGGGCAGCCAGCCCCGAAGCGCGCACGCCGGACAGATGACAGATTTTCGCTTGTGCCATTTTATTCCAACGACTCAAGGGCCCGCTGATGAAACTTCGACCTGGTGCCAAGCCACACCTGCGTACTCCTTTCGCCTGGCGGGGAGGCCGCGTCCTTCAGCTGTTCGCCGGACTCGTGCTGGCCCTCGGGCTTGCGGCCTGCAGCGAGGAAGAGGCGCCGCTGGAGAAGCAGAAGGTGCATCCGGTCAAGTTGCTGTCGCTGTCGGATGAAGGCGGCGGTGTCATCCAGCGCTACCCCGGTGTGGTCGAGGCCTCGGAGCGCTCCAACCTGTCGTTCCGTATCGGCGGTGAGCTGCGTGAACTCAAGGTCCAGGCCGGTCAGGAGGTCGAGAAGGGCGAGCTGATCGCGCGCCTGGATGATCGCGATGCCAGAAGCGAGCTCAACAATGCCCGCTCCAGCTTCAATCTGGCGCAGGCGACCTACAAGCGCATGAAGTACTCGGTGGAGAAGGGCGCCATCAGTCGGGCGCGCTTCGATGAGGCGCAGGCCGAATTCCAGTCAGCGCAGGCCCAGTATTCCCAGGCGCAGGACCAACTTAGCTACACCTATCTCAAGGCACCCTATAACGGGGTGATCGCGCGCGTGCCGGTGGACAACTATCAGGTGGTCGCCGCTCAGGAAACCATCGCCGTGCTGCAGCAGCCGGGTCAGATCGACGTGATCTTCAACATGCCGGAGCGTCAGGTGCGCGCCATCGATCGTGAGCGTGCCGAGGCCGGGCGCCTTGAGGATGCCGCCCTGGCCTGGGTGCGCTTCGGCAGTGGCGAGTCGCGCTATCCGGCCCGTTACAAGGAGCACGACACCAGCGCCAGCGAGGGCTCGCTGAGCTATGAAGTCACCCTGACGCTGCCGGAGCCGCAGGACATCACCGTGCTGTCAGGCATGAGCGCCACCGTGGAGCTGGACATGCAGCAGCTGACGGCGGCGACCCAGGGCCAGTGGCGCGTGCCGATCGAGGCGGTGGTCACTCAGGAGGAAAGCCCGAACCAGGCCGTGGTGTGGCGCTATGTGCCCAAGGGCGGTGACGCTCAGGTGAGCGAAACGATCAACGAGGACGCCGGCAAGAGCGAGGGCAAGCAGCAGGAAGCTGGCGCCCAGGGCACCGTCGAGGCCGTGCCGGTCACGGTACTGCAGGCCACCGGCGAAGGGCTGGTGATCACGGGAGAACTGAGTGCCGGTGACCGTCTGGTCACCGCGGGCGCCAGTCGCATGGAAGCCGGGGAGCCTGTGCGTCCCTGGGTCAAGGAAGCGGGGCTCTGATCCATGGTCGATTATTTCCTGAGACACAAGGTCATCAGCTGGATGGTCGTGTTGCTGCTGTCGGTGGGTGGCGTGACCTCCTTCTTCGGCCTCGGCCAGCTGGAATTTCCCGAGTTCACCATCCGCAACGCGGTGGTGATTACCCAGTATCCGGGCGCGACGCCCAAGCAGGTGGAAGAGGAAGTCACGCTGCCGCTGGAGAAGGCGATCCAGCAGATTCCCAATCTCAAGCGCGTCAGCTCGGTCAACAGCTCCGGGCTTTCCCAGATCACGCTGGAGCTCGAGAGCAGCGTGCGCGAAGGCGAGATGCAGCAGTACTGGGATCTGCTGCGCCGCAAGATCAATGACGCCCAGTCGAGCCTGCCGCCCGGCAGTGGCTCCTCGATCGTCAATGACGACTTCGGCGATGTGTTCGGGCTGCTCTACAACCTGAGCGGCAAGGGCTATTCGGCGCATGATCTCGAGGACCAGGCCGACTTCCTGCAGCGCGAGCTGACGCTGGTGGAGGGGGTAAAGAAGGTCTCCATCGTCGGCGCGCGCAGCGAGCAGGTCATCGTCGCGCTGGATCGTGATCGCATGCAGGCGCTGAACATCTCGCCGGATCAGCTCGCCAACCTGCTCAATGCCCAGAACGTGGTCGGCGACGCCGGACGGATCCGTCAGAACGGCCTGTCGCTGGAACTGCAGCCAAGTGGCGAGTTCCAGAGCGTGCAGGACCTGGAGCGTCTGGTGGTCGGTCGTCCCGGCAATGGTGGCCTGATTCGTCTCGGCGATATCGCCTCGGTCAGCCGCGAGTACACCGAATCGCCGTCGCGCCTCTATCACACCGATGGTGAGACGGCGCTGTCGCTGGGCATCTCGTTCGCCTCTGGCGTCAATGTGGTCGAGGTCGGTGCGCTGGTCGACAAGCGTCTTGGCGAGCTTGAGTCGCGCATGCCGCTGGGCATGGAGCTGACCACGGTCTATCACCAGCCCCAGGTGGTGGATGAGGCGGTGTCCGGCTTCTTGATCAACCTGGCCGAGGCCGTCGGCATCGTGATTCTGGTGCTGCTGGTATTCATGGGCGTCAAGAGCGGCGTGCTGATGGGGCTGGTGCTGTTGATCACCATTCTCGGCACCTTCGTGATGATGTCGATTCATGGCATCGAGCTGCAGAAGATCTCGCTGGGGGCCTTGATCATCGCGCTGGGCATGCTGGTGGATAACGCCATCGTGGTCACCGAGGGCATGTTGATCGGTCTCAAGCGCGGCAAGACCAAGCGCCAGGCCGCTTTCGAGGTCGTCAACCAGAACCGCATGCCGCTGCTGGGGGCCACGGTGATCGCGATCACCGCCTTCGCGCCCATCGGTCTGTCGCCGGATGCCACCGGCGAGTTCGTCGGGTCATTGTTCTGGGTGCTGTGCTACTCGTTGCTGTTGAGCTGGATCACCGCCCTGACGCTGACACCGTTCTTCTTCGACATGTTCTTCCGCGAAGCGCGGGAGACGGCAGGCAGCGACACGGACGAGAATCAGGAGGAAGACCCCTATCGTGGCGTCATCTTCCGTGGCTTCCGCAGCCTGCTGAGCTGGGCGATTCGCCTGCGCTGGCTGACCCTGGGGGGCGCGGTGGCGTTGCTGGTGGCGGCCGTGATGAGCTTCGGTCAGGTCAAGAATGCCTTCTTCCCGGATGCCTCGACCCCGCTGTTCTTCGTCGATGTCTGGATGCCGGAAGGCACCGATGTGCTGGCGACGGAAGCGCGCATCGCGGACCTTGAGCAGCAGGTGCTCAAGATGGACAAGGTCAATCATGTCACCAGCGTCACCGGCGGGGGCGCCCAGCGCTTCACGCTGACCTACTCGCCGGAAGACAGCTATGCCAGCTTCGGGCAGCTGATCGTCGAGACTCAGGACCGGGCCAGTCGCGAAGCGCGCATGGAGGAGGTGATACGCCTGGTGCGCGCCGAGTATCCTGAAGTCGAGTACAAGGTGCAGGCGTTGCAGGTCGGCCCCTCGGCCAAGGCGAGTCTCGAGGCGCGCCTCTACGGCGAAGACCCCGCAGTGCTGCGTCAGCTGGCAGGCAAGGTGCGTAGCGTCTTCGAGGAGGAGCCGCTGGCCGACAGCATCCGTCTGTCATGGCGCAATCGCGTCAATCGCATCGAGCCCGAATTCCTGGATGATCAGGCGCGGCGTGTCGGCGTGACGCGTGACTCGTTGCATCAGGCGCTGCTGATCAACAGCGACGGCGAGAGCGTCGGTGTCTATCGCGAAGGCTCCGAGCTGATCCCGATCCTGCTGCGCGGTGAAGAGCGTCAGCGCTTCGACCTCGATACCCTGGCGAGCCTCAACGTCTGGAGCGATGAGCAGGAGACCTACGTGCCGGCGGGCTCGGTGATGGGGCCGCTCGAGACCGAGCTGCGCGACCCGCTGATCAAGCGTCGCGATCGTCAGCGCATGCTGGCGGTCTACGCCGAGCCCATGCCGCTGTCCGGCGAAACGGCCGCCAGCGTGCTGGGGCGTATCCGTCCCAAGATCGAGGCCATCGAGCTGCCCGAGGGCTATCACCTGGAGTGGGGTGGCGAGTACGAAACCTCATCCGAAGCTCAGGAGGCGCTGTTCTCCTCGCTGCCGATGGGGCTGCTGGGCATGTTCGTGATCACGGTGCTGCTGTTCTCCAACCTGCGTCAGGCGCTGGCCATCTGGTCCATCGTGCCGCTGACGCTGATCGGTATCGTCAGTGGTCTGATCGTGTTCGGCGCGCCGTTCACCTTCATGGCGCTGCTCGGCACCTTGAGCCTGATCGGCATGGTGCTCAAGAACGCCATCGTGCTGGTGGAGGAGATCAACGTGCAGCTCGATGAGCAGGAGGATCGCTTCCAGGCGGTGGTGCAGGCGGCCGTCAGTCGTGTACGGCCGGTGTCGATGGCGGCCATCACCACCATGCTGGGCATGATTCCGCTGTTCCCGGATGCCTTCTTCTCGAGCATGGCGGTGGTGATCGTGTTCGGGCTGGGCGTGGCGACCCTGCTGACGCTGGTGGTGCTGCCGGTGGCGTACTGCGCCTTCTTCCGCATCCCGACCGGCAACAAGTCCATGAAGACATCCTGATGTGATGATAATGCGGTAATCTTGGTCTGCGCAGTCGCGGCCACCCACACCATGACGCCCGATGACAGTGCCTTTGTCATCGGGCGTCATGGTGTGGTTCGTGCTCGCTATCCTGCGTGAGGGGCATCGCCGCAAGCCCCTTTCCGTTACACTATGCGCCGCCGGTTGCGAGTTGCCCGGTCGCAAGTGTTGCGTCAGTCGAATCCTATCGAGTCGTGAGGTGTGCCTTGGTCGAACCCCTGAGTGCCTGGTGGGGGCAACAGCTGGTGTTGTGCGGTTGGGGTTTCAGTGCAGCGCCGGAAACGGTGTGGACACCGGCCCAGGCGTGCGCGCGTATGAAGGCCCAGGAAGTCCCGGATGCGGGCGAGTTGGGATGGCGTCTGCTGGAGGCCTTCCCCAATGACACCCCGGACCCGCTGCACCAGTTGGAGGCGTTGGAATTGCTGGCGCTGGCACGTACCGCCGGCTGGCTGTCAGAGGCGCGCACGCGTGCCTGGCTGATACGTCTGCTCACGGCGATCGGCGGGCGTTTCGCCTCGCTGGATGACTGGCTCAAGGCCCTGGCTCATTCGCGCAGCGATGCGGGCTGGACGCGAGGCGATGATGGCTTCTTCGAGGCCAGCCTCGCGTTGTCTCAGTTGGAGCACGAAGACGCCGGCGTCACCTGGCCGCGTCTGCAGGAAGCGCTGGAGGCACAGCCTCCGGTGGCGGTTACTGAGCTCTGGCCTCAGGGCGAGCGCGACCGGGTCTGGATGGCGCGCGCCATCTTCTCGCCGTGGCTCGGCGGTCAGACATTGACCACCGATGACAGCGGCCCGCACGAGGACGGTGCCAGCGGTTTTGACGCCGCGGCGCACTGGCCGGACGTCACGCGCTGGCTGGCCGAGACCTGGGCGATCACCGGGCGTGATGAGCTGATTCGACTGCTGCTGTGGCTGGCCTCGCAGGGGCATCGCTATGGCTGGGACATCGACAGCGCACGCCTGATGACGGCCAGCGACAGCGAGCGTGCCAAGTGGCTGGATGAGCTGGAAGCGGATGCGGCTCAGGAAGAGGCCGAACGCAAGACGGAAGGGCGCAAGGGCGCCCCCGCGCATGCCTCCTCCAGCATCGACGTCGCCGATGGCGGGCTGGAAAAGCCCCCGTCACCGACGGCCTATGGCGAGCTGCTGCTGCAGTATCTCGATCGTGGCGAGCCGTTGGAATTCGCCGCCTGGGACTGGCTGCGTCTGGTCGATCTCGCCTTCGCCGGGCTATGTGCCGGCTGGCTGAGTCGTGAGGAGGGCGAGGACTTCGCCGCCCACGGCATCGACCTGCTGGTGCGCCGCTATGCCGACTGGCAGGGCGTGGCCCGCGCCTATCAGCGCGGTCGCAGTCTGTTCGAGGGTGTCGATCTGACCCGCGACACCGAGAGTGACTGGCGTCCGCTGATGGCGTCGCCGCTGACGCCGCTGCGTTGCGAGCTGCATGCGCTGCTGCCTGCCGCCCGGCGTGAGCGCTGCCGTGCGGCGATTCGTGCGTGGCGCAATGACAGCCGCCACTGGGTGCTGGCCATCGCCAGTATCCGCGAGCCGGACCTGCTCTATCGTCAGGGGCTTGTCGCCGAGGTCGCCGAGGTCGATGCGGCGCGCCGCGAAGAGGCACGCCAATATCTCAACGAGACGCTGGCGCTGGACACCCGCGATGGCGTGCAGGGCATGGCGCGCTTCTGGCTGCCGGCGCAGGCGCATCATCTCAACCAGCTGGCCGCCGATGCCGCGCGTGGTGCCTTGCCCGACGCCCAGACGCCCTTCGGGCGTGCCGATGCCGTCGAGCTGGAACGCCGACAGCGTCTGGCCGTCTGTCATCGCTATCCCGCCAGCGTGGTGATGGCCGAGAAGTACGCCTTCTACCTGCTGATGGTCCAGGACAGCGGTGATTTCCCGGCCGATGAGCTGGCCCAGTGTGCCGAGCGTCTGCGCAGTGCCCTGTGCCGCTACTATCCGGACGCCATGCGTCTGCTGGAAGCTTGGGCGGTGTGGGAATCCGCGGTGCCGGAACTCGAGGATCATCCGCTGGTCAACGAGATCCGCTGGCATCTCGATGACCCCGGCAGCCTGTTCCATTGGCTCGACTGGCGCGCCAGCGACTGGCAGGAGCCGGGGCTGCGTCCGAGTCTGGATCGCTTCACGGCGCTGGCGCTGAGCGGTCCGCTCAATACGCCGTGCTGGGGTGAGCCGATGGTCGAGTACGGGCGGGGCGTCGAGGAACTCAGCGGCTGGCTCGAAGGTCATTATGGTCTCGCCAATGCCGAGGCGCTCAAGGGCTTCCTCGACTTCCTGCGCGATGCCGGTGATCGGGATGAATACCAGATCAATTACGGCCCTTACACCCTCAATCGCGCCCGTCTCGACAATGAGATCGACGTGCTGGAAAGCGCCGAGCGCGGCGATGATGAGCAGGTGCATCTGGACCGTCTGCGTCGCGTCAGGGACAACGAGGCGCGCTGCAACGAGCTGGACATGGCGGCGTGGGACATCGCCCAGATGGTGGACCTCGCGATTGCCGGGCGCCAGCTGGGCTGGCTGGACGACGCGACCTTCACCGCCTATCTGGACAGCGCCTATGCAATGGCGCGCGACCACTACGGCAGCTGGAAGGAATATGCCCGGGGACTGTTCGCCGGCTATGCCTTCTTCATGGGCGACACCGACCAGCGTGACAGCTTCCTGCGCGGCTTCCGCGATGCGCTCATCCAGTGGTTGACGGCGGCGCCACCGCTGGCCGGTGCCTGGTCAAGTCTCGACTTCCCGGGCGCGCGCCCGGGGCATTGGCCGGCGTTGCATCTGGATGTGCTGAGCGGAGACGCTCGCACGTTGCACTGAGCGGGATTCAATTCAGGTTGGGTGAGCGGCAGGGGGGCACTTTCTCTGATGCTTTGGTCTAACTTGTGCGGCAATGGCATACGGTTTGCGGAAACATGAACTACTATCCTGCGAACGAATTGAGTTTGTCATCTGACTGTCGTCATCGTGTTGCAATGTGTGCTGCTGCCTGATCCGGCCCACCTTGTCAGATAGTCGCCGTGTTACCCCTGATCGATCAACGATCATCGTCATGCATCAATGGTTATCGCCGTCCGCAAGCGCTGCTCACCTTCACCCTTCCAGCGCCGGGCCCACGACGAGGAATGCTGGATGCGCCACGCGTTATTATGCTGTTTTCTGATCCTGCCACTGGGTGTGGCAGGCTGTGCCAGTCACTCAACACCGTCCAATGATGTGGCCTACTACGATGTGGACCTGCCGGAACTGCCGAAGCTCAAGCGCTATCGCCAGTCCGCGTCCCAGCCGGCCGCCGAGTCGCAGGACTACGCCATGTCAGGGCCGAGCATCCGCGATGTCCTGCTTGAAGAGCATGACCGCTGGGCCGGGACGCCCTATCGTCTGGGGGGAACCAACTCCCGCGGCATCGATTGTTCCGCCCTGATGCAGCATGTCTTCAGTGATGGCTTCGGCATCGATCTTCCGCGCACCACCACCGACCAGGTGAAGCGTGGCAAGCGCATCGACAAGTCGCAGCTCAAGCCGGGTGATCTGGTCTTCTTCCGTCCCTCGCGTCGCTACAACCATGTGGGGGTCTACGTCGGCAACGGCTACTTCCTGCATGCCTCCACCTCGCGTGGCGTGAAGCTGTCGCGACTCGACAATGTCTATTGGTCCCAGCACTACTGGCAGTCGCGTCGCCCGATGCCCTACGAGGCCATGCAGATGAAGCTGGCCATGCGCAGTCAGTGAGCCGATCACGCTGGCACTGAAACAGACAAGCGCTGACACAGACAAGCCCTTGAATAGACAGGCCCTTGAATAGACAAGTGTCTTCTTCGACATCACCCGGCCCTGGCCGGGTGATGTCGTTTATGAGCCCCGGCAAATGTCAGCCACTGCTCAGGAAGGGGGCTTCAGCGTAGTGCTGCTTGCCTGATCATCAGCGCTCAAGGCATCCGGGGCGAGCCTCCCGGCCGCCGAGTGTTCAATGACGAAATCGACCAGCGCCTGCTCGGCACGTGACAGGCCGCGCTCGCGGCGCCAGGCGAGTGACAGCTCAAGCCAGGCGGGCTCATCGAAGGAGACGGCGGTCAGGTTGTTCTCTTCACGGTCATCCTCGACCACACGCTTGAGGAAGGTGGTGATCCCGAAGCCACGCGCGACGATCGCCTTGTTGAGGGCGATCAGGTTCGATTCGAAGGCGATGCTCGGCGCGAGACCATGCTGGCTGGCCAGGCGCTCGATGAAGTCGCGATGGAAGTAGCCGCGCTTGAAGACCACCAGCTCCTCGGCGAAGAACTCCTCGACGCTGATCTGCGTGCGGGCGGCCAGCGGATGATCGTTCGCCAGGCAGACCACCATTTCCTCGCTCAGGAAGTGGCGTCGAATCAGGCCGTGGGTGTCGGTGCCGAGCTGATCCTCGACGATGACGCCCAGGTCCAGCTCGGCATTGTCGATCATTCGGCGCAGGCTCAGGGTGCCGCCCTCGATCACGCTGAGCTTGATGTCGGGATAGCGTGCCTTGAATGCCATCAACAGGGGCGGGAAGTAGTAGGAGCCGAGCATCGAGGAGACGCCGATGCGCACCTCGCCCTTGACCAGCCCCTCGAGCTCCGCCATCGCCAGTGCCGCGCGCTGTGCCTGTTGCAGTAGGGGCCGGGCATGCTCGAGCAGCGTATCGCCGGCCGGTGTCAGGCGCAGACCGCGTGAGCCCCTGACCAGCAGTTGCGTGCCCAGCCGGCTTTCGAGCCCGGCGATCGACTGGCTGACCGCTGACTGGGCCAGGCTGAGTGCCTGAGCGGCAGTGGTGAAGCTCTGGTGCTCGACGACACTGACGAATATCTCCAGTGCACGCAGATCGAAGGGCAGTTTCATCGCGGGGTCCTGTTGATCGCGAAGTCCTTTATCAGCGCTGCTTCCTCTCGGCGCAGTTTGCGACATCCCTGTGTCGCCGTTGTCATCAGCTTTGCTGATGGCCAGCATCATGTCGAGCTATTTTACTGATGCGAGCGCGCGGCGCAGACTGGCGCCATCCCCATGCTTGATTGAGTGCAGGTACCTGATGGCTTCATCGCTTTCCGCGTCTTCTTCCCCCGATTCCGCCGCCTCGGTTTCCGCCACACAGTCCGAGCTGCCCGAGCCGCTCAAGGCGCGCGGGCGTGACTGGCGGCGCATGACCCAGGCGCTGTGCCTGGGCTCCTTCGTGGTCTTCATCAACCTCTATCTGGTGCAACCGCTGCTGCCGCTGCTGGCGACGGATCTGGGCCTGAGCTCGCTGCAGGCGAGTCTGTCCCTGTCGGTGAGCACCCTGACGCTGGCTATGGCACTGCTGGTGTTCGGCCCGCTGTCCGATGCGCTGGGGCGGCGGCGTATTCTGCTGTGGACCCTGGCCGGCGGGGTGGCCTGTTCAGGGCTGGCACTGTTCGCCGAGGGCTTCTGGTCGCTGCTGGCGGTGCGCGCGCTGCAGGGCTTTCTGCTCGGCGGCCTGCCGGCGGTGGCAGTGGCGTACATGAGTGACGAGATGGAGCAACCCGCCTTGATGGTGGCGGTGGGGCTCTACATCAGTGCCAATTCGCTGGGCGGCATCTCGGGGCGGGTCGCGGGGGGCGTGATCGCGGAGCACTGGGGCTGGCAGGCCAGCTTCGCCGCTATCGGCGGCGTCAGCCTGCTGGTGCTGGGGGCGTTATGGCAGCTGCTGCCGCGCCAGAGACGCTTCGTCGCCCAGCCGCTCAAGCTGAGCAGCATGCTGGCAGGTCTGGGTCGCCATCTGCGCAATCCTCGTCTGTGGCCGGTGTTCCTGCTCGGTGGGCTGAATTTCTTCATCTTCGTCAATCTCTACAGCTACATGACCTTCCGGCTGAGTGAGGCGCCCTGGTCGCTCAGCAGTCAATGGCTGGGGCTGTTGTTCCTGACCTATCTGGCGGGCACCTTCGGCGCCTCCCAGTCTGGCCGGCTGGCACGGCGTCTGGTACCGGGAGGTGCGGCTGAGGACGGCGAGGCCGCGCTGGCGATCGCTCAGCGACGCGGTCAGGCACTGACCATGATGCTGGGCACCGGCATCGTGATGCTCGGCACGCTGCTGACGCTGAGTCACTCGCTGATCGGCATGTTGATCGGCCTGAGTCTGAATGCCTTCGGCTTCTTCCTCGCGCATGCCACAGCTTCAGCCTGGGTCGGGCGCAATGCCGAGGGCGCGCGGGCCAGTGCCAGTGCGCTGTATCTGACCGCCTACTATCTGGGCGCGAGTCTCGGCGGCTTCTGGCTGGAACCCTTCTGGCAGGCTGCCGGCTGGCCCGGGGTGGTCATGGCCAGCGTACTGGTGCTGGCGGTGACCTTCTCGCTGGCGATCCTGTGCTGGCGCCGGGCCACCACGCAGTATTGAGCCTGAGAGCAGGGTTGATGGAAGATCAGAGAGCAGAGCAGACCGCAGAATAGAGAGCAGGGCACGTAAATCAGAGCATGCAACTGAAAACGGCTCGCCAGATGGCGAGCCGTTGTCGTTCAGAGGGCCTGGAGGGCGAGATCAGTGCGCGGGCGCGTCGTCACCCCAGATCTCTTCCAGACGATCATCGCGGCCACAGCCGGCGCGGTAGAAGCGATAACGCACCGGGTTCTTCTTGTAGAAGTCCTGATGGTAGTCCTCGGCCGCATACCAGGGCCCTGCCGCCTCGATCTCGGTGGCGATGCCTTCGGGGAATCTGTCCTTCAGCGCATCGCGACTGGCCTCTGCCGCGTCACGCTGGGCCTCATCGAGGGGATAGATGCCGCTGCGGTACTGGGTGCCGGCATCACAGAACTGGCGGTCCACCGCGACCGGGTCGATGTTGTGCCAGAAGACCTCCAGCAGGGTGTCGTAGCTGACCTTTTCCGGCTCGTAGACCACCTTGACCGCTTCGGTATGCCCGGTGCCGCCCGCGGAGACCTGCTTGTAGGTCGGGTTGTCCTGTTCGCCCGCGGTATAGCCGGAGGTGGTCGAGATCACACCCTCAAGCTTGTCGAAGGGGCCTTCCATGCACCAGAAGCAGCCACCGGCGAAGATGGCGACTTCCTGGCCCTGAGCGACACCCTCGGCGACGCCCTTGGGCGCTGTCTGCGGGTCGAAGGCATGGGCGTGGCCGACAAGCAGCAGGCCGCCGAGGAGGCTTGCCAGTGGCGTGAGACGTCTGATCGCAGGGAAGGGGATTCGCGTGTATCGGGTCATGGTGTCTCCGGGAAAGGCGTCATTCCTTCGAGATGAGTACACGGAAATCTCCATGTCTCGGTGAGCCGTGAGGTGACTGGCGCTGTTGAGTCCTCACTGCCTGTATAGGTTTCTACGCGAATAAACGTGGGATGGATGCGAACATGCAGAATGAAACGTTACCGTTGTCGTGATCAAGCCACTGCCATTCACTCCGCTACGCGAATCAGTGCATCCAGTCAGCGACATGCCTCGTAAGGACACGGTACATCCCAATGACATGCCCATGACGGCAGGAATCGAAAAGGAAATCGCCAGTGAATAAACGCAAGTTACTGCTTCTGGGCGCCATCGTCGCTGCCATCGTGGTCTTCTTTGCCAGCGGGGCACAGGATTACTTCACTCTGCAGAGCCTCAAGGCCAGCCAGTCCGAATTCCAGGCGTTGTTCGCGGAATCACCGTACAAGGTCGCGGGCACCTTCTTCGTCGTCTACGTGGCGATGGCGGCGCTTTCACTGCCCGGTGCAGCACTGCTGACGCTGCTGGGTGGCGCGCTGTTCGGCTTCGGCTGGGGGCTGCTGCTGATCTCCTTCGCCAGCACCATCGGTGCGACGCTGGCCTTCCTGATTTCCCGCACTCTGCTGCGCGAGAGCATCGAGAAGCGCTTCCGCCGTCAGCTGGAATCCCTCAACCGTGGCGTCGAGCGCGAAGGCGGCTTCTATCTGTTCACGCTGCGCCTGGTGCCGGTCTTCCCGTTCTTCATCGTCAATCTGGTGATGGGCCTGACCCGCATGCGCGTGGTCACCTTCTACGTGGCAAGCCAGCTGGGCATGCTGGCGGGCACCGCCATCTACGTGAACGCCGGGCGTGAGCTGGGCCAGCTGGAATCCCTGTCCGGCATCCTCTCGCCGGGGCTGATCGCCTCCTTCATCGCGCTGGGCCTCTTCCCGCTGATCGCCAAGAAGATCGTCGGCGTGCTGCGCAAGCGCAAGCAGCAGGCGGCCTTCGACAAGCCGAAGACCTTTGATTACGACATGGTCGTCATCGGTGCCGGTTCCGCCGGGCTGGTCACCAGCTATATCGCCTCTGCCGTGAATGCGCGTGTCGCGCTGATCGAGCGCCACAAGATGGGCGGTGACTGCCTCAATACCGGCTGCGTGCCCTCCAAGGCGCTGATTCGTGCCGGGCGTGCGGCTCATGAGATTCGTCAGTCCCAGCGCTTCGGGATCACCGCCAACGAGCCGGAAATCGATTTCGCCAAGGTGATGGGCCATGTGCATGACGTGGTCGAGAGTGTCGAACCGCATGACAGCATCGAGCGTTACGAAGGCCTCGGCGTGGAAGTGCATACCGGCAACGCCAGACTCAGGACGCCCTGGGAAGTGGAAGTCGATGGTCGCGTGCTGACCACGCGCAACGTGGTGATCGCCACTGGTGCCCGTCCGCGTGTGCCAGCCATCCCGGGCATGGAATTGATCACGCCGCTGACCTCCGAGAACCTGTGGGACCTCAAGGTGCAGCCCAAGCGTCTGGTGGTGCTGGGTTCCGGCCCGATCGGCATGGAACTGGGTCAGAGCTTCGCGCGCCTGGGCAGTCACGTCACCATCATCGAGGGTGCCCCGCGCGTGATGCCGCGTGAAGACGAAGAAGTCAGCGCGCTGATGCACGAGCAGCTGGCCGGTGAGGGCGTCGATTTGCGCGTCAATTCCACCGCCACGCGCATCGAGGTGCTCAAGGACAAGGACAGTCAGCCGATGCGCCATCTGGTCGTGAGTTCTCCCGACGGCGAGGAGAGCTGGATCGAGTTCGATGAGCTGCTGGTGGCCATCGGGCGCGAAGCCAACGTCGAAGGCTTCGGTCTGGAAGATCTGGGCATCGCGGTCTCCGAGCGCGGCACCATCGATGTCTCCGAGTCGCTGCAGACCCTGCAGCCGAATATCTGGGCGTGTGGCGATGTGGCCGGTCCGTACCAGTTCACCCATGCGGCGGGCCACCAGGCGTGGCACGCGGCGGTCAACGCGCTGTTCGGTGGTCTGAAGACCTTCAAGGTCGACTACCGTATCATGCCGATGGTCACCTACACCGAGCCGGAAGTGGCACGTGTCGGCCTCAACGAGACCGAAGCCAAGGCCCAGGGTTACGAGTACGAGGTCACGCATTACGAGATGGGCGAGAGTGATCGCGCGCTGGCCGAGCGTGCGACGGAAGGCTTCGTCAAGGTGCTCACCGAGAAGGGACGCGATCGTATCCTCGGCGTGACGCTGGTCGGTGCCTCGGCAGGGGAGTGGCTGGCCGAATTCACCATGGCGATGAAGCATGGCATCGGTCTCAACAAGATCCTGTCCACCATCCATCCGTATCCGACGCTGTCCGAGGCCAACAAGGCCGCGGCGGGCATGTGGAAGAATGCCCACAAGCCGGAAGGCGTGCTCAAGGTGCTCGACCGTTACTTCACCTGGCGCCGCAACGGCCGCTTCGAGCCGACCAAGACCCTCAAGGCAAATGCTGCCGAGCGGACTGTGGCTGTCGAAAAACAGTAATCGCTGAATCATGCCGCGGGCCTGCAGGTGCAGGGTCGCGGCATTTTTCCATCAGGAGAAGCCCTTCATGAAGACGAATCATCTGGCGGGTCGCCGTCGTGCCCTGGCGCTGATGGGCGGCTCGCTGGTCTTGCTGGCCGGCGTCACTACCAGTCCCTGGGCCGCTTCTCTGGCGTATGCCGCAGACGCGCAGGCCGGGCGCGCGACCCCTGAGCTCGCCTCGCTCGAGTGGCAGGTGATCGCCGAGCGCGCGCGCGGTCAACGCATCGACTTTCATGCCTGGGGCGGCAGTGAGGCGACCAACGCCTATCTGCGCGCCCAGGCCGAGACGGCGGCGGCGCGGCATGGCATCGAGGTGCGCCACGTCAAGATCGCCGATACCGCCGAGAGCGTCTCGACCCTGCTGGCCGAGAAGGCGGCCGGGCGCCGCGACGGCAGCATCGATGTGATCTGGATCAACGGCGAGAACTTCCGTGCGCTCAAGCAGGCCGAGCTGGTGTGGGGGCCCTTCGTCGAGCATCTGCCCAACAGCGACTATCTGCTCGAGGAGATCGGTGCGCGCGATTTCGGACTCGCCACCGATGGTCTGGAGGCGCCCTGGGGGCGTGCGCAGCTGATCTTCATGTATGACACTGCACTGCTGGAATCGCCGCCGCGCTCGATGCAGGCGCTGCTGGAGGTGGCCAGAGAGCATCCCGGGCGCGTGACCTATCCGCAGCCGCCCAGCTTCCACGGCACCACCTTCCTCAAGCAGGCCTTGATTGAATTGATGCTAGTAGAGCAGCGCGAGGTGCTGGCATCCCCCGTGGCGAGTGATGCTCAGTTCGCTGAGGTGACCGCTCCGCTGTGGGACTATCTCGATGCGCTGCATCCTTTGATGTGGGCGCAGGGCGAGCGTCAGCCAGCCGGTGCCGAAGAGCAGATGAAGTTGCTGGCTCAGCGCAGCGTGTGGATCGCGCTGACCTTCGTGCCCCAGGAAGTGGCCAACGCCCGTCAGGAAGGGCGGCTGCCACCGACCATCGAGCCGTATATCCATGACGGCGGCACTCTCGGCAATGTGCACTATCTGGCGATTCCGGCCAGTGCACCGCACAAGGCCGCAGCACTGGTGTGGATCAATCAGTTGATGTCCGCCGAGGCCCAGGCTGCCAAGGCCGACCCCTCACGCTGGGGCGATGACACGGTGCTGGATGTCGCCCGCCTGCCGCCGCAAGAGCGCGCCGCCTTCGAGGCCTTGCCGCAGCTGCCCGGCAGCATGTCGCCCGAGGCGTTGGGCACTCCGCTCAGCGAGCCACACCCGAGCTGGACCGATGCGTTGGAGGCCGAGTGGGCGCGACGCTATCGCAATTGACGCAATGGGTCGCTGACCGCTGGCGTGTCGCCCCCGCCACTGGTCATGCACCGCTGACGCCCGCCCGTGTGCTGCGCTGGGGCGTCTTGCTGTTGCTGCTCGGCCCGACGGCGCTGGGGCTGGCTGGACTGGTCGCGCCGGCCTTCGGGCTGTGGCCGACGCTGGGCTTCGAGCAAGTCTCGGCGGTCGCCTGGCAACGCTGGTGGGCCTTGCCCGGGCTGGCGGAGGGCTTTCGACTGACGCTGGTCAGTGGCCTCGGCGGTACGCTGCTGGCGGTGCTGCTGACCATGGGGTGGGTCTCGGCGGCCGCCGGGACTCGCTTCGGTGAGCACATGGAGCGCCTGCTGGCCCCGATACTGGCGATGCCGCATCTGGCTCTGGCGCTGGGGTTGCTGTGGCTGGCCGCCCCGAGTGGCGTGCTGATGCGCCTGCTACTGGCGCCCTTCGAGGTGCTGGTACCGCCGCAGTATCCGCTGCCGGATGCCCACGGCATCTCGCTGGCGGTCGGTCTGGCGCTCAAGGAGGCGCCATTCTTGATGCTGATGGCGCAGACGGCGCTGTCACGCCTGCCGGTCACGGCGCAGCTTCAGGCAGGCCAGGCGCTCGGCTACAGCATCCCTCAGCTGCGCTGGCGCATTCTGATGCCACAGGTGATGCGCGCGATCGCCTTGCCCATTGGCGCGGTGCTGGCCTACTCGCTGGCGGTGGTGGATGTGGCGCAGGTGCTGGGGCCGACACGCACGCCGACGCTGGCGGTGCGCCTGATCGAGCTGTGGCGCGACAGTGACCCGTCGGCGCGCCTGCCGGCGAGTGTCGGCGCCCTGATGCTGGCCCTGCTGGTGATCGGGATGATGGCGCTTGGCGCGGCGCTGGGGCGTGCTCTGCTCACCTGGCATCGCGACTGGGCACTGAGCCATCACCCGGCGCGTGCAAGCCGGCTGGCGCTGGCGAGTGAAGCCCTGTTCGGGCGTGTCGCGCGCGGAGTGCTGGGCGTGGTCACGCTGATCTCATTGCTCGCCTTCGTGGTGATCGGCGTTAAATCGGTGGCCAGAAGCTGGTTCTTCCCTGCGCTGTTGCCGTCTCGCTGGGGCTGGGAGAGTTGGCACCAGGCCCTCGCTGGCCTGGGGGATGCCTTCAGCAACAGCCTGTGGCTGGCACTGCTGGTGGCGACGCTGGCCGTCATCCTCAGCGTGGCGGTGTTCGAGCGTGAACGGGAAAGTGGCCGCCTGCGCGGCTTCGTGGTTTGCCTCTATCTGCCATTGCTGCTGCCGCAGGCCAGCTTCCTGTTCGGTTTTCAGGTCGGCTGGTTGAGCCTGGGGGCCAGCCCCGGTTGGGCGGGAGTGGTGATCGGCCATCTGCTGTTCGCCCTGCCTTACGCCTGGCTGACGCTGGCCGGCCCCTGGGCACGCTTCGATACCCGACTCGAGCAGGCGGCACGCCTGCTGGGGCGTTCACGGCTCGAGGTGCTGATCGGTATCCGCCTGCGCCTGATGCTCAGGCCGCTGGCCATCAGCTGGGCAGTGGCCTTCGCGGTCAGTATCGCGCAGTACGTGCCGACGGTGGTGCTGGGCGGCGGGCGTGTCCCGACCCTGACCACCGAAACCCTAGCGCTGGCGACGGGGGCCGACCCGCGCCTGACCGCGGTGGCCGCCTGCCTGCAGGCCTGTCTGCCGCTGGTGGTCTACCTGCTGGCGCGTGCGGTACCTGCCGGGCGCTCGGTCTCGCCGACGCGCGGCTGAGCGCCTGTCAGGCGCTGGAATGACGATGACCTCAACGACTTCATGGGAGTAGATGCAACATGCTGGACAAGTGGACCTCACGCTGGGTACAGCCGCCTCTGAAACGTCTTGCGAAAAGTGCGGCGGCGCGCGGTCTGCATCCGGATCAGCTGACCCTCGCGGGCTTCGCCATCGGCATGCTGGCGTTGCCGTTGCTGGCTTATGGGCATTTCGGGTTCGCGCTGGTCGCGATCCTGATCAATCGGGTGGTGGACGGGCTGGATGGCGCGCTGGCGCGGCATGCCGGCCTGAGCTCCGATGCCGGTGGCTTTCTGGACATCTGTCTCGATTTCCTGTTCTACGCCGCCGTGGTGGTGGGCTTCGCCCTGGCAGACCCTGGTGCCAATGCGATGGCGGCGGTGGCGCTGCTGTTCGCCTTCGTCGGCACGGGCTCGAGCTTTCTGGCCTTTGCCATCATGGCGGCCAAGCATCAGCTGGAGCGGCCCAATTTCACGCGCAAGGCCTTCTATTATCTGGATGGCCTGACCGAGGGCACCGAGACCATCGCCTTCTTCGTACTGGCCTGCCTGATGCCACAGCATTTCGCATTGTTGGCATGGATCTTCGCCGCGGCATGCATCCTGACCACACTGACGCGCGTATGGGGAGGGTATGTCACCTTGCGAGCCCAGGATCGATGCGAGCAGCATGGCGCTGATCCGCACAATGCTGACCGGAGATGATGCGCTGCGAACCTGGCCTTGCTGATGATACGGCTCGTTACCTTTCTCACTCGCCTTGCTCAGGCGCCTCGGAGTCCTGCCAATGAAGATTGCTTCCCGTCAGTTGCCATCATTCCTGCCCCTGTTCGCGGCAGTCGCCTCCAGCGGCCTGCTGGCGGCGCTACTGCCCTCGGTGACCCACGCGGCTGACAGGAGTTTCTCGCCTGCGCAGATTCTTGCCTGGGGCGAGAAGACCTTCGAAGGCCAGACGGCCTATCGCGTGGTGGAGCGCGATGGCAGACCTGCGCTCGAGGCGCGCGCTCGGGGCCAGGCGTCCGCGCGCTATCTGGAGCAGGATATCTCGCTTGAAGAGACGCCCTATCTGAAATGGTGCTGGCAGGTGGATGGCATCTACCCGAGCGTGAACGAGAAGACCAAGGGCGGCGATGACTATCCGGCGCGTCTCTACGTGGTCAACAAGACCGGTATCCTGCCGTGGCAGGTCGAGGCCATCAATTACGTCTGGTCCAGCAATGAAGCCAAAGGCAGCCATTGGGACAATGCCTTCACGGATCGTGCCGTGCTGCTGGCCGTTGAATCCGGTGATGAGAAGGTGGGGCAGTGGGTGGCGGAGGTGCGTGATCTGCGTGCTGATTACGCGTCACTGTTTGGCAGCAAGCCGAGCGAGATTGCCGGACTGGCGCTGATGGCTGACGGTGACAATGCCGGCGGTGATGCCACGGCGCTGTTTCGTGGCCTGAGCCTTTCCAGCGATGCCACGCCGCCCAGCTGCGGTGCCTGATCCGGAATCATGAGTGATCAGGGCTGTGAAGAGAGGGCTGAGCCAGTCTGACAAGCGCGCCAAGCCAGTCAGGCCGACACGGAGCCAGACACGAAAAAGCCCCGCGACTGATGACTCAGTCGCGGGGCTTTCGGTTCCGGCCTCCCACACTGTGGGAGGCGCTCATCCGGGGAGATGCCTCAGATGAGGGAAGAGGCGGAGCTTAGTGCTCCACGCCGCCTTCGCCGTGAACGTGGCCGTGTTCCAGCTCTTCAGCAGAAGCTTCACGCACGTTGGTGATCTGCACGTCGAAGTTCAGGGTTTCGCCGGCCAGCGGGTGGTTGCCATCGACAGTGACAGTGTCGCCTTCGACCTTGGTGACGGTGACCATCAGCGGGCCGCCCTGGGTCTGCGCCTGGAACTGCATGCCAGCTTCGATGTCTTCGACACCCTGGAAGGCTTCACGCGGCACTTCCTGGACCAGGGCTTCCTGGACTTCGCCGTAACCTTCTTCCGGAGAGACGGCAACTTTCAGCTCGTCGCCGGAAGTCTTGCCGTCGAGTTCCTTCTCGAGGCCCGGGACGATGTTGCCAGCGCCGTGGATGTAGGCCAGCGGCTCGCGACCTTCGGAGCTATCCAGCACTTCCCCTTCGTTGTTGGTCAGGGTGTAGTGGAAGGATACGACGGCATTCTGGGCGATTTGCATGATGAGAGCCTTTCGATAGGTATATGAACGTCAATGGTAACGTGCCCCTGAGGTGACTGTCAGGGGGGAAACTGGAAAAAAGCCGCGTATCACGTGGCTCCTGGCCCGCTGATGACATTGCCAGAGAGGCAATCCAGCGCACGTTACCTTGTCTTGAAAGTATAGGTGACGCTCGCAGGCGTGCATTTCAACCCTGAGGCAGGGTTTTTTCTCACCCCCGACGCCATCGGTGAACAAAGGGGCAAAACGGTTGGATTATCAGGTGTCTGGCGGGGTTGCCCTGTCAGCGCACAGCGGCCTTGCTGCTGGCGGCCAGACAAGGTTGGGGCGATGGCTTGCGAGGGCCACAGGGTCTGGTTACTCTGCCTACTCGGATATTGCGGATTCTGACGCGCGGCCCGAGGTGGCCTCGCTCTGCACACTCTGTCCCGTCGCCTGACGGGAAATGACAACTCAGGCGCCATGCGACCCTATTTTTCAGGAGAGAATTTCGATGACCGTGACATTGATCTGGCTGGTGAGCTTCGCTGCGATCTTCATGCTGTGCTTGAACCGCTGGGAAGGCTCGCTGGGTGCCACCGTCAAGCGTGTCCTGCCGGAGGCTCTGAGCATCGATAGCGGTGACCGCTACGTCTGGGGCGTGGCCCTGGGTATTCTGGGTGCGACCTTCATCGTCAATCCCGTCTCCATGCTGATGGCATTGATCGTGCTGGCGCTGATCGTTCTGATCGGCGGCAAGCTGATCTGCTGGGGCATGAGCAAGGTCAAGATGCACTGATCTCACCAGCAGCAACCTTCCGGGAAGCATGACGTTTCCCGCAGACAGAAAGGCCGGGCTATCTGCCCGGCCTTTCTGTTTCTGCTCATCAGACACTTCTCATCAGGCTCTGCTCATCCATCGCGTCTTGTCAGTGCCGCCTGCAGCTCAGCGCCGAGTCATAGCCAGGTCGAGAGCGTCAGCGAGCCGAATTGATCGCTCTCCTGCTGCGTCTCGAATTCGTGAGTGCGCCACACGTTGACGAACGCCAGCTGCCAGCGTTGCCAGCTGAGTGCGAAGCCCAGTTGCAGGTCGCCGACCAGTGGGCGACGGTCTACCGAGGCGCTGTCCTCGAAGCCATTGCCATCCAGCAGCATGTTGTAGGCCATCGCGCGGCCCTCGATATTGGCGAACAGGTACCAGGCGAAATCACCGTCGGGATGGAAGTACTGACGGCCGCCCTGGGCCGGCGCCACTGTCGGTATCCCGTAGCTGCGGGTCAGCCCCTGGCCGATGCGTACCCCGCCACCGACGCCCGCATAGGTGTAGAGATTGCCCAGCGCCACGGAAGCCGAGGGGCCGTACTCCACCTCCAGCCCTGCGGCCCTGGCCGGCAGCCATAGCTGCGTCTGCCAGCCGGTGCTGATCACCGGCTCGTTGTGCAGCTGGTGATCCCAACCCTCCGGCTCATCACTGCCGGTCAGCTTGTGTACCGCCTTCTGAGCATCCTTGGCGCCCGAGGCCGGGCCGACGATGCCGAGATCCAGATTGAAGGTGTCCACCCGTCGCCAGTCATCTCCCTCTTCACCGGCGAACAGCGAGACGCCACCGAACAGGTAGCCCGCGTAGGGGCGGTCATCCTGATCCGGTTGCTCTCGCTTGATGTCATTGGGGGTATAGATCTGCTGTCCGAAGCGGTAGGCCGTGGCGTCCAATCGCGCCGCGCTGAAGCCGGGCACCCAGTCCGCGAATGAGCGTGACCAGTGCTGCTCTGGTGTCTTGAAGGTGTAGCTCAGCGCAAAGCCGTTGGTGTAATGGCCATCATCGCCGGAGGTGAGAATGTCGTTCTCGACCTTCAATGACAGCACGCCACCCTCGTCCTCGGCGGCCTCCACCATGGGAGCCAATGCCACCGCGCCCAGCATGATCAATGCCATGCCCAGGCGCCGGGTCGAGAAGGCCGGCGCCATCTGCGGGGCATGGCTTGAGGCGGCGGTACCGCCAGGGTTCTCATTGACTGGACTGGGATAAGCGCGGGGAGCGTTTCTTGAAGAAGACGTGACACAAGACAGCTTGCGGGTGCCTGGGCGAGAACCTGGCGGACGGGCAGTGACGGGACGCATCGCAACTCCTGGGACGGGTAGTTGTGTACAGAGTCAAGTTAGGCTGCAGGCGTATAACTTTGCACAAAAAATCCCGATTTCATAGCCTGTTAATCAATAGGCAGTCTGCATATCGCCCACTGCGGCGAGCCGTGCCTGTGTGAGATCGAGGGAGGGGATGCGAAGCGAAGCGAGGGGGTGGGGCGTGTGGGAGATGCAGAGCGCGAGAGGTGCGAGAGACGCGAGAGAGGCGGGGATGCGTGAGCCAGGCGAGATGGGGAGAGCGTGGCGGCGTTTCCCGCGCAGGGCTGCGACAGGCGTCGCTGAAGGCGCAGAATCAGAACGGCTGGCGTCCCGGCAAGGGAGCGCCAGCCGTCGAGAGACTCAGTAAGGCGCGACGCTCAGGTTGGCGCCGTAGCCGACCAGGCGGACACGTTGGCCAACCGAGAAGGCGGTGTCGGCTTTCTGGACGACGATGAGGCTGTCGCCGGCATCGCGGCGGACTTCAATCTCGTAGGCGTCGATCTGGTCGACATTGTCAGCGATCGACTTGCCGGCCACGCTACCGCCGATGGCACCCGCGGCAGTGGCGATCGCACGACCGGAGCCGCCGCCGATCTGGCTGCCGAGCAGGCCGCCGACGACCGCACCACCCAGGCCACCGAGCACGCCGCTGCCTTCATCCTGTGCCTGGATCTGCACCGGGCGCAGCGAGGTGATGGTGCCGTAGCTGACGGACTGTGCGCGCTTGGCCTGATCGCCGGTGTAGACGTTGCCGGAGTAGATGTCGCTGTTCGCGCAGCCGCCAAGCGTCAGCACGCCGAGTGCGATCACGGGCAGCCAGCGGCGTGCGCCAGTCGATCGTTTGTGAGTCAGTGAGAGTGTCATGGTGTGTCTCCTCGCATGATGCGGTGCAGCTTGAGGTTGTGATGGAGAATGCTGAGGCTGAGAGAGCAAGGCTCAGGTAGGCGATCACTTCCTTGGGCCGCCAGCAGGTTCTTGTCACGACGGGCGTGCGAGAACACTGTTTCTTAACATTATAGACCACGTCGACCATGACGGGTTCCCGACCTGAAACGCTGAGGTGACGCAACTTCTGCACTTCCCGGTCGCGTGAGTGCTACCGCGTGAGTACCGACCACGTGAGTACCGGCGCATGAGTGCTGCCACGCAAGTACTTCCGCGTGAGCACTTCTTCTTGAGCCATACCGAGTGAATGTCAGCGCAGGGGCGTTCGTTGCTGATGGTGGACATTCGCGGCGGGCATTCAAGGCGTAAAGCACGAAAAAGCCCGCGTGAGCGGGCTTCGGTCAGTCTGCGAGTGGCACCTCGCGCAATCCGGTCATTGCGAGGTGCCATGCCGTGATGTCAGCGGTCTAGAACTGGTCTTCTTCCGTGGAGCCCGTCAGTGCGGTGACGGAGGAGTTGCCGCCCTGAATGACGTTGGTCATGTCATCGAAGTAGCCGGTGCCGACTTCCTGCTGGTGCGCCACGAAGGTGTAGCCCTTCTCGGCTGCGGCGAATTCGGCTTCCTGCACCTTCTCGACGTAGTGCTTCATGCCTTCGCCCTGCGCATAGTCGTAGGCAAGATCGAACATGTTGAACCACATGTTGTGGATACCGGCCAGGGTGATGAACTGGTACTTGTAGCCCATGTCCGACAGTTCCTGCTGGAACTTGGCGATGGTGGCGTCGTCGAGGTTCTTCTTCCAGTTGAAGGAAGGCGAGCAGTTGTAGGCCAGCAGCTGGTCCGGGTATTCCTTCTTGATCGCTTCGGCGAAGCGGCGCGCCTCCTCGAGGTCCGGCTTGGCGGTTTCACACCAGATCAGGTCGGAGTAGGGCGCGTAGGCCAGGCCGCGGGCAATGGCTTGATCCAGGCCTGCATTGACACGATAGAAGCCTTCGTCGGAGCGCTCACCGGTCAGGAACGGCTTGTCGTAGTCGTCGACATCGGAGGTGATCAGGTCAGCGGCATTGGCATCGGTACGCGCGATGACCAGGGTCGGGACACCCGCCACGTCAGCAGCCAGGCGAGCGGCCACCAGCTTCTGCACCGCTTCCTGGGTCGGCACCAGTACCTTGCCGCCCATGTGGCCACACTTCTTGACCGAGGCCAGCTGGTCCTCGAAGTGCACGCCGGAGGCACCCGCACGGATCATGGCGGTCATCAGCTCGTAGCCGTTGAGCACGCCACCGAAACCGGCCTCGGCATCCGCCACGATAGGCGCGAAGTAATCGACGAAGTCGGCATCGCCCGGATTGGCCCCTTTCTGCCACTGGATCTGGTCGGCGCGGCGGAAGGTGTTGTTGATGCGCTTGACCACGGTCGGCACGGAATCCACCGGATAGAGCGACTGATCCGGGTACATGGCTTCACTGGTGTTGTTGTCGGCGGCGACCTGCCAGCCGGACAGGTAGATGGCCTCGATACCGGCCTTCACCTGTTGCATGGCCTGGCCACCGGTCAGGGCGCCCAGACAGTTGACGTAGCCCTTCTTGGCATCACCATTGACCAGCTTCCAGAGCTTCTCGGCACCGCGGGTCGCCAGGGTATTGGCTTCCGGAACGGAACCGCGCAGGCGCACCACATCCTCGGCGGAATAGGGGCGAGTGACCCCTTTCCAGCGCGGATTCTCGGCCCAGTCCTTTTCGAGCGCGGCAATCTGATCGGCACGTGTGTGACTCATGGTGGCATCTCCTGATGGCTTCGTCGTCGGGGCTCAGCCCCTGGCGTGTTGTCTGTGTCTTGTGTCTGTTCGCTTGTCTTTCGTCTGGCGGTCGACGCGAGAGCGACGCGTGAAATGGGAGTGTCGGTGCTCTGCGTCTTGAGTTGCTGCATGACAGTTTGTTGTTGTTATTGATCTTTCAGGCGTTACCAGTGGAGTCACGCCGTGCGACAGAAGGCGTCGTCGGTGGCGTTGTCGAGCTCCGCTGGCTCAGCAAGTCTGAAGCGAGCCTTGATCACGCCAAGGCAGGCAGTTTCCAGGCCGGGGGCCGCTGTCAGCGTGATGCTGTCCAACCAGGGCATCAGGAAGTACAGGCTGGCTTCCAGCGTGGGTAACGTGCAGTGGCTGAGGGTGAGGGCGATGCGTGGCGGCCTGCCGTCCGGCGCACGCAGCCGTGAGATCAGCTCTCCCCAGCACAGCGCTTCGCGCACGCTGCTGATCTGGGCAATGGCCAGCACCGAATGACGTTCGCCGCGATGCCGCGCGGCGGCCAGGGTCCAGAGGGCCCGAGGGAGCGGGCGGTTGCCCAGCTGCACCCCAGTCACGTCATCGGTGAGTCCGGCAAGCGCCAGCTGGTCAGGCGCGTCCTGCGTCTCGCCTGCGGTTGCCGGCTGCACACTGCACTTCAGCTTCCCATTGCACTTCAGCTGCCAGCCGCTGCCCTGTGAGCGCAGTTGCCACTGCTCGCCGGGAAGCTGCCAGCGCTGGTCGCGACTCAGATGGCAGATCGTCTGCGCCTGTGCCGCCACCGACTCCGCTGTCTGCGGTGGCAGCAGGTCCTTGAGGGGACGTGCCAGCTTGAGAATCCGCGTGCGGATCTCGGCGTTGTGCCATTGCTCGGCCAGAGCGGCATCCTCAGGCTGCCCGAGTACCTGGTCACCTCTACCGCCCATCAGGGTGGTCTGCGTTCGTGAGTCTGAGGTGAGCATGGGCGAATCTCCTGAAGGCGGTGCCGGGTCGGGCAGCGTGTCATGTCGCAGTGCAGCGTAAATGACCTGATCTCTAGCATCGCTCCGAAATTGAGTGCTGTCTTTCATTCCTTGGTCGCATTAAAACGATCGTTTTATACCAGTTTCAACGTTGTGGAATTCCTGCCGACAAACAGTCGTTTTAATATTTATCAATGACGTCATGATGTCAGTATCCATGGGCCTTGGGGAATGATGACTTGGTCAAGGAGCGGGTTGTAGCCAGACTACAAGAAACTTCAAGGCACAAAAAAACCGGCCCCAAATGGGGCCGGTTTTTGTAAGGCGGACGCTAAAATTCAGTTCAGAATCAAGCGCATGCTGCGGTGCGGTATGCCGGCATCGAGAAACTCGTCGCCGTAAGCCGTGAAGCCGAGGCGTTGATAGAATTCCAGCGCATGGGTCTGAGCATCCAGTAGCACTTCAGCATGACCAGCCTGGCGCGCAGCATGGATGACCGCTTCCATCAGGCGTTGGCCAAGCCCCAGTCCGCGCGCTTCGGAGAGGATGGCGACGCGGCCGACATGGCCGTCCGGCAACAGACGGGCCGTGCCGACGGTGCGGCCATCCAGATGCACGAGGAAGTGTTCGCAGGTGTCATCGCGCCCGTCCCACTCCTCATTCTGCGGTACCTGCTGTTCCTCGATGAACACGACGCGGCGGATCTCGCTGGCCTCGTTGCCCAACGTCTGCCAGTCGCCCCGTTCCAGGCTGATCATGGCGTCACTCATTCTTCATCGTCCTCTTCGTCCTGAAGGTCGCATTCCAGTATCAGGCTGCCGCGGTTGATCAGCGCCGTCAGCAGGCTGACCACGGCACTGCGATCAAGGTCTGCTGTGGTGTAGTCAAGCAACACCGCCGTGAGGCGCTGATCGGAGGCCAGCGCTTCCGCCAGCGGCTGAGGGGCCAGGATGCCATCGCCATCGACGAACAGCGTGCTGGTGCCATTCTCGCCGTGACGGAAGGCGAAGCGTGAGCCCAGGGAGCGCACCAGTACGCCTTCATCTTCCAGATACTCGACCAGCTCATGCGTCTTGAGGGCCGGTTCGCGGGCGGCGAGCTGCTCCAGATACTTGGGTTGGGTCATGTAGCGACCGAACCACTGTGCCAGCTGGGTCGGGTTGTCCAGCGTGCTGAGCAGCAACTCACGCACGCGCTCGAGCGAGGCGTCGTCCAGCTCGCCGGCATTGGCGACCGGTGCCATGCCCTGGTCACGGTAGCGCAGCGATTCCGGCAGACTGGCACCCAGATAGTCGGCGTAGGAGGTGACGACTTCATCGGCGGAAGGCGCACGGAAGCCGACGGAGATGGTCATGCAGTCATCGGACTGGCTGACACCGTGGTGCGCCAGGCGCGGCGGCACGTAGAGCATGTCGCCGGGTTCCAGCACCCAGTCCTCGCCCGGAGTGACCTCGAAGTGCTTGAGGATGCGCAGGTCGATGCCATCGATGATCTCGGCGTCGTCACCATGCATGCCGCCCAGCTGCCAATGACGCTGGCCCTGGGCCTGCAGCAGGAAGACATCGTAGTTGTCCAGGTGCGGGCCGACGCTGCCACCGGTCGGCGCGTAGCTGATCATGATGTCATCGAGGCGCCAGCGCGGCAGGAAGGTGAAGGGCTCGAACAGCGCGGCGACGTCGGGGACGTAATGGTCCACCGCCTGTACCAGCAGGCTCCACTGGCTGTCGTCCTTGGCGTCGAGACGCGCGAAGGTCGCCTCATCGAAGGGGCCGTGGCTGACCTGCCAGGCCTTGTCCGGGCCGTTTTCCTCGACCAGACGGGCTTCGATGCCATCTTCACAGGCCAGACCGGCCAGTTCATCGGCTTCCAGCGGCGTCTCGAAGTCTGCGAAGGCTCCGCGGATCAGCAGCGGCTTCTGCTGCCAGTAATCGCGCAGGAATTCACGGATGCTCAGGCCGCCCAACAGTGCCAGTGGCGTGTCGGTGTCGCGGGGGGCGGGGGATGTGCTCATGCAGAACCTCTCGAACGCGAACGGCAGCCTGTCAGGGGGCGGCGGTCTCGCGATGACGTCGTTGAAGCCGTGTTGCCGGATGGCAGACGGCGATGCGTTCCATGCCGAGCCTTGAGAGCGTGGCATGTCGTGCCCACTGACGGAGAGCGTCAGTGGTCGTGAATCCAGTGTGTCGTTCAGCGTGCTGCGTAATGCGTAATGTATGACGCCGGAGCAGAGGCCCCGGCGTCTTGAGACTTGCAGTGAACCTGCGCCGCTTAGAGCGCCTTGGCCTGTGCAATGGCGTTACCGATGTAGCTGGCCGGGCTCAGTGCCTTCAGCTCGGTCTTGACGTCGTCCGGCAGTTCCAGCGTCTCGATGAAGGCGGCGAAACCGGCCTGGTCGATACGCTTGCCACGGGTCAGCTCCTTGAGCTTCTCGTAGGGCTTCTCGATGCCGTAACGACGCATGACGGTCTGGATCGGCTCGGCCAGCACTTCCCAGCTGTTGTCCAGATCGGCGTTCAGGCGCTCCGGGTTGGCTTCCAGCTTGCTGATGCCTTTCAGGGTCGCCTGATAGGCGATCAGACCCTGCGCCAGGCCGGTACCCAGGTTGCGCAGCACGGTGGAGTCGGTCAGGTCACGCTGCCAGCGGGAGATCGGCAGCTTCTGTGCCAGATGGCCCAGCACGGCGTTGGCGATGCCCAGATTGCCTTCGGAGTTCTCGAAGTCGATCGGGTTGACCTTGTGCGGCATGGTGGAAGAGCCGATCTCGCCGGCCACGGTACGCTGCTTGAAGTAACCCAGCGAGATGTAGCCCCAGACGTCACGATCGAAGTCGATCAGAATGGTGTTGAAGCGGCAGATGGCATCGAACAGCTCGGCGATGTAGTCGTGCGGCTCGATCTGGGTAGTGTACGGGTTGAAGGTCAGCCCGAGGCTCTCGACGAAGGTTTCGGCGTTGGCCGCCCAGTCGATGGCCGGATAGGTGGTCAGGTGGGCGTTGTAGTTGCCCACGGCACCGTTGATCTTGCCGAGCATCTCGATGCGTTCGATCTGCGCCAGCTGACGACGCAGACGCGCAGCGACGTTGGCCATTTCCTTGCCGAGGGTGGTCGGGCTGGCCGTCTGGCCATGGGTGCGCGACAGCATCGGCTGTTCGGCGTGCTGGTGGGCCAGCGCGACGATCGCTTCGGTCACTTCACGCATCTGCGGCAGCAGCACGTTGTCCAGGCCGCCACGCAGCATCAGGGCATGAGACAGGTTGTTGATGTCTTCACTGGTGCAGGCGAAGTGGATGAACTCGGTGACGGCGTTGAGTTCGGCGTTGCTTTCGACCTTTTCCTTCAGGAAGTACTCGACCGCCTTCACGTCGTGGTTGGTGGTGCGTTCGATGTCCTTGATGCGCTGGGCATCCTCGACACTGAATTCACTGACGATGCTATCCAGCACGGCGTTGGCATCCGCGGAGAAGGCCGGCACTTCAGCGATCTCGGCGTGGGCGGCCAGGCGTTGCAACCAGCGCACCTCGACGATGACGCGGGCACGGATCAGGCCGAATTCACTGAAGTGCTCGCGCAGGGCCTCGGTCTTGGCGCCATAGCGGCCATCGACGGGAGACAGGGCGGTGAGGGCGGACAGCTGCATGATGAGAATCTTCCGATGGTGGCAGGACATGATGCGCTGCCGGTTCAAGTGTCTCGGAGCCCGGTTGATGGGCTCCAGCGTTGTTGAAGCGAATTCGGGTGTGAATCTGGTGCGTCAGGTGACGCGCTGGCGCGAGCGCGGAGGCGGGCTCAGCCCAGCTGCTGCAATGACTTCTTGAGCGCGCTGCGCTGGAAGACCAGCTTCCAGCGACGGCCACCCTGCTGGTCCCACAGCAGCGCGAAGCGCACGCCTGCCAGCAGGGCGCAGCGGATGCGTTCCGGCATCATGCGCTGCTGCAGCAGGCCGGGGTCGCCCTGCACCACGATCCGGTAGCGGAAGGTGGAGAGGGTCTGCTGGTAAAGCTCGCCCAGACTTGCGATCACGTTCTCGTGGGTCGGCCCGAAGTGCTCGGCCTGGCCCTGGATGCGCGTCAGGCCCGCGCCCAGCTTGTCCAGCATGTCCGGGTCCTTCTTGAGCTTGCTCATCAGCATCACCAGCGAGAAGCCGTAACGCATCACCACGGGCGAGACCTGGCGACGTTCCATCACCGCACTGACGGTGTCGATGCCGAGCCGCAGGCGGTTATGGTGTCCGCCGTAGATGGCTTCGAAGCTTTCCGGATTGGTATCCAGCGTGGCATTGACCAGGGTTTCCCAGGCGCGCTCATCGCACTGGCCGTGGCGGGCCAGCTCATCGACCAGCGCGGCTGCCTGGAAGACGCCCGCCAGCGACAGTGCCTGGCGGGTAGTGGTATCAGTGACGGGACGGATCGGCACGCTGGTCATTGCGCGGCGGACTCCTCGGGGCCAGAGAGCGGGGCGGTGGAAGCGCTGGCGTCCGCCGCCGGAAGTTTCCAGGCGGCATCGATCACGCCGCCGCCCAGACAGATGTCGCCGAGATAGAAGACGGCAGACTGGCCGGGCGTGACGGCGCGTTGCGGTTCATCGAAACGCACCTCGACACGCTGGCCGTCATTGACGATCAAGGTCGCGGCCTGGTCTTCCTGGCGATAGCGGTTCTTGCAGCGAATGCGCAGCTCGCCATTGGCATCGGTCTGCGGCGGCTCGCCGGCGACCCAGTCGACGGATTCGGTGCTCAACGCCTGAGTGTAGAGCAGGTCGTGGTGCTTGCCCTGCACGGCGATCAGCACGTTGCGCTCCAGGTCCTTGGCACACACGAACCAGGGCGCGTCCGGATAGCGCTTGAGGCCACCGATTCCCAGCCCCTGGCGCTGGCCGAGGGTGTAGTACATCAGGCCCATGTGCTCGCCGATGACATCGCCATCGGGGGTCTCGATCTTGCCGGGCTGAGCGGGCAGGTACTGCTTGAGGAAGTCGGCGAAACGCCGCTCGCCGATGAAGCAGATACCGGTGGAATCCTTCTTGCGCGCGGTGATCAGCTCATGCTTCTCGGCGATGGCGCGTACTTCGTGCTTCTCGAGCTCGCCGACCGGGAACAGGGTGCGCGCGATGGCCGCCTGCGGCACGGCATGCAGGAAGTAGCTCTGGTCCTTGTTGGTGTCCAGGCCCTTGAGCAGGCGCGGGAGACCATCACGCACGCCGCCACGCACGTAGTGACCGGTGGCGATCAGCTCGGCGCCCAGCATCTCGGCATACTCGAGGAAGACCTTGAACTTGATCTCGCGGTTGCACAGGATGTCGGGATTCGGCGTGCGACCGGCCTTGTACTCGGCCAGGAAGTGCTCGAAGACGTTGTCCCAGTACTCCGCGGCGAAGTTGGCGGTGTGCAGCTTGATGCCGAGCTTGTCGCACACGGCCTGGGCATCGGCCAGGTCTTCGAGGGCGGTGCAGTATTCGCTACCGTCGTCTTCGTCCCAGTTCTTCATGAACAGGCCTTCGACGTGGTAGCCCTGCTCCATCAACAACAGGGCAGAGACGGAGGAGTCGACACCGCCGGACATGCCGACGATGACCTTGGTTCCGGTACCGGTTTCAGCGGTCATCAGTTCTCTCGTCACCCGCATGGCCGCGGGTTGTCACAAACAGGGGAGGCGGCAGCCCCGTCATTCTGGCGCCGCTTGAATGGGCGGGATTATACCTGAATGCGGGGGTGGGATTCACCCCGCCTGCGCCGTCTGCCGCACAGGGCCGCAAGCGCCGCTCGACAGCACGCCCGGCGGCGGACTTCCGGCGCGGGCAATCGCTCAATCGTGCAGCACATCCAGCGGGAAACGCTTGCCACGTTGGCTGTCGCGAATACGCCGGGTCACCAGCGGGCTGCGCAGGCGGCCCATGTCCTCGAGCTGCTCGATCTCCTCAAGCGACAGCCAGTGCGTTCTGACGATGTCAGGGTCCAGCGGCGTGCACAGGTGCTCAAGGGCGGCGGCCTCGAAACTGTGGGAGTGGAAGTGGGTGCCGTCCTCGGCCACGTGCACATAGAGGCCGAGATAGCCGGTCAGCAGGATGCGCCAGGCGGTTTCCTCGCGCACTTCGCGTTGCACGCCGTCGATGATGCGCTCATGGGGTTCGAGATGGCCGGCCGGCTGGTTGAACACCGTGCAGGGCCCGCCCTTGTCTTCCTCGACGATCAGGTAGCGCCCGGCGCGTTCGACGACGCAGGCGACGGTGACATTCGGGGTCCAGCGAGCAGCCATCAGGATTTCCTTCCTTTCTTGGGGGATGAGGGACGACGGGAGGGGGCGCGGGCGCCGGGTGTCTTGCCTGAACCCTTGCCTTCAGTCTGGCCAGAACTCCGACGGGAACCCCGACCTGAGCCCTTGCCGCTCTTGCCCGCGCTGTTGCCTCTATTGTCACTGCCCCGGGGGCCAGCGTTGCCGGTGCGGCGCTCGCCCGGCTTGCCAGTCGCGCCCTTGTGGCGTGGCGAGCGGGACTCGCGACGAGGTGGCGCAGGCATCTCGACTTCCTCGCTGCGCCATTCACCGGGGGCAAGGCCGTCGAGCTTCCACGGCCCGATGGCCGCGCGGATCAAGCGCAGGGTCGGCAGGCCGACGTGGGCGGTCATGCGGCGCACCTGGCGATTGCGACCTTCGCTGATGATGATCTCCAGCCAGTGGGTCGGAATGCTCGCACGGAAGCGCACAGGGGGTTGCCTGTCAGGCAACTCGGGGGGCTCGATGCGCCGCACTTTGGCTGGGCGCGTCATGCCATCCTTGAGTTCGACACCGGCACGCAGCGCGGCGATGGCCTGCTCGTCAGGGGCACCTTCCACCTGTACCCAGTAGGTCTTGGGCTGCTTCTTCTTCGGGTGCGCGATCTGGTGGGAGAGTGCGCCATCACTGGTGAGCAGCAGCAGTCCCTCGGAGTCATAGTCGAGGCGCCCGGCGGCATAGACATCCGGTACGTCGATGAAGTCAGCGAGTGTCTGGCGGCCCTGATCGCGGTCGGTGAACTGGGTCAGGACGCGGTAAGGCTTGTGAAGCAGATATATGAGAGACATGGTTTAGACTTTTGTCGCGGCTGCCGTATAAGCCTACTGTGAGAAGCGGCACGGGTGCTATACTCGCGCCTCCACTGAATCCATGACAGGGGAGTTATCAATGGGGTTCCAGAAGATTGTCGTCCCGGAAGGCGGTGCCAAGATCACCTCAAATTCCGACAATACCCTCAACGTTCCGAATAATCCGATCATCCCGTTCATCGAAGGCGATGGTATCGGTGTGGACGTGACTCCGGCCATGAAGATTGCCATCGACGCTGCTGTCGACAAGGCCTATGGCGGCGAGCGCAAGATTCACTGGATGGAAGTCTACGCCGGTGAAAAAGCCACTCACGTTTATGATGCTGACACCTGGCTGCCGGAAGAGACTCTCGAGGCTGTCAAGGATTACATCGTTTCCATCAAGGGTCCGCTGACCACTCCGGTGGGCGGTGGTATTCGCTCCCTGAACGTCGCTCTGCGTCAGAAGCTGGATCTGTACACCTGCCTGCGCCCGGTGCGCTGGTTCACTGGTGTGCCGAGCCCGGTCAAGAAGCCGGCTGACGTCGACATGGTCATTTTCCGCGAAAACTCCGAAGACATCTATGCCGGTGTCGAATGGAAAGCGGGAACGCCGGAAGCCGACAAGGTCATCAAGTTCCTGCGTGAAGAGATGGGTGTCACCAACATCCGCTTCCCGGAGAACTGCGGTATCGGCGTCAAGCCGGTCTCCGAAGAAGGTACCAAGCGTCTGGTCCGTCAGGCTGTCCAGTACACCATCGACAACGACCGTGAGTCGCTGACCCTGGTGCACAAGGGCAACATCATGAAGTTCACCGAAGGTGCCTTCAAGGACTGGGGCTACGAAATCGTCAAGGACGAGTTCGGCGGCGAGCTGCTGGATGGCGGCCCGTGGATGACCTTCAAGAACCCGAACAACGGCAAGGACATCGTGGTCAAGGACGTCATCGCTGACGCCATGCTCCAGCAGATCCTGCTGCGTCCGGCGGAATATGACGTCATCGCCACCCTGAACCTGAACGGTGACTACCTGTCCGACGCTCTGGCGGCGGAAGTGGGTGGTATCGGTATCGCGCCGGGTGCCAACCTGTCCGACACCGTCGCCATGTTCGAAGCGACTCACGGTACTGCACCGAAGTACGCTGGCCAGGACAAGGTCAACCCGGGCTCCGTCATCCTCTCTGCCGAGATGATGCTGCGTCACATGGGTTGGGTCGAAGCGGCTGATCTCGTGCTGAAAGGCGTCGAGAAGGCCATCGCCAAGGGCGAAGTCACCTATGACTTCCATCGCCTGATGGACGATGCCAAGCTGCTGAAGTGCTCCGAGTTCGGTCAGGCTGTTGCTGACAACATGGATGCCTGAGACCCTGCGTTGATCTGATGCCCAGGCATCAGGTTGCGTGACAGGTTTCAGCAGAAGGCCCCCGGACATGTCCGGGGGCCTTCTTGCGTTTGAGATGGAAGCTTCTCGGTTGCGCGCTCAGTCTGCTGCCAACGATTGCCACTCCTGTGCGTTCTGCGTGGAGCGTTCTGCGCGGGGGTTCTGTGCGGAAGCATTGCGGGCTTCATTGAGCGGCGAGACGCTTGAGTGGGTCGCCGGTTGGCGACGCCTGTCGAGAGGTGTCTGTCGCGTATGTGAGCGAAAATGCATGCAAATGTCCGCATTCATGTCAGAGCGTCGCGATGCAGGCATGAACGTGTACGCTCAGGCGTGCGCGACTAAAGCTTGCAACCAGATCGACAAGCCCCCATCTTTTCCTTATCACACCCACATTGAGACGACGTGGCAGCGCTTGACCTTCTCCGCGGCGCGTTGAGGCAATCTGCTTCGTCACGGCTTGTGTTCACCGGATCAGCCCCTTATGTTCAAGACAGAGACATCGCGCGGCAGTCCTCCCTTTCTGGAGACACTGTCGATCAGCAATCAGGCCCCGTCGGCTCAGGCACCCGGATACCAGGAAGACCACGAAGGTGATCTGGCATTCGAGACCGCTGAGCCTGAACTGGCTCCACCGCCCATGTACAAGGTCGTTCTGCACAATGATGACTTCACGCCGATGGACTTCGTCGTGGAGGTGCTGACCACCTTTTTCAACAAGGATCAGGAGCAGGCAGTACAGATCATGCTCGCTGTCCATCATCAGGGAAAAGGAACCTGTGGCATCTTCAGTCGCGACATCGCGGAAACGAAATGCCACCAAGTCAATCAATATGCTCGAGAGTGCCAGCATCCGCTGCTGTGCGACATCGACCGGGCGGAGTGATCCGTCCAAGACGCGGCCTAGAGGGGACTTGCCATGTTGAGCAAAGAACTTGAACTGACCCTGAACACGGCCTTCACCGTGGCACGTTCCAAACGCCACGAATTCATGACCGTGGAACACCTCCTGCTGGCACTGCTGGACAATGCCTCCGCTGCCGATGTCCTGCGCGCCTGTGGTGCCAATCTGGACAAGCTGCGAGTCGACCTTCAGGACTTCATCAATTCCACCACCCCGCTGATTCCGGAAGAGCAGGAAGACCGCGAGACGCAGCCGACGCTGGGCTTCCAGCGCGTCCTGCAGCGTGCCGTCTTCCACGTGCAATCCTCCGGCAAGAGTGAAGTGACCGGCGCCAACGTGCTGGTGGCCATCTTCTCCGAGCAGGAAAGTCAGGCCGTCTACTTCCTCAAGCAGCAGAATGTCGCGCGTGTGGACGCGGTCAATTACATCGCGCATGGCATCTCCAAGGTCGCGGGTCACACCCAGACGCCCCAGGCGTCGGTCGAGAATGAAGAGAGCGAAGAGGCGAGCAGCGAAGGCGGCAACAACCCGCTGACCAACTACGCCACCAACCTCAACGAGCAGGCGCGTCTGGGCAAGATCGACCCGCTGATCGGTCGCGATGGCGAGCTCGAGCGCGTGGTGCAGATTCTGGTGCGTCGCCGCAAGAACAACCCGCTGCTGGTCGGTGAGGCCGGTGTCGGCAAGACCGCCATCGCGGAAGGTCTCGCCAAGCGCATCGTCGAGGAGGACGTGCCGGACGTCATCAAGGAAGCCGTGGTCTACTCGCTGGATCTCGGGGCGTTGCTGGCCGGCACCAAGTACCGCGGTGACTTCGAGAAGCGTCTCAAGTCGCTGCTGGCGGAGCTGCGCAAGGAACCGAACTCGATCCTGTTCATCGATGAGATCCACACCGTCATCGGTGCGGGTGCCGCGTCCGGTGGCGTGATGGATGCCTCCAACCTGCTCAAGCCGCTGCTGTCTTCCGGCGAGCTGCGTTGCATCGGTTCCACCACCTTCCAGGAATTCCGTGGCATCTTCGAGAAGGACCGCGCCCTGGCGCGCCGCTTCCAGAAGGTCGATGTCATGGAGCCGTCGGTGGATGACACCATCCGCATCCTCAAGGGGCTGCGTGGTCGCTTCGAGGAGCACCATGCCATCAAGTACACCGATGCCTCGCTGGAAACGGCAGTGCGTCTGGCAGACCGCTACATCAACGACCGTCAGCTGCCGGACAAGGCCATCGACGTGATCGACGAGGCCGGTGCCCACCAGCGCCTGCTGCCGGAGAGCATCCGCGTCGACACCATCGATACCGAGCAGGTCGAGGCGATCGTCGCCTCCATCGCCCGCATTCCGCCGAAGACGGTCTCCAGTTCCGACAAGAAGCTGCTGTCCAACCTCGAGCGCGATCTCAAGATGCTGGTTTTCGGGCAGGACGACGCCATCACCGGGCTGTCCGCAGCGATCAAGCTGTCGCGTGCAGGCCTCAAGGCGCCGGACAAGCCGGTGGGCAGCTTCCTGTTCGCTGGCCCGACAGGGGTCGGCAAGACCGAGGTCGCTCGTCAGCTGGCGGCGCTGATGGGCATCGAGCTGGTGCGCTTCGACATGTCCGAGTACATGGAGCGCCACACCGTCTCGCGCCTCATCGGGGCACCGCCGGGCTACGTCGGTTATGACCAGGGTGGTCTGTTGACCGAAGCCATCACCAAGCAGCCGCACTGCGTGCTGTTGCTTGATGAGATCGAGAAGGCACACCCGGAAGTCTTCAACCTGCTGCTGCAGGTGATGGACCACGGCCGCCTGACCGACAACAACGGTCGCGAAGCGGACTTCCGCAACGTCATTCTGGTGATGACCTCCAATGCGGGTGCCGAGCAGGTGGCGCGTCGCTCCATCGGCTTCAAGCACCAGGATCACTCCACCGACGCCATGGAAGTCATCCGCAAGACGTTCTCGCCGGAATTCCGCAACCGTCTGGATGGCATCATCCAGTTCGGCGCGCTGGATCTCGCCGTGGTGCGCAATGTGGTCGACAAGTTCCTGGTCGAACTGCAGGCGCAGCTGGATGAGAAGCGTGTGCAGCTGGATGTCGCTGATGAGGCGCGCGACTTGCTGGCGACTCTCGGGTATGACCCGGCAATGGGGGCTCGCCCGATGGCACGCGTGATTCAGGAGAAGCTCAAGAAGCCGCTGGCAGAGATGATCCTGTTCGGCGACCTGTCCGAGTCGGGCGGCATCGTGCATGTCACGGTCGACAACGGCGAGCTGCACCTGGAAACGGAAGCGGAAATGGCGTGATCTGACGCTCAGCTTGCTGCCCTGAAGGGTCGACATGAACGGTCAGTGCTCAAGCACTGGCCGTTTTTTATGCCTGTCAGTCAGCAAGCTGTCCGCACGTAGCGAGCATGAAGTCGATTGCTCAAGCTGGACACGCGCGCACGCCAAGGGGCTCGCCATCCTCAAGGGAGGGGCGGGGAGTTGGATGAGTACTGGAGGAGGCGAATGCGTATCGGGGGAAGCGAATGCGTACTGGGGGGAGAAGATGCCCAGCGGGGATGAGCCGCCTGTCATCATTGAATGGGAGCGAAGGCCAGATTGGCGTTCGGGCTCAAGACGCATTCATGGGACAAGGCGGCATCATCGGAATACTCAGGCATACGCCATCGAGGTGGCGGGTGTCTCGCCGCGAAGGGCAAGTCTTGCAACCTCGATGCGTTCCGGGTCCGGGCGGAGGGTTCAGGCGGAGGTGACGCTGGTGCCTGAGGTGCCGGGAACGACCGGTTCAGCCAGCCGGTGTCATGATGATCGCATGCAGGTCCAGGACGTACAGAGTGATCGATGGCATGGCAACCGGCAGGGCAGTCTGACCGTGCTTAGCGCGAACGGTAGACGATACGGCCCTTGGACAGGTCGTACGGAGTCAGCTCAACCTTGACCTTGTCGCCAGTCAGGATGCGGATGTAGTTCTTGCGCATCTTGCCGGAGATGTGAGCGGTCACGATGTGGCCGTTTTCCAGTTCAACACGGAAAGTGGTGTTCGGAAGGGTGTCGACGATGACGCCTTCCATTTCAATATGATCTTCACGCGCCATATAGGCTGATCCTCACTTATTACAGGGAATACTGCTGGTAGTTCCGAGCCGCCTCAGCACAAAAAGTGCCCGATTCGGGACTTCGATACGCGATATTGTGCCGTAAGGGCGGCGGCAAGGCAAAGTCGAAGCGCGATTGTACGTTCCTTGAGCGCCTGTGGGCAGCTCAGGAGGAAGATAAAAATCGGCATCTTGCGCCGGGGCAACTCTCGGCAGGCGGTTGGTCGGCACTCAGCGCTGTCTGATGAGCCCCTGCCAGCTGAGCGTTGCGTCACCATAGCGTTGTCGGAGCGCTTGCGTCGAGAGGGCGCCTGGAGAGCGCGTCGAAAGAGCCCATGCAATGAGCTCAGCGCGTCACTCGCCGGATGTCACTGACGCGCCTTGCTTGACCAGGCTCAGTGGCAGATGGCTGTCGGTATGGTTGGCCGGTATGCGTCGCCGCCAGTGGCTGCCATCCAGATACTCGAGCGGCTGGAAATGCTGCTTGTAGTTCATCTTGCGGCAATCGCGGATCCAGTAGCCCAGATAGAGGTGGGTCAGGCCTTCGCGGCGTGCCTGCTCAATCTGCCACAGCACCGCGTAGGTCCCCAGCGAGCGCTGATTCAGTGACTCATCGGGATCGTAGAAGGTATAGATGGCGGACAGGCCATGACTCATGCGGTCCATGGCGGCGACGGCCACCAGACGGCCATCGAGGCGAAAGCTCACCAGGCGGGCATAGTCATCGCGGGAGGTGAGGAAGGTGCGATACTGCTCATGACTGGGCGGGAACATGTCGCCATCCGCATGACGGCTGCGGATGTAGTGGGCGTAGAGGCGATAATGCTCGGGGTCGAAGAGTGCTGGCCCCTCTTCGATGACCAGGTCGGCATTGCGACGCACCAGACGCTTCTGGGTGCGGTTGGGCGTGAAGTCGGCGATCGGCACGCGTACGGAAATGCAGGCACGGCAATCACCGCAATGCGGACGATAGAGATGAGAGCCGCTGCGACGAAAGCCGAGCAGGGCAAGGGCGTCATAGACACCGGAATTGGGCGCTTCCTGCGGATCGAGAAACAGCGTGGTCGCCTGGCGGCCTTCCAGATAGCTGCAGGCGTGCGGTACCGTCAGAAAGAAGCGCAGATCGCGTTGCGGTTGCTTGGGGGTATTGCTGCTCACCGTTGCATCATCTCCCTCTTGGAATTGCCGTGGCCATCATTCCCGGGCGTGCTGCGTGGGCCAGGATGTCAGTGACCACTTGCCCTCATGCCCTTGGCCAGTGGCATACTGGTCAAGATAGCTGATGAAATCGCTGCGGGCGATGCTGCGGGCGCCAAGACTTGCCAGGTGCGGAGTATGCATCTGACAGTCGATCAACGGAAAATCCCGTGCCTTCAATTCCTGGCACAGGATCACCAGCGCCAGTTTCGAGGCATCGGGCACGCGCGAGAACATCGACTCGCCGAAGAAGATGCGTCCACAGGCGACGCCATACAGGCCGCCCACCAGAGAATCGCCCTGCCAGACTTCAACGCTGTGGGCATGTCCCATGGCATGCAGGGCGATGTAGGCCCGCTGCATTTCTGGCAATATCCACGTGCCTGCCTGGCCATCGCGAGGAATGCTGGCACAGGCATTGATCACACCGGTAAAGTCGCGGTCGATACTGTAGCTCAGGCCTGCATTGCGCAGGCGCTTGGCCAGACTGCGGCGTACACGGACTTCCTCTGGCTTGAGCACCATGCGTGGGTCCGGTGACCACCACAGGATGGGGTCACCCGGACTGAACCAGGGAAATATGCCGCGGGGGTAGGCCGCCAGCAGCCACTCGGGACTGAGTTCGCCCCCTGCACACAGCAGGCCGTCGGGCTCGCTCAGGGCGGTGGAAGCATGCGGAAAGCGGACAGGGGCAGGGGGAAGCCAGGGAAGCATGGGCAGCCTCTTGTCGGTTCGGGAACATGCACGGAGCAATGGGCTCCTGGCGCCTTGGCGTCATGAGCAGACGTGAATCGGCAATTATGACGTCACTGCCATCGAATGGTTATGATAACCGGCTGAAGGTACATGGAAAATCGCCCACAAGGTGCAAGGGGGATGGCGACTTGACTGCCAAGAGTGCCAGAAAGACAAGTCGGGAACAGGCCAAGCCTGAAACCCGTAGCCGCCGTGCGGCAGCAACACCCAGGAAGCGTGCCCGTCAGAAAGCGGACTCGCCGGGCTTCTTCGCGCGTCTGCGCGGTGCTTCGGCCACTGAGTCCAGCCCGGCACGCAAGACGCCGCGCGTCTCGGGCAAGCCCGCGAGGAAGGACGCCAGCGGCCAGCCTGCTGCCAAGGCCAGAAACAAGCCGCGCGTGCAGGAAGAGAGCCCTGCAGCCCAGCGCCGCGCCGAGCGTCAGGCCGAACGCGCCGAACGCCAGGCCATCCGCGCCGAGCAGCGTGCGGAGAAGGCAGCGCGACCACCGTCACGCCTGACCACCACCCTGCAGGGCGTCAGCCGTGAAGGCGTGGTCATTCTCATGCTCAGCCTATGCGTCTTCATGCTTCTGGCGCTGTTCAGCTATGCGCCGACGGACCCCGGCTGGTCCTACAGCGGCCCTGAACTCACGCCCAGCAACTGGATGGGCAGCATCGGTGCCTGGCTGTCAGACGTGCTGTATTCGCTGTTTGGCGGCAGTGCCCTGTGGTGGCCGGCAATGCTGGGCTTCGGTGCCTGGCGCCTGATGCGTCAGCCCAGTACAGAGCTGGTGTGGGACCCGACGACCATCGCGGTGCGCGCTGGCGGCCTGTTCCTGCTGATCATGGCGACCTGCGTCATCGGCGATATCCAGTTCTACAGCCCCGACAGCCAGCTGACCAACGGCGCGGGCGGCATTCTCGGCAAGGGCATCGCCGGGGCACTGACGCCATTGATCGGCATGGGCGGCACGGTACTGGTCGCGATGGCCAGCTTCCTGTGCGGCTTCACGCTGTTTACCGGCATGTCGTGGCTGACGGTCATGGATGAGCTGGGCAATGGCTGCATGCGGGTGTCCGGCTGGTTCGCCGAGCGCTTCAACAGTCGCCGCGACGATCAGGACGCCTACGATGACGAGGCAGCCTACGCCGAAGAGTCGCTGACGCACGAGGACGGTGAAGAGGATGACTCGGATCGCGACCCGGCCCCCAGACTGAGCTGGTGGCAGCGTCTGCTGCCGGGCCGCCGTGCCCGTGAGGATGAGTGGGACGAGGACAGCGACGAGATTCTGCTTGGTCGCCGTCAGGAGGCAGAAGGCATCGCCGCCGAGCCGCGCGGCCAGCGCCGTGTCGAGCCGTCTCTGGATGGCGGCACCGACGAGGCCATCAGCGCTCGCGATGACTTCGCGGATGACCGCAGCACCGATATCCCGTGGCAGACCGCTGAAACCACGCCTTCCGCCAAGGTGCCGGGCGCTGCCTACACCGAGCGCATGACGGTGCAGAGCGCCAATGTCAGCATCGAAGGGGTTGATCTGGCCGCGGCCCTGAAGACCGCCGTGGCGGCAGAGGCCGCCTCCGCGCCGCGTGTCGCGCATGCCGATGTCACGCGCTCCCGTCTGCCGCAAGCCGCTGCCATTGAGGCCGAGCGCCAGCGTCATGCTGACGCCTCAGTCACCACGCAGGCTCCCAAGGCGGCGACGCCAGCCCCTGCCGCCGAAGATACGGCATCAGCCTCCGACAGTACGGCTGCCCCTGCTGCCTGGGACGCCGCCTCAGCCTTTGCACCGACCGCTCGTCACGACACGGCTCGTCATGAGACCGCCCGACACGACACGGCGCAAGACGCTCAGGCGCAGAGCGAGGCCGAAGCTCACAAGGCTCCGTCTCAGGCACAAGCTCAGGCTCAAGAGCTGGCTCGCGAGCAGGAAGCGCAGCGCTTGGCTGAACAGGAAGCGCAGCGCTTGGCAGAACAGGAGGCGCAGCGCGAAGCTGAACAGAAAGCGCAGCGTGCAGCCGAGCAGCAAGCGGCAGAGCGACAAGCGCAGCTCGAAAAGCAGGCACAGCTCGAGCAGCAGGCGCAGCTTGAGAAAGAGGCACAGCGTGAGCGCGACGCGCAACTTGCGCGCGAGCGCAGTGATGCCGCGCCGGATAGCCGCAATCAACCGCCGGAGCCCAGGGACGACGATGATGCGCCCCTGCCCGGCAGTGGTGGTCAATTCGCCACGGCCGCAGGGCTGGCTGCCGGTGCGGGTGTGATGGCGGCCGGTGTCGCGGCGGCCGCTTCCGAGACTCCCGCTCGCAAGGCGGTCGTCTCCTGGGATGATGCCTTCGAGCAGCCGACGGGCAACGCGCCGACACAGGCAGACGCGCCTGCGGCGCCGAGCAGCCCGTCTGCCACGCCGCCGCAGCATGCCCCTGAGCCGCGTCAGCCTGCAGCGCCTCATCAACCGGCCGAGCCGGTCGCACCAGCGGAGCCCGATTCCGTGGCGCCTCAGGCCGAGCATGTGCCGCCTTTCGAGGCGCCGACAGCCACGCCGGAAGCGACCCCCGCAACGGCCGAGCGTCCTTCCTGGGCCTATGACGGCGATGAGTCCGGCATGGTGCCGGGCGGTGGTCGTCTGGCGACGGCGGAAGATGCGCAGGCGGCTGCCAGTGATCCCTCCGGCCCGACCCTGTGGACCGTGGAGCACATGCAGAGTCAGCGCCATGAAGGCGCCGATCACGAGGACGAGCCGGAAGGGGACCTGCCGCAGCTGAGTCTGCTGACGCCGCCGGATGCCCAGAAGCCCAACTACAGCGAAGAAGAGCTCGACCAGATGGCCGAGCTGCTGGTGGTGCGTCTGCGCGAGTATGGCGTCAAGGCCGAGGTGGCGGATGTCTGGCCGGGGCCGGTCATCACACGCTTCGAGATTCAGCCGGCGCCGGGCGTCAAGGCGTCCAAGATCTCCAACCTGTCGACGGACCTGGCGCGTTCGCTGCTGGTCAAGAGCGTGCGTGTGGTCGAGGTGATTCCGGGCCGTCCGACGGTCGGCATCGAGATCCCCAACCCCAACCGCGCCATGATTCGCCTGCGCGAAGTGTTCGATTCCGATGCCTATCAGCTGGCGGAATCTCCGGTCACCCTGGCGCTGGGGCAGGATATCGGTGGCGCGCCTGTCGTGGCCAACCTCGGCAAGATGCCACACCTGCTGGTCGCCGGTACCACCGGTTCGGGCAAGTCAGTCGGCATCAACTCGATGCTGATCTCGATGCTGCTCAAGGCCACGCCGGACGAAGTGCGCATGATCATGGTCGACCCCAAGATGCTGGAGCTGTCGGTCTATGACGGCATTCCGCATCTGCTGGCGCCGGTGGTGACCGACATGAAGGAGGCCGCCAACGCCCTGCGCTGGTGTGTCGCCGAGATGGAGCGTCGCTACAAGCTGATGGCCGCCATGGGCGTGCGCAACCTGGCCGGCTTCAATGCCAAGATCGATGAAGCCGAGGCACATGGCGCCCAGATCGCTGACCCGCTGTGGGAGCCGCAGCCCTGGGAGATGCACCAGCATCCGCCGGTGCTCGCCAAGCTGCCCTACATCGTGGTGGTGATCGACGAGTTTGCCGACATGTTCATGATCGTCGGCAAGAAGGTCGAGGAGTTGATCGCACGTCTGGCCCAGAAGGCGCGCGCCGCGGGGATTCACCTGATTCTGGCCACCCAGCGTCCGTCGGTGGACGTGGTGACCGGCCTGATCAAGGCCAACATCCCGACGCGCATGGCCTTCCAGGTCTCCTCCAAGATCGACTCGCGCACCATCCTCGATCAGGGCGGCGCCGAGGACCTGCTGGGTCACGGTGACATGCTCTACCTGCCGGCCGGTGCCGGCATGCCGACGCGCGTTCATGGTGCCTTCGTCGATGATGACGAGGTTCACCGTGTGGTCGATGACTGGAAGCGTCGCGGCTCGCCGGAGTACATCGAGGAGATCCTCACCGGTGGTGTGCAGGCGGATGCGCTGGCCGGCCTCGAGGCTGAAGGCGAGGACAGCGATGCCGAGCAGGATGCGCTCTACGATGAGGCCGTGGCCTATGTGGTCGAGTCGCGTCGTGCCTCCATCTCTGCCGTGCAGCGTCGCTTCAAGATCGGGTACAACCGCGCCGCGCGTCTGGTCGAGGCGATGGAGATGGCGGGCGTCGTCTCCGCGATGGGCACCAATGGCTCGCGGGAAGTGATCGCGCCCAACCACAGCGGCTAGCCGCCGCCGGCCTGGTCGCTGAAACACACGAAGGGGAGCTTTTTGCTCCCCTTCGTGTCAAAGACATCAGATAACAGATCACTGCCAGCAGGATATTGGCAGCAATCATCCCGAATCGCTGAAATGATGATGGTCAGCTGCAGGGCCTCGGTGCCGAGGCTTGCCACTGGTCTTCCTCATCGCAAGGAGTTTCATGAAGACATTGTCCCGTTCTTTCGCTTCTTCGTTGACCGCTCGTCTGGCCAAGGGGCTGGGCGCCGCGCTGATGTTGGGCATGGCCGCTCTGCCAGCGCACGCCGAGGAATCGGCAGGCGATCGCCTGTCGCGCCTGCTGGAGCCGCTCAAGACCTATGCAGCCGACTTCGATCAGCAGATCCTCGATGCCTCCGGTCAGCGTCTGCAGGAAGCCAAGGGCAAGATGTGGCTGTCGCGCCCGGGCAAGTTCCGCTGGAGCGTCGATGCGCCGTACCGTCAGGAAGTGGTGTCGGACGGCAAGGAAGTCTATCTGCATGACCCGGACCTCGAGCAGGTCACCGTGCAGCCGCTGGATGAGCGCGTCACCCACACGCCGGCGCTGTTGCTGTCCGGTCGTGCCAGTGAGCTGACCGCCAACTATGCGGTCAAGCGTCAGCAGCAGGGCGCGCGTGAGACCTTCACGCTGACGCCCAAACAGGCCGATACGCTGTTTGAAAGCCTCAAGCTGACCTTCGACAGCGAGCAGCTCGACATGCTGCAGATGGCGGATTCCACCGGCCAGCGTACGGCGATCGACTTCAGCAACGTGCAGTACAACCCGTCGCTGCAGGATAGTCGTTTCGTGTTCCAGATCCCGCAAGGCGCCGACGTCATTCGCGAGCAGTGATCACGCCCAAGGTGCAGCGCAAATCCTGAATACGCTTGACCAGACAAGAACGCCCGGACCTTCTGGTCCGGGCGTTCTTGTCTGTGCCAGTCGCGACTCTGCAGCCATGTGCGCGCAGGATTCGCCGCTGATCAGCTTTGTCCGGGCGTCTCGCCACGGTCTGCGGCGGCGTCCTGCTCGCGGCGCCAGCGCTCAATCTCGGCGAAGCGCTTCTCACCGCCATGCTGGGTCGGGCGGTAGAACTGCTGGGTCGGCAGCTCTTCTGGCCAGGCATCGTGGGAGCGGCCGGCCGGATAGCCATTGGGCTCGTTGTGGGCATAGCGATAGCCTTCGCCCATGCCCAGCTCCTTCATCAGCGTGGTCGGGGCATTGCGCAGGTAGACCGGCACCCCGAAGTGGGGCTGCTGGCGCACGAAGGCCTTGGCTTCCTTCCAGGCCACCTCGATGGCATTGCTCTTGGGCGCGATGGCCAGGTGGATCGCCGCATGGGCGATGGCGCGCTGGCCCTCGTAGTCACCGAGGCGCAGATAGGCGTCCCAGGCGGCGATGGTCAGCGGCAGGGCGCGTGGGTCGGCGTTGCCGACATCTTCGGAGGCAATCGCCGTCAGGCGCCGCACGACATCCAGCGGGTCGCCGCCGCCATCCATGAAGCGCGCCATGTACAACAGCGCCGCGTCGGGCCGCGAGGAGCGTATCGACTTGTGGATCGCCGACAGCAGGTCGTAATAGTCATCGCCCTGCTTGTCGAAGCTGGAGGCCTGATGGCCCAGCACGGCCTCCAGCGAGCTGTCCTCGAGTATCTCGCGCGTTCCCCCCTGGGCGTCTGGCTCACGACGCACGAAGTCACAGGCAGTCTCCAGCAGGCCGAGGGCGCGGCGTGCATCGCCGGAGGCCGAGCGCGCGATGCGGGTCAGCGTCTCGCGGCTGGCTTCGATATGACGCTTGCCGAGGCCGTTGACCTCATCCTGCAGGGCGCGCGTCAGTACCTCGATCAGGTCGTCCGTCTCCAGGGCCTTGAGCACATAGACCCGCGCCCGTGACAGCAGGGCCGAGTTGACCTCGAAGGACGGGTTCTCGGTGGTCGCGCCGATCAGCGTCAGCAGGCCGGATTCCACATGCGGCAACAGGGCATCCTGCTGGCTCTTGTTGAGGCGGTGGATCTCATCGAGAAACATCACCGTCTGGCGATCGCTGGCCTGGAAGTGTCTGGCGCGCTCCACCACCTCGCGGATGTCCTTGACGCCGGCCATCACCGCCGAGAGCTGCTCCAGATGGGCATCACAGCCCTTGGCGAGAATCTCGGCCAGCGTCGTCTTGCCGACCCCCGGCGGCCCCCACAGGATCATCGAGCGCACCACGCCGGAGGCCACCATCTGGCGCAGCGGCATGTCAGGCCCGACCAACGCTGTCTGTCCGATGTAGTCATCCAGGGTGCGGGGACGCATGCGGAAGGCCAGTGGCGCATGGGAATTCGAGGCGGTATCGGCAAAAAGATCCATCGGCGAGTCTGGCTCCGGCAGGCGTGGGGCAGTATTGCGCTCATCATGGCCGATCCTGCAGGACTGTACAAATCAGCAGGGGCGGCACGGTCAGTCAGCGGCCTCAGGCCGCGCGTGGCATTGCACCAGACTGTCATGTTTTCCTGACAGCATGACACGCTCATTTAGGCAATCCCACCCAACGTCTAACTGGCGCTCGGGGGATGTGTCCTACACTTCTAGGTGACGACATTGCTACATTCGGTAGCAATGCCCGAGGCGGCAGCGCTGTCTGCCAGCATCGGCCACCTGTTCCGTAAGGAGGAGGAAGTCATGCCCAATGTGACTCAGCTGCGCCAGGACCACGCCAACATGGCCCGTCTGCTGCACGTGCTTTCGCACCGCCACAAGACGCTCGTCAGTGGTGAGCGTCCCGACTTTCGCATGATGCGTGAGGTGGTGGATTACATTCTCGATTACATGCAGGGCTTCATCATTCCGCTGGAGCGTCAATGCACCCAGATGCTGTGCGAACGCTCCGAAGACGCCGCGCCACTCTGTCAGCGCCTCATCCAGCAATATCGCACCCTGCACGAGCGTCTGGACAAGCTGTCCGACAATCTCGACAGCATCCTGATGGACCAGATCATCCCGATGGATCAGTTCAATGCCGACCTGCGCGAGTATGTGGAGGCACACCGTGACTACCTGCGTGCCGAGCGCCAGGAGCTGTTCCCGCTGATGCGCGACAACCTCAGTGACGAGGAATGGCAGCAGCTGACCGATGCCATCCCGCATGCGCGCACCGAGCTTGAGCGCCTCCAGGAAGCCTACCCGGAACTCTACGCCGAGCTGACCGAGAGTGATGTCGTGACCGCCTGAGCCACGTCGGTCCGATCAGTGACGCTCTGATCCATAACCGTCTAGTCAGGAACTCGCCACACAGAAAGAATCCGCACTTTACCCGCCACAACAGAAAGAACGCCAAGTCGTTGGCGGGTATTCCGAAAGTCTCCACGTCCCATCTCCCCCACACTGAGGTCATCACATGACGCCCGCCGCGTTTCGGTGGGCGTTGTCTTTGGCGGTGTTCCGCCTTCTCAGATGACGGCCGTGCGGCCCGGGAGACAAGCGATGAGTGCTCAATCTCTTGCACGACAGTGGGCAACTTCCCAGGACGGAGCGACGTCCGAGCCCACCCAGTTCGCCAGCCAAGGCATTGCCCTGGAAGACCCGCGCCTGTTTCGCCAGCTCGCCTACGTGAATGGCTGCTGGGTGCATGGCGAAGGCGGGCGTGAGGAGGCGGTCTTCGACCCCGCCACCGGCGAGCGTCTCGGCCAGGTGCCGTGGCTCGAGGAGGCGCAGATCGACACCGCCATCGCCGCCGCCGATGCGGCCCAGAGTGAATGGCGCAAGCTGCGCGTCGACCAGCGCGGCGAGCTGCTGGATGCCTGGTACGACCTCATCCGCGCCCACAAGGAAGACCTGGCCATGCTGATGACGCGTGAGCAGGGCAAGTCGCTGGACGATGGGCGTGGCGAGGTGGAATACGGCGCCAGCTTCGTTCACTGGTTCGCCGAGGAGGGCAATCGTGCCTTCGGCGAGACCATTCCCAGCCATATCCCGAATGCCGCGCTGGGCACCGTGCGTGAGCCTATCGGTGTCGCGGCGCTGATCACGCCGTGGAACTTCCCGCTGGCGATGATCACTCGCAAGGCCGCGGCCGCGCTGGCGGCGGGCTGCACGGTGCTGGTCAAGCCGGCCGGCGAGACGCCGTTCTCGGCGCTGGCGCTGGCGGAGCTGGCCGAGCGTGCCGGCATTCCCGCAGGTGTCTTCAGCGTCATCACCGGCGAGGCCTCCGAGGTCTCCAGGCAGCTGTGTGACGACCCGCGCGTCGCTGGGCTGTCATTCACCGGCTCCACCCGGGTCGGGCGTCTGCTGCTGAAACAGTGCGCCGACAGCGTCAAGCGTGTCTCGCTGGAACTGGGCGGCAACGCCCCCTTCATCGTCGGGCCGGACATGGACCCCGAGGAGGCTGCGCGCGCCGCCGTCGATGCCAAGTTCCAGACCTCCGGTCAGGACTGCCTCGCGGCCGACCGTATCCTGGTCCACGACAGCCTCTACGAGGACTTCCTGAGCCACTTCGCACGCATCATGAAGCAGCTCAAGGTCGGCAATGGTCAGGTGAAGGGGATCGACCTTGGCCCGCTGATCCACCGCGACGCCGTCGCCAAGGCGCAGACCATCGTCGATGACGCCGTCGAGCGTGGCGCGCGGCTGATCCACGGCGACCAGAGCATGGCGCCGGGCCCCAACTTCTTCATGCCGGTACTGCTGGCCGACATCACGCCGGACATGCGCGTCTGGCGCGAGGAAACCTTCTCGCCGGTGGCCGGCATCACCGCCTGGCACGATGAGGAAGAGGTGATCGCGATGGCCAACGACACCGAATACGGCCTCGCCGCCTACGTCTATACCCACGATGTGCGCCGCATCTGGCAACTGATGCGTGGCCTGCGCTTCGGCATGGTCTCCGTCAATTCCGTCAAGATGACCGGCGCGCCGATTCCCTTCGGCGGCGTCAAGCAATCTGGCCTGGGTCGCGAAGGTGGCCGTCAGGGGCTCGAGGAATATCTCGATATCAAGTACTACTGTCTGGGTGGACTGGAAAGCGCCTCCGGAAGTTGAGACGGACATCCTTCACTGTCACATGTCGATCATGGCGACCGGTGGCCATTGAGCACCACCGGTCGATCGCCCCTAGTTGAGCATTCGGAGAGTCACATGAGCACCGATAACACCCTGAGTCAGGCCGCCAGCTTCGACGACGCGACCTCGACCGATGAGCTGATTCGCCGTGATCGCAAGGTCACCTTCCATGCCTCGACCCACCTGCGCGATTACGCCCAGGGCGATGCACCGGGCCGCGTGATCACCGGTGGCGAAGGCATCCGCATCCGCGAGCGTGACGGGCGTGAGCTGATCGATGGCTTCGCCGGCCTCTACTGCGTCAACATCGGTTACGGGCGCACGGAAGTCGCTGATGCCATCCACGAGCAGGCCCTCAAGCTCAGCTACTACCACACCTATGTCGGCCACTCGAATGAGCCGCAGATCGCGCTGTCCGAGAAGATTCTCGAGCTGGCCGGCCCCGACATGTCCAAGGTCTATTACGGCATGTCCGGCAGTGATGCCAACGAGACCCAGCTCAAGCTGGTGCGCTATTACCACAACGTGATCGGCAAGCCGGAGAAGAAGAAGGTCATCTCGCGCTGGCGCGGCTATCACGGCTCCGGCATCGCCTCAGGCTCGCTGACCGGACTGGCGGCCTTCCATGATCACTTCGATCTGCCGATTCCGGGCATCCTGCACACCGAGGCGCCGGACTATTATCGTCGTCCCGCCGAGTGCGCCGAGATGAGCGAGCGCGAATTCTCCACCTGGTGCGCCGAGAAGCTCGAGGCGATGATCCAGGCCGAAGGGCCGGAGACCGTCGGCGCCTTCATCGGCGAACCGGTGCTGGGCACCGGTGGCATCGTGCCGCCGCCGGAGGGCTACTGGGAGGCCATCCAGACCGTGCTCAAGCGCCACGACATCCTGTTGATCTGCGATGAGGTGGTGTGCGGCTTCGGGCGCATCGGCAGCCAGTTCGGCTACCAGCACTTCGGCATCAAGCCGGACCTGGTCACCATCGCCAAGGGCCTGACCAGCGCCTATCAGCCGCTGTCCGGGGTCATCGTCGGTGACCGCGTGTGGAAGGTGCTGGAGCAGGGCACCGGCGAATTCGGCCCCATCGGCCATGGCTGGACCTACTCCGGCCATGCGCTGGGCGCCGCCGCCGGTGTCGCCAACCTGGAGATCATCCGTCGCGAGGGCCTGGTCGACAACGCCCGCGATACCGGCGCCTATCTGCAGAACGCCATGCAGGAGGCTTTCGCCGATCACCCCATCGTCGGCAATGTGCGTGGCATCGGCCTGCTGGCGGCGCTGGAGTTCTCGCCGCAGCCGTCACAGCGCAAGGCGTTCGACTCAGCGCTCAAGGTCGGCCCGCGCATCTCCGCGGCAGCCCTCGAGGAAGGCCTGGTCGCTCGCGCCATGCCGCAGGGCGACATCCTCGGCTTCGCGCCGCCGCTGGTGGTCACGCCTGAGGAAATCGATGACATCGTCGCCCGCGCGCGTCGCGCCGTGGACAAGGTGCATCAGGAGCTTGTCGACAATGGCGATCTCACGTCTGGTGATCAGTAGGCCATGGCATTGACCTTACCCCCGCTCAAGAGCACACGGGAAACGCCGCTGGCGCTGGCCGATATCCATGCCGCGCGCCAGCGGCTGTTTCATTCATCGACGGCCACGGGTGTCGAACGCACAGCGCTGGTGCCTTCACCGGCGCTGTCGCGCCGCTTCGATGCCGAGATTCTGCTCAAGCTGGAGACCCGCCAGCCCACTGGCGCCTTCAAGCTGCGCGGGGCCAGCAATCTGCTGGCCGCCGTGGCGGAGCAGGCCGCCGGGGAGGCCTACGAGCGCCTCCAGCGCGGCGTGACCACCGCCTCCACCGGCAATCATGGTCGCGCGTTGGCCTACGCCGCGATGCGCCGTGGCCTCAGGGCGGTCATCTGTCTCTCCGAGCAGGTGCCCGCCAACAAGGTGCGTGCCATCGAGGCGCTGGGTGAGTTGGGCGGTGCCACTGGTGGCAGTGTCGAGGTGCGCCGGGTCGGGCGCAGTCAGGACGAGGCCTTCCACGAGGTCAATCGGCTGGTCGAGGAGGAGGGGATGCTGGCGGTGCCGCCCTTCGATGACCCGCTGATCGCGGCCGGTCAGGGCACCATCGGGCTTGAGTTGATGGAAGATTGCCCGCAGCTCGATCAGGTACTGATCGGACTGTCCGGCGGCGGCCTGCTCGGCGGTATCGGGGCGGCGCTCAAGGCGATTCGCCCCGAGACCCGCGTGCATGGCATCAGCCTCACCGAAGGCGCCGCGATGTGGCATAGCCTGCAGGCGGGCACACCGGTGGAGGTGCAAGAGGTCGCCAGCCTCGCGGATTCGCTGGGCGGCGGCATCGGGCTTGGCAATCACACCACGCTGCCGCTGGTGCGCCGCGTGATGGATGAACACCATCAGGTCAGCGAGCGCGCCATCGCCCGCGCCATGCTGATGCTGCTGGAAGAGGAGAAGCTGCTGGTCGAGGGCGCCGCCGTGGTCGGGCTTGCCGCGCTTGAGGCCTCGCGACTGGGCGAGACCGACCCGGCGCTGGCCGAGTCGATCCGCGGCCAGCGTGTCGCGCTGATCATCAGCGGCAATGGCGTCAGTCTGGAGACCTTCGATCAGGCCAGAGCGCTGCTGGCGGACGCTCAGCAGTGATTTTTTCGCCCATGGCTCACAGCGTGAGACAGATGATGGCACATCAGGAGGAGGGCGCATGACGGAACCGACTCAAGAAAGCATGCAGACGTATTCCCGTGAACAGATCGAGCAGGTCGTGGGGCTGGACGCCACGGCACTGGGCACCATTCGCGATGCCTTCATCGCGCTGGGCCAAGGCAAGGTGGTGCAGCCGCCGATCCTGTCGATGGCCATCGAGGAGGCCAACGGCGAGGTGGACGTCAAGACCGCCCACATTCAGGGGCTCAAGCACTTCGCGATCAAGATCAGCCCCGGCTTCTTCAACAATCCCGCCCGCGGCTTGCCAAGCCTCAATGGCCTGATGGTGGTGTTCTCCGCCGAGACGGGGCTGGCCAAGGCCCTGCTGGATGACGGTGGCTATCTCACCGCCATTCGCACCGCGCTGGCCGGTGCCGTGGCGGCAGAGGCCCTGTCACGCCCCGACAGCAAGCGCGTCGCACTGATCGGCGCCGGTGAGCAGGCGAGCCTGCAGCTGGAAGCGCTGCGACTGGTGCGCGATATCGAGAGTGTCGATGTCTGGGCACGCGACAAGGAGCGCGGCGAGCGCTTCGCGCGCGACACCGAGCAGCGCCTGGGACTCACCGTGCGCAGCCATGACAGCCTGCATGCGGTGTGTCAGAACGCCGATATCATCATCACCGCCACGCCGTCTCACACGCCGCTGCTGGAATACTCGATGCTGCCGGAAGGCGTGCATGTCACCGCGATGGGCTCCGACAGCCCCGAGAAGCGCGAGCTGGAAGCCGACGTGCTGACCGATTGCGACTACTTCGTGTGTGACAGCCGCGCCCAGTCGGAAATCAATGGGGAGCTCAAGGGGCTGGATGAAGACCAGGCCAAGGCATGCGAGGTGTACGAGCTGGGCAAGCTGCTGGCCGATGGGCGTCGTCTGCGTGACGGTGACCAGAACAGCGGTGACCAGAACAGCGGTGAACAGGCTGAAACCGCCACTGATACCCTCATCACGGTGGCAGACCTTACCGGCACCGGCGTGCAGGACACCGCGATTGCCAGTCTGGCGCTCGCTCGACTCGCCCAGCGCTAGCGCCGCGCGCAGCGACTGCGGGTCATGAAGGCGCGACGGACTTGCCCAGCGCGGCGCCGCATGCGAGGGTCACGCAGTAACGGCAGGAAGCCGTTGACTCCCTCGTCCACTCGGAGCCTGTCGTGACTCGAACCATGCCCTCACCCTCTGCTGCGCCGCGCGCCCTCAATGCTGCCCCCGGGGTAGAGGTCCGCCGCTCACCGCTGGCGGATCTCTGTGCCGACTGCGATGCCGTGACGCTGCTGCCACCGCTATCGCCGCCGGGTGAGGGGTATCTGCGCCATTTCTGCCAGCTGGATTCCCCGCTGGCGGTGTTCGATCTCGACGATACCCTGCTCGATGGCGACTGCACCGGCATGTGGATGCGCTGGATGGCCGCCTGTGGCTGGATCGAGGATGTCGATGCCTTCATGGCCATCGGCGAGCGCCACCAGAGCGAGTATCACGCCGGCACCCTAGATATCCACGAGCATACCGGCCATCTGCTCAGCCCGCTCATCGGACGGCATCGCGATGAGGTGCGTCGTGAAGTCGATGATTTCGTGGAAGAAATGGTAATGCCGCGTCTGCTGGAAGGCGGCATCGCACGGCTGGCCGAACACGGCGAGGCGGGCCATCGCACCCTGATCATCTCCGCCTCCATGCATCATCTGGTCGGCCCCATCGCCAGTCGTCTGACCGCCGATGGCGCGCTGGCCACCCATCCTGCCTTCGATGAAGAGGGCCGCTTCACCGGCGAGACCACCGGCATCGTCACCTTCCGCGAAGGCAAGCTGGCGGCGCTGGATGCCTGGCTGGAAGACGCCAGCCAGCTCAAGCGTGCGCCGCAGGCACTGTGGGGCTACTCCGATTCCCACAACGACCTGCCGCTGCTCGAGCGGGTCGATCATCCCCACGCCACCCAGCCGGATGCGCCGCTGCGCCAGTTCGCCGAAGCGCGTGGCTGGCCGGTGGTCGACTGGCGCCAGTCGCACCTGTCCATCGAATCGGACTGAGCGTGCATGCAGCCGTCGACTGACTCCCATCTTTCCCGCGATCACGGCCCGGATGCCAGAGCCCTGCAGGCGCGCGGCGTCGCGCTGACGGCGCTGGGCGTGTTGCTGATCTCGCCGGATGCGCTGTTGCTGCGCCTCGCCGATGTCGCCGATGGCCCGCTGGTGTTCTGGCGCGGCCTGCTGACGGCCATCGGCTTTGCGCTGATTCTGCTGCTCACCCAGCGCGGCGGGCCAGGCCAGCGCTTCGCCAGTGCGCTGGCGCGCATGCGTGGCTGCGGGCGTACGGGGCTGTGGGTCGCGCTGCTGTTCACCGGCTCCACGCTGGGCTTCGTGCTCGCCAATCAATACACCCGCGCCGGCAATGTGCTGATCATCCTCGCTGCCAGTCCGCTGTTCGCGGCGCTGATGTCGCGGCTATGGCTGGGCGAGCGTCAGCCGCGCCATGTATGGGGCGCGATTCTGGTCTCGCTGGCGGGCATCACGCTGCTGGTGATGGACGAGGCGGGCAACGGCTCACTGACCGGCAATCTGCTCGCGCTGGGCTGCAGCCTGTCACTGGCGGGCAACTTCACGCTGTGCCGTACGCGCCCGGGCCTCGACATGAGCCCGATGCTGACACTGTCGGGACTGCTGACCGCGCTGTGCGGCCTGCTGGCCTGCACGTGGTTGGCGGTCTCTGGTGCTGGGGAGGGTGCAGCAGAGGGCCTCGAGAGCGTGCTCACCCAGCTATGGCCCTCGCACAGCGATGATTTCGCCCGGCGCGCCGGCTGGCTGGTGCTGCTGTGTCTGGTGCTATCGCCGCTGGGCTTCACGCTGATCCAGCGTGGTCCGCTGTATCTGCCGTCCGCCGAGGTGGCGCTGCTGATGCTGCTGGAAAGCGTGTTCGGCATCCTGTGGGTGTGGTGGGTGCTGGACGAGTCGCTGACCGTGCGCGGCTGGGTGGGCGGCGCCATGGTGCTGGGCGCGATGCTGATCAAGAGCCTGATCGACCGCCGCCTGCGTCACCTGCAGGCCACGCGCACGCCTTCTGCGGATGCGTCTGCGGGCGGCAACTGATACAATCCCGCCCATCCCCGAGTTTATTCACTGTCAAATGACAGCCCTCTGGACGCCTCACGGCGACCGGAGCGAATAGCTCATGGCGCGAAGAAAGCCACAGGGCGATCGGAAACGACGGCGACTTCACGACGCGAGCCAGGCGCGAGCGGCACTGCCCCTGACGGCAGTGATGAAGATTGCAACAACCGGACGCCAGACTGACTCGACAGCGCCAGGATCCAGCACGCACACCACCTTCCCCAACCTGTTGCGGACGACTCGATGACAAGCAGCCTCAAACAGCAGTGGCTCTCCAACCTCCGGCCCGACATCCTGTCCGGCCTGGTGGTGGCGTTGGCCCTGATCCCCGAAGCCATCGCCTTTTCCATCATTGCCGGTGTCGACCCCAAGGTCGGCCTGTATGCCTCCTTCTCCATCGCCGTGGTGACCGCCATCGCCGGTGGCCGTCCGGGCATGATCTCCGCCGCCACCGGTGCCATGGCACTGCTGATGGTCGACCTGGTCAAGGACCACGGCCTGGAATACCTGCTGGCCGCCACCGTGCTGACCGGCGTGATCCAGATCATCTTCGGCTACTTCAAGCTCGGCTCGCTGATGCGCTTCGTGTCGCGCTCGGTGGTCACCGGCTTCGTGAATGCGCTGGCGATCCTGATCTTCATGGCCCAGCTGCCGGAGCTGACCAACGTCACCTGGCACGTCTACGCCATGACGGCGGCCGGTCTCGGCATCATCTACCTGCTGCCGCTGGTGCCGAAGGTCGGCAAGCTGCTGCCGTCGCCGCTGGTCTGCATCATCGTGCTCACCATCTTCGCGATGGTCGTCGGTCTGGATATCCGCACCGTCGGCGACATGGGCGAGCTGCCGGACAGCCTGCCGGTGTTCCTGATTCCGGACATCCCCTTCAATCTGGAAACCCTGTGGATCATCCTGCCGTACTCGCTGCCGCTGGCGGTCGTGGGCCTGCTGGAATCCCTGATGACGGCCACCCTGGTCGATGATCTGACCGATACGCCGTCCGACAAGAACCGTGAGTGCAAGGGCCAGGGCGCGGCCAACGTCGTCACCGGCTTCCTTGGCGGCATGGCGGGTTGCGCGATGATCGGCCAGACGATGATCAACGTGAAGTCCGGCGGTCGTACGCGTCTCTCCACCATGGTGGCGGGTGTCGTGCTGCTGATCCTGGTCGTGTTCCTCGGCCCGTGGGTCTCGCAGATTCCGATGGCCGCACTGGTCGCGGTGATGATCATGGTCTCCATCGGCACCTTCTCCTGGCAGTCGATCCGTGACCTCAAGACCCACCCGATGTCCACCAACATCGTCATGCTGGGCACCGTGGCCGTCGTGGTCGCGACCCACAACCTGGCGATCGGCGTACTGGTCGGCGTGCTGCTCTCGGCGCTGTTCTTCGCCAACAAGATCGGTCAGGTGCTGCATATCGGCAGCGACATGAATGCCGATGGTCGTACCCGCGAATACCGCGTGGTCGGTCAGGTGTTCTTCGCCTCCAGCGAGCAGTTCCAGGCCGGTTTTGACCTCAAGGAGACCGTCGAGCGTGTCGTCATCGACGTCAGCCGTGCACACTTCTGGGACATCACCGCCATCGGCGCGCTGGACACCGTGGTGGTCAAGTTCCGCCGCGAGGGTACCGAGGTCGAGGTGCGTGGCCTCAACGAAGCCAGCGCCACGCTGGTGGATCGCTTCGCGGTGCATGACAAGCCGGATGCGGTCGAGAAACTGATGGGGCATTGATCCCGTTGGCGCCACCCGCCTGATCGAGGGCGGCGCCAGCAGCGTGATTGATGCGTAAAGACGGCGGGCAGTCCTTCACGGGCTGCCCGCCGTTTGCGTTGGTAGGGTCGGAAAGTGGTAATCTCGAAACAGGCGCCTGAAGCGCCACCTTGATCGTCAGCATAAGGAAGCACGCCATGAGCCAATCCTCTGCCAGTGCCCTGACAGGCCATGACAAGGTCACCGCCTGCATTGACGGCTCCGCCTTTGCCGTCTCCGTGTGTGATGCCGCCGTATGGGCAAGCCAACGTCTCTCGGCGCCGCTGAGCTTCCTGCATGTGATCGACCGCCAGGAAGGGGCGGGCGAGACCAACAGTGATCTCTCCGGCAGTATCGGGCTCGGTGCGCGCGAGCATCTGCTGGAAGAGCTCGCCACCCTGGATGAGCAACGCGGGCGTATCGCCCAGGAGCAGGGCCGCCTGATGCTGGAGGCCGCCTACGAGCGCGCCGTGCAGGCGGGTATCGCGGAGCCGCGTCCACGCCAGCGCAATGGAGAGCTGGTCGAGACCCTCGCGGAGCTGGAAGACGAGATTCGCCTGCTGGTGATCGGCAAGCGCGGCGAAGGGGCGGAGCAGGCCAGCGAGCACCTGGGCAGCAATCTGGAGCGCGTGATTCGCAGTCTGCATCGTCCGGTGCTGGTGGTGCCGGGCGAGTTCAATCAGCCGACGCGGGTGCTGATCGCCTTCGATTGCAGCACCACCATCAAGCGCGCCGTCGAGGTATTGGCGGCAAGCCCGCTGCTGCAAGGCGCGGAGCTGCATCTGGTGATGGTCGGCGCGGAGTCGGTGGAACATCAGGCTCCGCTGGACGCCGCGCGCGACACCCTCACCGCGGCAGGTTTCAGCGTGCAGGCCAGCTTCAGAGCAGGAGAGGTGGAAGCCTGCCTGCGCGAATATGCCAAGGAACACGCCATCGACATGCTGGTGATGGGCGCCTATGGCCACTCGCGCATCCGTCAGCTGCTGGTCGGCAGCACCACCACCGGGATGATTCGCAACGCCACGGTGCCGCTGCTGATCCTGCGCTGAGCCATCCCTGAGGCGCTCAGGCGGCTCTATGAGCATTGGCTGATGAGCGAGCCGTTCCATCATTGCCGTGACGCCGCGCTTCCGTAATCTCTCGGGCGCGGCGTCTTGCTGTCTGGCGGGTGTCTTCGTATACCGGCAGTCTTGAGTTCACGCACGTTTTCCTGCATCACCGGCAGCACGCGTGAAACAACAGCTGTCACCACAAGAGCCACCACAAGAGCCATCACAAGAGCCCCCATAACTGAAACCACAGGTTCTTCTGATGCAGGGTAATATTCTCCGCAGGTCGCGTTGCGCCGCTCGCGCGAATCTGGAACGCTGAAGGACTGACCTCACCCTGCTTCGCTAGCGGTCTTTTCTGTATCAGCACCGCTGGGGGCATTTTTTCACTACCCAAGAAGAACAGCACAAGGACACTCTCGATGAACATCCAACGCCATGACACCAAGCCGCGCATGAGCCGCGCCGTGATCCACAACAACACCATCTACCTGTGTGGCCAGGTCGCCGGTCCGGACCATCGCTTCGGGAATATCACGGACCAGGCCAACAGCATGCTCGCGCGTGTCGATGCGCTGCTGGAAGAAGTCGGCACCGACCGCGAGCACCTGCTCTCCGCCACCGTCTATCTCAAGACAATGGACGACTTCAAGACCTTCAACGACATCTGGGACACCTGGGTGCCACAAGGTCACGCCCCCGCCCGCGCCTGTGTACAAGCCGCCATGGCCAGCCCGGAACTGCTGTGTGAAATTACCGTGGTCGCCGCTGTTAAGTAACTCGCAGTATGGTTTTCCTAACCCCGGCAGAGATTTCTCTGGCGGGGTTTTTTATTATTAGTCGTTTAGGGTATAAGTGTTAAGAAATGTTTTCTTTGCATGATGGGCTTATAGGTGGTTTTGGATGAATAGTGGCGATAACCCAGGTTGGAAGCAGCACTACCCAACGTTTAAGTTTGATAATAATGAAATGATTCTTGAAGAGTATAGGTCAGCGTCAAAAACGTTAGAAACGGAAGAGAAGGTCTTCTTGAGCGCGGCTAATATCGCGATTGTAATAGGTGCAGCATTCGGTTCACTGACTTTAGGTAAATTGGAAAGCATTACAGGTAATAAAGATTTTTTGATGCCAGTTGAGTCTATGCTTTTTGCTTTTCTCATTATCACTATTCTATTTACTGTTCTATTTTTGTTTCATTTTGCTGCAAGACAAAAATCAATAGTATATGCGGCTAGAAAAGTAGTTGTTTTGAGAACTGTGCTCGGTGTTAAATATGGTGAGTTTCAGCTCGTTCTTCCTAATTGGCGGATTGAAGGAGCTAATGAACCATTTGCCATACGTATGTTTCCAGGCTGGAAAACTTACGTAGCATATCCATGCTATGCCATATCAGGAATCTCGGCTTTTGTAATATATTTTATTTTGACTATTTTGTTAGATGTAGGCGGGTTGTCAATAGCTTCTACTTTGAATGCTGATCTGGTTGTCTCTGTTCCAGCATCATTCCTTGCTTTTGTTGCCTTTTGTTTCCTATATAGGCACGCTTTGCTAGATAAGCACGAGAGTATGCTTCTTGTTTTTACTCAGTATGTGTCTAAGCTACTCTCGTTAAAAGTCGAGGAGCGAATAGAGCATATTGTTTATCATGCAAAATTATCTGTATACGAAGCTCAGAGATTAAATATTGACTTAAAGGCCCTCAAGCAAATTGCAGTGCGAATAGAGGATAAAGAGTTTTACCGTCACAGCGGTGTGAGTTGGAAGGGGCTTGCAAGAGTTATATTGTCCTCGTTGAAATTGCACCCAAGGTCAGGTGGCTCGACTATTACACAGCAGTTAGTTCGTACATTGTTTATAAAAGATTTTAGTAAAACAAAAAGAAGAAAGATTGTAGAGATACTTTTAGCCAAGTGGTTTACTAAAGTTATAGATAAAGACGAGCAGCTAGATATGTACTTGTCTTCCGTAAGGTATGAGTTCAGGGTTATGGGGGTAATTCAAGCATCTAAATATTTCTTTGGGGGTATCGAGCGTAGCTTCTCTATTGCGCAGTCATTCTTCTTGATAGAGCGTTTATCAAATGTCAGGTCAAAAATATATGGCAAGAGGATTAGACAGATATTACAAGCTTTACTCGATGATGATAAAATTTCCATGGATGATGTCGTGAAAATTATTGAAATATATGATGAAATGGTTGCAAAGGGACTGGTTGAAAATAATACTACTGAAGGTGTTGAGTACTTAAGAAATAATTTTTGTAACCACTAAAACTTCTAACAAGGGGATGAGCTGATGGCTGGAGAGCAACGGATTGCGCTTTTGATAGATTGTGACAATGTTAGTCATAATTCAATTGAAGGGGTTCTAGAAGAGCTTGCAAAATATGGTGTGGTTAATGTCAGACATGCCCATGGTGATTGGAACAGCCCTTTGCTATCAGGATGGATTGAAAAGCTTCATCCAAATGCTATAAGGCCTATGCAGCAGTTTGCCTTTACGAAAGGTAAAAATGCTACTGACTCTGCAATGATTATAGATGCTATGGATCTCCTCTATAGTGGTAATATTGATCTTTTTGCGCTCATGACTAGTGATAGCGATTTTACACCATTAGTCTTGAGGCTGCTTGAAGGAGGATTCCCTGTCTATGGTTTTGGAGAGCAAAAGACTCCGAGACCTTTTGTAGATGCTTGTTCGACATTTATATATACTGAAAAATTGTATTATGAAGAGCCAGTTACGGATATACCAGATGATAGTAGCCAAGTTCCAAGATGTAGGAATGAGCTTAGAAGTGATACAGCATTAGTCAATTTGCTAAGAAACGCTGCAGAGCAATCTTCAGAAGACGATGGGTGGTCTTTATTAGGCCGAGTGGGACATTATATGTCTAATAAAAGTTCTTTTTCATCTATTAATTATGGGTATAAAAAGCTTGGGGATTTAGTTAGAGCATCAGAACTGTTTTCCATAGAAATGCGTGGCAATGGAACTGCCATGTATATCAGAGATGCTAGGAAATCCTGAGCTTAAGACGCATTATCTTATTAACTTGAACGCCGCCTCATACCTCACCCATTCTCGATAAAACCCGTCCAGTCGTTCTGTCTCGCTGAGGTGTGATGCCTCGGCGAGGTGTTCGCGTGCGTCCTGGGGCAGCATGGCGATGCGGGCGTCGAGGTCGTGGGCGTGGCGGGGGTTGCGGTATTCGAGGTCCAGCCCGAGCGGGGCGGTGGCGAGGCCGACGAGTACATGGCCGTGGCGGTGGGCGATGGAGACGTAGAAGCCTGCCGGTAGCGCAGGGTGATGGGGTGCCTGGCCACGCGGCGACCAGTCGGTCAGTGGCAGCACAATGCCTTGGGCCGCGGCGAGTTCACCTAGCAGGAGGCGAGCGAGGTGTGACTCGGCTTCACGTTGCTGGCGACGGCGGGCCTTGGCAGATGACACGGGGGTGTCCGCGTTATCCACATCCGGCTGGCGAGCGCGCAGCGAGCGACGGCGTGAAGCATCCGCCGAGGAGTTGATAGAGGGAGCAGCCGAATCAGCACAGGATGCTGGCAGCACACACGCCTCGGCCAGCCACAGGCGGGCTGGCCGAGGGGATGATGCAGAGCAGTGATTCGCCAAGGCGCGGGCAGCGCCGCCAGTCGCAGACGCCAAGGAAGCGGCGAGGGCGTGGGGATCATGCGAGATCAGCGGCTCAATGCTTGGCCGCCCGACGCTCAGCGGCTCAATGCATGGCGAATCACTGCTCAGCGAACCACTGCTCAGTGAACCAGTGCTCAGCGAAGCGGAGCCATCCGCTGCAGCATGCCCCAGCACCACGCAGCGGTAGGCGGGGTGGTCGGTCGGGCGCGCCGCAGGCTCGATTGCCGAGTTATCCTCAACCGGCTTACTTGTCTCGCTCACACCCTCGCCTTGCCTGGCCGTCATGATGGCGAATCAGTTCTTCGGATGCAGGATCACCAGATCCCCACGCAACGCGACGCCCGCGACGATATTACCCGCATGGCACTCGTACTTCTCGCTGCTGGAGTAGGGCACCTTGTCATAGTCGCTGCGAATGTTGATGACCGCATTGGCCCCATATTCGCGCGCCTTTTCCTGCAGCTCACGCAGCGCCGACAGGAACACCCAGCGACAGGCTTCCGCATCGCTCTTGTTGGTGGCGTTGGTCTTCGGGTTCACCCGCGCCCAGCCGCGCTTCTCGATCCGCTCGTAGGGCTGCTTGTCACCGAAGAAGAAAGCCACGTCCTTGCCCAGTCGCTGACTGGCCGCGGTGCTGGCCATCACCGGCATGATCGGCAGGAAGTGCTGCGTGTCCCGCGCCACCGCCGGGGCGGAGGCCACAAGCCCCGCAGAGCCGAGCAGCAGTGCAGACACCAGTGTCAGCACACGCGAGGCGCGACCCGAGCGAGTGCGCGTGGCAGGTGCCGTGGAACGTTTCGAGGATGCGAGCGACTGAGCAGAACGTGACGCCATCTGAGACCTCTCCTAACAGGGTGATTGACTGGCGCGACGCCAGTGAATAGCGCCGTCAGCCAGCCAGGGGCGTGAGCCAATCACACCATAGACCATGCAGCGGGCGCGTATCTTGCGCCAGATCCGACCCGCTGCAAAGTCGTACGTTGGCGACACCCTGCAAAGGCGTCAGCGCGAAGCGTAATGACTGGCGCCAGATCAGATTGCCAGTGACTCACTCGCCCTGCCAGCGACGCAGAATCAGCGAGGTATTGATGCCACCGAAGGCGAAGTTGTTGCTCATCACGGTGTCCGTCTCGATCTCGCGGCCTGCGCCGGTGAGGTAGTCGAGCTGCGCACAGCGCGGGTCGAGACTGGTGAGATTGGCGGTGCCGTGGAACCAGCCATCACGCATCATCTCGATGGCGATCCAGGCCTCCAGCGCGCCACAGGCGCCCAGCGTATGGCCGGTGTAACTCTTGAAGGCGCTGATCGGCGTGGAATCGCCAAACACCGCATGGGTGGCATGGCTCTCGGCGATATCGCCGCGCTCGGTGGCGGTGCCATGGGCGCTGACATAGCCGATCTCTGAGGCCTCGACACCGGCATCCTCCAGCGCCATGCGCATCGCGGCCTCCATCATGTTGGCGTCCGGCTGGGTGACGTGACGGCCATCGGAGTTGGTGCCGAAGCCGAGAATCTCGGCGTGGATGGTCGCGCCGCGCGCCAGGGCGTGCTCCAGCTCTTCCAGAATCAGCGTGCCGGCGCCTTCACCGATCACCAGGCCATCACGTTCGGCATCGAAGGGCCGCGGTGACAGGTCCGGGCGCTCATTGCAGGTGCTGGTGGCGAACAGGGTATCGAACACGGCGGCGTCGGCGGCGGACAGCTCCTCGCAGCCACCGGCGACCATCGCGGTCTGGCGGCCGAAGCGGATCGCCTCATAGGCGTAACCGATGCCCTGGCTGCCGGAGGTGCAGGCGCTGGAGGTGGTGTGAATCCGCCCCTTGATACCGAGAAACACGCCGATATTGACCGGCGCGGTGTGCGCCATCATGCGGATATAGGAATTGGCGCTGAGCCCGTCGGTGGAGTGGTTGAGCAGCATGTTGCCGAAGTCGGCCACCGCATCCGGCTCACCGGCCGAGGCGCCGTAGGCGATGCCCATCTGGCCGCTCTCCTTGAGCGGGCTGTCACTCAGGCCGGCCGCTTCCAGCGCCAGTTCGCTGGAGCGGGTCGCCAGCTGCGCCACACGGCCCATGCTGCGCAGCGCGCGACGGTTGTAGTGACTGGGCAGTTCGAAATCGTTGACCGGCGCGCCGAGGCGGGTGTTGAGGCCGTCGTACTTGTCCCAGTCCTCGATATAGCGGATGCCGGTGCGCCCGGCGGCCAGGTTGGCGCGCAGGGTCGGCCAGTCATTGCCGATGGGCGAGAAGCCATGCATGCCGGTGACCACGACACGTCTGCCGCGCAGTGCCTGAGAGGAAGTCGTCATCAGAACATCCCCCCGTTCACCGCGATGGTCTGGCGGGTGATGTAGCCGGCGTCCTTCGAGCACAGGAAGGCCACGGTGGCGGCGACTTCCTCGGCTTCCCCTGCGCGGCGCATGGGAATCATCTTCAGCGCCTCTTCCATCTCGACGCCTTCGGTCATCTCGGTGGCGATGACGCCCGGTGCGACGGCATTGACGGTGATGCGGCGCTTGGCCAGCTCCACCGCAAGTGCCTTGACCGCGCCGATCAGCCCCGCCTTGGCGGCGGAATAGTTGACCTGACCCCGATTGCCCATCATGCCCGACACCGAGGATATCACGATGATGCGCCCCGGCTTGCGGCGGCGTACCAGCGGCATGGAAAGCGGCTTGATGACGTTGTAGAAGCCATCGAGGTTGGTGCGGATCACGCTGTCCCAGTCTTCATCGGTGAGCGCCGGGAAGGCGTTGTCGGCATGGATACCGGCATTGCAGACCACCCCGTAGCAGCAGCCGTGGGCCTCGATATCGGCTTCCAGCGCGCTGCGTGCGGCGTCACGGTCGGCGACATCGAAGCTGAGGATGCGCGATTCGCCGCCCAGGGCGCTGATCTCACGCGCGACCTCCTCGGCGGCGTCACGGCGCGAGCGACAATGCAGCACCAGGTTGTAGCCTTCGCGGGCCAGACGCAGCGCGATGGCGCGGCCGATACCACGGCTGGAGCCGGTGACCAGAATCCACTCGCGTGCTTCAGGGGCAGCGGTGGCAGTTTCAGTAGCGAGGGGTGTGACAGACATCAGACATTACCTTGCGATGAGGCACCGGCAGCATCCTGCTGTCCGGGTGAGGATTCTTGTGCGGTCTCTTGCGTAGACGCCGCGGAGGGCAGCGGCTCGGGCGCCGGCTCGAAGACATTGACGCCGGCACGCGCGACAGTGGCGCCGTGCTCGTCGCTGATGGTGGCCTCGAAGGCGCCCAGCCCGTTGTCGGCGCGATAGTCGAGCTGAACATGAATCAGCCAGCGACAGTCGCAGGAAAAGGCGGCGACTTCGCTCTCATAGCGGCGACTCCCGAGCAGAAAGCCGACTCGCGGCGGCTGGCCGCTGCGCGCAGCCTGCAGGCCCGACCAGGCGGCGATGGCCTGCGCCATCCACTCAAGCCCGACCCAGGCGGGAATCACGGCCTGGCCGTCGTCGTCCGGCTCGGCGAACAGATTGTCTGGCGTCGGGGTGATGTCGGCGCTCAGCGAATGCTCGTCACAGCGCAGCACGCTATCCAGCAGGCACATGCCGGCATCATGGGGCACATAGGGGCCGATGGCGCAGGGCATGGCGGGATAGCGCGCCTCACGGGGCTGCACCTCAGCGCCAGCAAGGGAAACTGAGTCGGTGCTCGGGGTCAGCATGCAGAGGACTCCGGGTCGGTGGTGTGGCGCTCCAGCACCAGCGAGATATTGTTGCCGCCGAAGGCGAAGGCATTGCTCATCACCCGCAGCGGCGGGGTCTCGGGGCGGTCACGATAGACGATGTTGAGCGCAGGCAGCGTCGGGTCCAGCGCCTCACGCGGCGTGGCATGCGGCGGCAGGCGGCCATGTTCCAGCGCCAGCCAGCAGAAGGCGGCTTCCAGCGCCCCGCAGGCGCCCAGCGTATGGCCGGTAAGGGCCTTGGTCGAGCTGACGGCGGGCAGACGGGCGTGATCGATATCAGAACCGGTGTCAGAGTCGGCATCTGCACCGAACAGGCGGCTGATGGCGAGGCTTTCCATCGCGTCATTCAGCGGCGTGGCGGTGCCGTGCAGGTTGATGTAGTCGATCTCACCGGGGGCGCGGCCGGCACTGGCGAGCGCGCCGCGCATGGCGGCCTCGGCGCCGCTGCCATCGGGGCAGGGCGCGGAAATATGGTGGGCATCGCTGGATTCGCCGACGCCGGTCAGCTGTACGCCGCCGCGCTCCGGCGTGACCACGAACAGTACTGCGGCCTCGCCCAGATTGATGCCATCGCGCTCGGCTCCCAGCGGCTGGCTCTGCTTGCGGCTGACGGCCTCCAGACTCATGAAGCCCTTCACCGTCATGTGGCACAGGCTGTCGGCACCGCCGGCGATCACCGCATCGCACTGGCCGGAGGCCAGCAGACGACGTGCACTGGCCAAGGCCTTGGCGCTGGAGGTGCAGGCGGTGGACAGGGTGTAGATCGGCCCACGCGCGCCGCTCAGCCAGGCGACACACTCGGCGGGTGCGCCCAGTTCCTGACGACGATATTCAAAGCTTTGCGGCCAGCTGTCGGCGCTCGGCGTGCCCTGGGCGACGGCGGCGCGCTGGGCGTCCATCGCGGCTTCCGTCTCGCCGATGCCGGAGGTGCTGGTACCGAGCACCACGCCAATGCGCTCCGGCGCGATGCCCTGACGCTTGAGGGCTTCAAGTTCCGGTGCCAACTGCTCAAGCGCGGTGGCCAGCAGGCGGTTGTTGCGTGAGCGCAGCGGGGCCGGCCAGTCGCTGTCATCCACCAGCCGCGCGGTGACGCGCCCCAGCGACAGCGGCGTGCCGGGGCTGAAGTCATCACTGACACGCAGGCCACGGCTGGCGCTGAACAGCGCACTGCTGATCAGGCCGTGGTCTGCGCCCAGCGGGCAGACGATGCCGGGGCGAGACAGGCGGCAGGCGTTGCCAGTGTCGCGGCCCTTGGGGGTAGCGGTGGCCACGGTTGCAACAGATTCAGTCATGCGCGGGAGCTTCCGGTGAGTCGTCAGGGGCGTTCTGTGTGCTGGGCGCTGCCAGCGGTTCCAGCGTCAGCTGCATGTCGGCCGCCGGGTCGCGCAGGGTCACGCTGCCACTGGCATCGCGGGTCAGCTCGGCGATGGTCACACCATCTTGCGTGATGATGCGCTGCGCGGGCTGGCGACTTTGTTGCCAGTCGCCGCGTTGTACCAGCTGCCAGCCTGTGTTCGCAAAGGCGTCATCGATCGCGGCCTGCGGCCAGTGCACCCAGGCGATACGTCGCGCCAGCCAGTCGGCGCTGAAGGGCAGCTTCTCGAGTACCTCGGGGCGTGCCTTCTCGAAACGGCTGCCGTCGGCATCATGCACCAGCGTCAGCAGGCGTTGGCCCTGCACGCTGAGCATGACCAGCCGCATGGCCTCGGGCGATTGACGCAGTACGCCGATGAGAGGCGGCAGATTCTGCTCCTGCGCACCCTCGCCAGCCTCGGCATCCACAGCGACAGTCCGTTTTGCGTTGTCATCACTCTCTATACGCGCCACACGCAGAATCAGACGTTGGGTACTGGTCTGCTCGAGACTCGCCAGCGCCGGCATCGGGCTGGCAGCCTCCAGCGGCTGTGGGGCGAGCAGGCTGCAGCCGCTCAACAGCAGCGTGGCGGCCACGGCAAGGCTGGCCAGCCCGAGGCGGCTGCGCAGCCCTGCTGAACGCAGCCCGACTGTGTGCAGCCCAGTAGAGCGCAGCCCTGCTGAGCGCAGCCCGACTGTGTGCAGCCCAGTAGAAACAGCGTGAGAGGCGAAAGACATGTTTTTCATGACGCTACTTTACCTGTTCTCGCCGACGCTTGCTGCGCGGCCGAAGGCGCTGAGGTCAGCGAGCGAATCGCTTTCCGGCACCGCGTCTGGCGCGAGTGTCTGCTCGGGCGCGGTCAGTCTGGCAAGGGCCGTCAGGCGGCGGCGACTGGCACTGACGAAGGGGTTGGTCGTGTCCCAGGCGTAACCGGCGAGCACCGCGCTGATCATCTGGCGAATCCGCGCATGCGGCTCGGGATGATAGATGATGTCGGTCAGGCGGCTGTCGTACCAGGCGGTGACGAATTCGCGGAAGACCTCGATGCCACGGCGCAGCGGCTGCTCATATTCGCTGGCCCAGTCGGGGCGCTGCTCATCGCGGGTCGCGGTAAGCTCACGCCCGACCAGCGGCGCGGCACGCAGCGCCGATTCCAGCGCGATGGTCACGCCGGAGGAGAACACCGGGTCCAGAAATTCTCCGGCATTGCCGAGCAGCGCATAGCCCGGGCCATGCAGGCGACTGACATCGGCGCTGTAACCGCCCAGCGACTGCACGGCGTTGGCCGGTCGAGCATCACGCAGCAGCTCCGCCAGGCGCGGTTCTTCCATCACCCACTGCCACAGGCGTGTCTGCGCATCGTCCTCGGCGGCAGGCTCGATCAGCTCGCGCGGGCCGACCACGCCCAGCGAGGCGCGGCCATTGGCGAAGGGAATCAGCCAGTACCAGACATCGGGATGCGTAGGATGCGAGGCGATCAGGATATTGTCGCGGCGATAGCCCTCGGCGGGCGGCGCGAGGTCGGCGATGCCATCGTGGACATGGCCGAACAGCGCCATGCGCGGCTCCAGGCGCGGGTCACGCTCAAGCGATTCGAGGCGCGCCAGCACGCGGCCATAGCCGCTGGCATCCAGCACGAAGGCGGCCTCAAGCTCGCGGCCATCCGCCAGCGTGAGGCGTGGCCCCTGCGCATGGCCGGTGGCGTCGCTCTGCGCGGCGCGAGCCGGAGTGAAGCCCGTGACCGTGACACCGAATTCGACCTCGGCGCCCGCCGCCCGCGCGCCCTCGATCAAGCGCTGATCAAAGTCGGCGCGCTCTACCTGCCAGGTGGTGCCGGGGCCGTCGCTGAACTTGTCGCGGAAGTCGATCACGCGATGCTCGCCGCGGCGGGTGAAGGCCGCACCGGTCTTGCGCTGATAGCCACCGGCGGCGGCGGCCTCCATCAAGCCGCAGGCCTCCAGATGCTGCATGCAACGTGGCAGCAGGCTCTCGCCGATGGAGAAGCGAGGGAAGTGGCTGCGCTCCAGTACGCGCACCGCATGGCCCGCGCGTGCCAGCCACGCCGCCGCCGCCGCGCCGGCGGGTCCGGCGCCGATGATGATGACTTCCTTGCGTGGTGGGTTGTTGCTGCGATCTGCCGATTCCATGGCATCGTCCCCTGTCGTTGTCGTTATGTGTACATGCTGCGCTGCGTTCCCTGCGGCTTGCTTGTCTTTCGCTTCAGACCCGCCTCAACTGCGCGCGAAGGGCACCAGACACCAGGTGGCGCTCAGCCCCAGCAGGCAGGCCAGCCCCAGTGCCGCCAGCGCCGGTGTCTGACTGAAGCTCAACAACCCAAAGGCTAGCAGGCTGGAGGCGCACGACAGCGAAATCGCCAGCAGGCTGGCCTGCGATGCACGGCTGGTGCTGGTCTGTGCTGCATCTGACGCTGGAGCTGATAAAGAGCGGCGCGCAGGATGCTCGGCACAGAAGATGCCAGCACTGCTTTTTTCTGCGCTGCGCGCGGGATGCTCGGCACAGAAGATGCCTGCATCGAGGCCAATCCCCAGTACCAGCAACAGGCCCAGCAGGTGGAAGAGGTTGAGGCCGACGCCTGCCAGCGTCAGGGCCGCCAGCGTCAGCACCAGTCCGCCCAGCGGCGGCAGCAGGGCTCGCCAGGTGCTGCGGCGATAGCGCAGCGCCAGCAGCAGGCTGATCAAGACCACCGCGCCGCCGACCAGCCAGGCCATCTCGCTGCTAATCCTGCCCAGCGTCGTCGAGAGCCTGGCGACCTGATCGACATACTCGAGTCTGTCGTCATCCGCGGCGAGGCGCGCAAGCGCTGCGCTGCCCTCAGCCGTGACATCGCCGAAGCGCACGATGCCGATGGCGGCGCGGCGCGAATCGAGCCACAGTCGCTGGCCCATCTCACCGGCGGGCAGCGCGACCCAGTCCGCCGGGCGCAGCGGGTGGGCGTCTGCGATGGCCTGCTCGGCACGCGTGACTAGCTCGGGTGACAGGCCTGCGGTGCTCAGCACCTGGGGCAGCAGGGTGCGGGTGCGCTCACGCATGGCGCCGAGATTGGCCTGCTGCTGTTCAAGCGTCGGCAGTTGCTGAGCGAGGCTCGCCCAGTGGCCCAGCTGCTGGCGTGCATTCAGCTGCTGGAAGGTGTCTTCCAGCGCATGCAGGCGCGTGAGCAGGGCGGCGTCAGTCTCGGCCTGCACGATCAGGTAGCGCAGGCCATCCGGTTCGGCAAGCAGGCGCTGGACCTCGCGTTGCTCGTTGATCAGAGACGCAGGCGAGGGGTTGAGCTGCGTGAGGCGGTCATCGCTGCGCAGTCCGTAGAGGCTGGCAAGCGCAGCCATCAGCAGCAGACCCAGTGCCTGCCAGCTGCGCTTGCCGGGAATGGCGCGCGCCAGACATCCTGCGGCGCGGGCGGCGGGGGAGTCCTCGCGGGTGGCCTGTGCCGGCAGTGGCAGTTGCGGTAGCCACAGGCGCACGCTCAGCCAGGCACCGATCAAGCCGAGCGCCGCGAACATGCCCATCTGGCGCAGGCCGGGCATCGGCGTCAGGGTGATGGCCAGATAGGCGGCGAGGCTGGAGCACAGTCCCAGCGTCAGGCCCGGCCACAGCGCGGCGAGCCCGCCACGGCCATGCGTCGCCAGACGGCGCATGCACTCCAGATGCAGCACATAATCGATGGAGATGCCGATCAGGCTGGCGCCGAAGGCCAGCGTCAGCACATGCAGGCTGCCGAAGGCCCACCAGGTCAGCGGCAGCGCGAACAGCACACCCGTGGCCACCGGCACCAGCAGCAATGGCAGCCGACGCGGGGTGCGGAACACCGCCCATAGCAACAGCAGCACGCCGATCAGCGAGCCGAGCCCGATGGTCGACATCTCCTGCTTGGCCTGTTGCGCGCCGTTGCTGGCATGGAAGACCAGTCCGGAGCGCAGCAGCTGGACGTCGGGATAGTCGGCCTTCACGCCATTCACGGCCTGCTCCAGCGCCTGCTGGTCACTCATCGCGTAGGCGCTGCCCGTCAGGGTGGCGCTGATCAGCCGATAGCCGCTACCGCCTTCTTCGCTGTTCTGCTCATCACTGTCCTGTTCGTTACTGGCTGAGCCAGCGGAAGCCGGCGCGCGCAGCAAGAGCTGGCCGCCGGACAGCGACAGGTTGGCGGGCGTCAGCCAGCTCTGCCAGGCGCCGGCGAGACCGAAGGGATCGCGGATCAGGTCGCGCTGGCCGCCGGGCTGGAACAGTTGCCTGAGGGCGCGTGCCTGCCAGTCATCGTCACTCAGGCCTGCAAGCGACGGGGCGATCAGGGCCGGCTGGACCTCTGCCGGCAGGCGCAGGCTTTCGAGGCTCTTGCCGTCATCCAGCGTCGCGATGGGCGCGAGCGCCTGACGCAGCGCCTGGGCGGCGGCGTCACGCTGCTTGCGTGCGGCGGCGCTGGCATCGCGACTGCCGACCAGAATCACCAGCCGGTTGGCGGTGTCATCCAGCGATTCGGCGCGCGCTGCCAGCGGGCTGCGCTCCTGCTCTGGCAGCATGGCGGTGATGCGGGTGTCGATCGCCCCACGCCAGGGGCTCTGCGGGACGATCTTCGCGGCCAGCAGCAGCGCGCACAGCAGCAGGGCGGCGGCCCACAGCCAGCGCCAGATGGCGCGATCCAGCCCCTGGCGCGGCTCATGGCTGGGCGATGTCATCGCTCGCAGTGACCGCCGGCGGTGAGCGCCAGCTCAAGGCGGTCACCGTCGCCGCTGTCGAGATTCACGTGTTCCAGCCAGCTGCCACCGTCGATCTCGAGGCGCTCGATGGCCTCGGCCAGCCGGGCATCGTTGGGCGTCAGGCTGGCCTGCCAATCATCCGGCGTACCCGTCAACGTCAGGGAGAAGTGCTCCTCCAGCGCCTGCCAGTCGCCGTGGAAGAAGCTGATCAGCAGCTCCGCCATCGCCTGCTGGTCGGCCGGCAGCGGCTCGCCATTCGGGCCTTGGCCGGCATCGGGGCGCATCTCGAGACGGTCTTCAATCGGCGAAGTGGTTTCCCACACCAGGCCTTCGGGTGCGTTCGGGTCGCCGATCAGACGGAAGTGACCCCGGCTCTCGAGCTCTGCACCGACATCCTCGAGCCAGCGCGTCTGCTGGAAGTCACCGCAGACCGGGGCGGTGCGCGCCAGCTGTTGCGTCAGGGCGCGGGCGTCGAATTCGGCGGTGCTGGTCTTTGAGGCACTGTTCTCGGATGCGCTGGCCCAGGGGGCACCGGCAGTCAGCAGCAGGGCAGTGGCGGCAATGGCAAGGCGCGAAGTCATCACGGTGTTCCTTGTGTCGGGTTCGGGGTGGCAGGCGCATCCTCGTCGCTGGAGCGTGACTGGCTGACTTGCGACTGACTGGCCTGCCAGGCGGCCAGCCGCTCGCTGAGCGCGGCGGGCGAGGCCAGCAGCATCTCGCCATCTTCCAACCCGACGGCGACCTGCACGCTGTAGCCGCGGGTCAGGCGCTTGCCGCTCTCGACATCGCGGATCACGTAGTCGAGCTTGAGGCGGTTCTCCCACTCACGCAGCCGCGCGGTGACGGCGATGCGCTGACCGAAGCGCGCCGGGCCGGCATAGCGCAGGCGCAGGTCGATCACCGGCCAGGCGTAGCCGGAATCGCGCATCTGCGGGTAGTTGTAGTCGAGCATGTCGAGCAGCTTGCAGCGGGCGATCTCGAGATAGCGCACGTAATGGCCGTGCCAGGCGACTTCCATCATGTCGACGTCGTGGAAGGGCACTTCCATCTCTACCGTGGCGGTCGGCATCGGTGTTTCGGCTGGCTGATTCATGGCTTGTCTCTCGTTCATGCGTTGGCCTCGCCGGCGCTCAGGGCCCAATGGCGCTCACGGATGCGCGCGCACAGCAGGCGCAGGTCGGCTTCCAGACCGCGATCTTCCTCGAGGGGCGCGATGTCTTCACGCAGTTCACGGGTGAAGGCGGCCAGTCTGGGCGGCGTGGCGGCTTGACCCGTGATGTCGGCGCGTTGCTCGCTGCCCTGCACGGCGGCGTGCAGGGTGGCGGCGGCGACCTGTTCCACCAGTGTCAGCACGCGCAGCGCATCCCGCGCGGCGATGGTGCCCATGCTGACCTTGTCCTGATTGTGGCACTCGGTGGAGCGCGAGAAGACGCTGGCGGGCATGGTCAGCTTGAGGGCTTCCGCCGTCCAGGCCGAGGCGCCGATCTGTACCGCCTTGTAGCCATGATTGAGCGGCGCGCGTTCGGGCGTGGCACCGCTGAGATTGCTGGGCAGGCCACGGTTGTAGCGGCTGTCGACCAGCAGTGCCAGCTGGCGGTCGAGCAGGTCAGCCAGGTTGGCGACCGCCGTCTTGAGGCTGTCCATCACCATCGCCACATGGCCGCCATAGAAGTGGCCGCCGTGGAGAATCTTGCCGGCCTCGACATCGATCAGCGGGTTGTCGTTGGCGCTGTTGAGCTCGGTCTCCAGGAAGCTGCGCCACCAGCTGAGGCTGTCCTCGACCACGCCGATGACGTGGGGCGCGCAGCGCGTCGAGTAGCGGTCCTGCAGACGCGGCGAGTTGATCGGCGTGGCGTCGACTTCCGGTGCCGCCGGGTGGGCCAGATCATCGCGCAGCCACTGGGCCACGCGGGCTTGACCGGGGTGCGGCTTGGCGGCGAACAGGTCGGCATCGAAGTGGTAGGGGTTGCCTTCCAGCGCCTGCACGCTGAGGGCGGTGATGCGCGCGCTCAGGCGGCTGAGGTAGCAGGTGCGGCCATAGGCCAGCGCGGCGAGAGCCGTCATCACGGCGGTGCCGTTCATCAGCGCCAGGCCTTCCTTGGGGCGCAGCACATAGGGCGTCAGGCCGTGTGCCGCGAAGACCTCGGCCGTCGGGCGCAGCGCGTGGGGCTGGCCTGCGCCGGGGCGCACCCAGACCTCACGCTCGCCACACAGCACGGCGGCGACATAGGAAAGCGGGGTGAGATCGCCGCTGGCTCCCACCGAGCCTTCTTCGGGAATGCGCGGCAGGATGTCGTGATTGAGCAGCCATACGAGGCGCTCCAGCAGCGCCATGCTGACCCCGGAGACACCACGGCACAGCGAGACGAGGCGCACCATCACCACCGCGCGACTGCTGACCACATCCAGGTCCGCGCCCATGCCACAGCCGTGGAAGGTATAGAGATGGCGCGGCAGGGCTTCGAGGTCCTCTGCCCCCTGCACGGCACGCGTCACGGAATCGCCGTAACCGGTGGTGACGCCGTAGACCACGCCTTCTTCCTCCAGCAGGCGTTCCAGCAGGGCCGGGCCGGCCTCGATACGGGCGCGGAAGGCGGCATCCGAAGTCAGGCGCACCTCACGGCGGCCTTCGGCGACATCGATCAACTGCTCGAGGGTGATATCACTGCCGTCGAGAATCAGGGCGGAGGAAGAGGTGGCGGGCTGTGACATGACGAGGTACCTGGCGAAGAGAGAAGCGTGAAAATGCGCTGAACGTGAAGAGCGAACAAGGTGAAGGCCGCAGAGCCGGGCGCGAAGCAGCGTTGCCGCAGGCCCGGCGCGGCTCAGGCGTCCTGTTTCGGAGCCGACGCGCTGTCTGGATTCGACGTGCTGTCAGGCGCCTGATGCCAGAAGTCGAAGAAGTTGAACCACTGCAGCGGATGGCGCTTCACGCGCGCTTCCAGATGACGGGCGTGACGCTGCATGGCCTGCTGGATCCACGCCTCGCGACCGCTGCGCTTGACGGCGCGGCTGTCATCAAAGGGCGCGAAGTCGACCCGGAAACGCGGATGGGCGCCGCCCTGTTCGCGAATGCAGCTCAGGGTATAGACGTGACAGCGCAGCAGCGCGGCCAGCATGAAGGGCCCCTGCGGGAAGGGCGCGGGCTGATCGATGAAGTCACAGTGCAGCACGCGCGGTGAGGCCGCGGCACTGGCCGGCGACGCGAGTCTGCTGCCTTCTGCTGGAGGGGTGTCTGCCTTGGCATCGTCGGCGGTGGGCGGAATCGGCACGCGGTCGGCGGCGATGACCACGAAGCCGCCGCGATTGACCCGATCGCCCAGCGCCATGGCGGTGGCAGGCGTGATCTCGCTGACCTCGATCATCTGCGGCGGCTTGCGCCCGGTGGCCTGCTCCAGCAGCTGATTGAACTTCTCGGCGTGGCGCGTGTGCACCAGCGCGCACAGATCGATGTCGTGGCGCTCGCCGATGGCATTGATCACATCCAGATTGCCGTGGTGAGCGACGAGGATGATGCCGCCCTCGCCACGCAGCGCGGCGTCGCGCAGGTCTTCCGGGCCGGTGCCGGTCAGCGAGGTCAGCGGAATCTCGCCGCTCCAGGCCGAGACCTTGTCCATGATCGCCTCACCGAACTGCATGAAGTGGGCGAAGCTTCTCGTCCATAGGCGCACGCCGCCAAGCTCTGGCTCGAGGCGCTTGAGGAAGTCGAAGGAGGCACGCCGCGCCACCCCGCGCAGCAGGAAGTACCACACCAGCACCGGAAACAGCGCGATACGAAACGGCCAGGCACCTAGGCGACGACGAATCGTCACCATCAGGCGCATGCCAGTGGTGGAGCCGGTTTCCGACAGGCGTGCCCAATGGGTCATTCGTGTTTCCCCTTCGCATCGTCAGGCTGCGAGGGGCGACTGACATGAGTGGATGATGTCCTGCCATTGCGTCCCGACAGCGTGCGCCAGGCAAGTTTCGGTGAGCGCAGCAGCATGCCGAGGAACAGCCGCGTGTGCATGGCGCTGATCAACAGGTTGTCGTGACCGGGGCGGAAGTGGCTGACGCCTCCGGTGGGATAGCTGACATGCACCGGCAGGTTGGCGACCTCGCCATCGGCCCAGTACCAGCGCACCAGCACCTCGGTGTCGAAGGACATGCGATCGCCACAGTCATGATGCGCCAGCAGCCGGTTGGTGGCGGCCAGCGGATAGAGGCGCACGCCGCACATGGTGTCGCGGATGGCCAGCGACAGGGTGTTGATCCACACCCAGATGTGCGAGGCGTAGCGGCCATAGAAGCGGATGCGCGGCACGCTGGCGTCGTATTGCGGATAGCCGATCTGCAGGCAGTCGGGATTTTCCTGCATGCCGTTGAGGAAGGCGGGCAGATCACTGACGTCGTGCTGCCCATCGGCATCCACCTGCAGGGCATGGGTGAAGCCGAGCTGCTCGGCAGCCTGCAGGCCGCTGCGCACGGCAGCGCCCTTGCCGCCATTCTGCTCACGGCGCACCAGGTGATGACCCTCGGCCGCCAGCTGATCCAGCACCTCGGCGCAGGGCGCGCTGCAGCCATCATCCACCAGCACGATGGGCAGCCCGAGCGGTGCCAGACCCGCGCACACGCCGGCGATGGTGGCGGGGTGGTCGTAGACCGGAATCACCACGCAGGCGCGCAGTGGCGACTCGCTGACGGGGGGAGAGGGTGTGTGGCCGGTCATCGGCGCCTGGGGCTGGCTCATGACGCCTCCGGTGTGGGTGTCGTCTGGGGCGAACTGAGTGGTGGGCTGAGGGGCGAGCTATCAGCCGCGCTATCGGTTTCAGCACCGTAGCGCAAGCGGCCACTGGCGTGCAGGCCCGCGCGGGATTCCAGGCGAAAGTCGACGCGCAGGCCGTGACTGTCGGCGACCAGTGTCGCGGCCAGCGTAAAGCGCATGCCCGGCAGCAACAGGTTGGAGAACTTGATGCGCTCCAGACGCTGAAAACGGCTTTCCTGCACGCCGACACCCGCCAGGCGCAGGCGGCGACCGAGATCGCGAGCCCATTTGAGCATCACCACGCCGGGCACCAGTGGCTGGTCAGCGAAATGCCCCTCGAGGTAGCACAGGCTGTCGGGCACCTCGGCTTCCAGCGTCAGCTGCTGCGGACCGCTGGAGGTTTCGCCCAGCCAGCGTGGCAGACGATGATCGTCGAGATCGGCAAACAGCCGCGCGACGGAATCCGCCGTGAACTTGCCCTGGGCATTCAGCGGCAGGCGCGTGACGAATCGCCAGTAGCGCGGCAGGGCGATGCGCTCGAAACCCGGCATCAGCGCACGGCGCAGACGGGCAATCAGATCACGGCGGCTGGCGTGGTCCTGCGGCAGCGCGCTCTCGTCCATCACCACCACCGCGCCCAGACGATGATCGCGGGTGGGCATCGGCAGGCAACGTACTTCCAGCACCTCCGCTTGCGCGCTGAGGCAGCGCTCCACCGCGCTCAACGAGACCCGCTTGCCGGCCAGCTTGACCAGCCGATCACTGCGCCCCAGCAGCTGGAAGCGTGGCGCCGCCTGCTGCTCGCCTTGCGACGACGTTTCAGCCGCCACTGGCGCGGCGTTGTCGGCCTGCTGCCACCACTGGTCCGGCTGCTCCAGAAACGGCGAGCGCACCGCGAAGGCGGGCGAGAAGCGGATCTCGACCTCCGGCAGCGGTGTCCAGTCGGACGTCTCGTGCTGGCGGCGATGCGCGATGCCGCCCGTTTCGGTGCTGCCGTAGATCTCGATCACCGGCGCCTGCAGGCAGTTCTCTGCGTGGCGGGCGGCCTCGGCCGGCAGCGGGGCACCTGAAGAGAAGACCCGCAACACCTGAGCCTGAGCCTGGCCCGCCACGCGGCTCCCGTCACTGGCCTGGGGCAGGCGCGCCAGCTGGGCCGGCGAGCTGACTAGCTGGCAGCGATGCCCGAGGCCGGACAGCTGCGCGATGGCGGCGGCCAGCTGCTCCGGGTAATGACAGGCTTCGCTGAGAAACGGCACCCCTTCGCTGAGCGGGCGCAGCAGCGACACCAGCAGACCGTAGATGTGCTGGTGACTGACCTGGCTGAGGCTGACGGCGCCTGTGCTTGGCTCAGACGCTGAGTCAGTGCCTGAAGCGTCCGTCGCCAGCGGCCACAGCGCGCGATGCACGGCCAGTTCGGCCTCGAGCTGATCGAAGCGCTTGGCGATGCGCAGCGGCTCGCCGGTGGAGCCGGAGGTGCAGAGCTCCAGCGCGAGACGCCCGCCGTCCGGCGTGATCTCGAACGGTGTATTCGGTGCTGCGGTAGAGCCGACAGAGTCGGTAGAGCTGAGAGTGCCGGTAGAGCTGAGAGCTCCGGATTGCTCCGGCGGCCAGCCAGCGGCGCTGGTCTCGGGCAGTTTGCCATCACTGCTCTCGGCCAGGCGGGCCAGGGTTTCCGGGCGGTCATCGCCGGGCAGCACGGCGAGCATGCCGCGCTCCCACAGCGCCAGCAGCTGCACGCAGGCGCCCAGTGTGGTGGGCTGGAACAGCACCCAACGGGCGGCGGGTCGGCGGCCAGCATGCGCAGCGGGCAGGTTGTCCAGCCACTGATGCCAGGCATCGACGCGTGCCATCAGCTCGGCACGACTCAGCGGGCGCAGCGGCTGACCGGGACTGGCCAGCCAGCAGGCCGGCGCCGCGGGCGCGAGTCGGGCGAGCTGGCGCCAACCCTGATGGATGAGGGAGGTGGCGCGCTGGGCGGCGTCTTGCTCAGTGGAGCGTGCGGTGGCGCGGCTGGCAGGCTGGCGGGCATCAGACATGTGAGGCAGGCAACTCTTCAGAAAGTCGAATTCATCTGGGGGCGTATCCACGCCGGGCGTATCCATACATGGATTCAGCTATCGATAGCCGAGCTCATCGATAGCCAAGCTCATCGATAACCAGGTTCAGCCATCGGCGCGGCGCAGGCGACGGCGTACCAGCCATTCGCCGCAGAACAGCAGCCCCATCAGCACGTAGCTCACCAGGCCGTTGTAGAGCGTCCAGGTCGCGAGGTCGGCATACAGCGCCGTGGTCGCGGCAACACTGGCATTGAAGACGAAGAAGCCGCACCACACTCGGGTGACCTTGCGGGTATAACGCACGCCGGCGGCGGGCAGATCAGGCTCCTGCAGACGCGCCAGGCGCTCGATCACCGGCATGCCGCGCCACAGACTGGTGGCGAACACGCTGAGCATGGCCAGATTGACCAGCACCGGATAGGCGCGCAGCCCCAGTTCCGCCTCGCTGAGCAGGCTGATGGCGATCAGCAGCGCGGCCAGCGTCAGGCGCAGGATCAACGGCAAGGGCAGACGCTGGATCAGCAAGGCGCCCAGCGCGATCAGTGCCCACACCCAGGGCGAGACATGTCCGCTGGTCGCGTCGCCCACCGGGTCTGCCGTCAGCCGCGAGAGCAGGGCATAGACCAGCAGTGGCCAGCATATGGCGGCCACGACGCCCAGCCCGCCGAGCAGCAGCCTTGGCAGTGACGGACGCCGCCCTCGACCAGAGGACAATGACGTCATGCCTGGCGCTGCATCAGCTGCTCGACGGCGGTCACGACGTCATCGAGGCTGCGTACGCTCTTGAAGTCATTGGCTTCGATGCGTCGGCCGGTGAACTTCTTGAGTTCGACCACCAGGTCCACCGCATCGATGCTGTCGATGTCGAGGTCTTCATAGAGCAGCGCCTCGGGGTGGATGTCAGCGGCATCGATCTCGAACAGCTCGATCAGGGTGCTGCGCACATGGGCATAGATCTCTTCGCGGGACGCGGTCTGTTGCTCAGCGCTCACGACGGGCCTCCACGAGTTCACGCAGGGCATTGAGGCTGGCGAAATGCGCGCGGGTGTCCTCGGCTTCGGCGTCCAGCGTGATGCCGTACTGCTTCTGCAGCGCGAGACCGAGCTCCAGGGCGTCAATCGAATCCAGCCCCAGGCCGTCCACGAACAGCGGTTCATCGGCGACGATGTCGTCCGGCGTGATGTCCTCAAGCTCCAGGGTGTCGATGATCAGTTGCTTGAGTTCCAGTTCCAGCTTGGCGCTATCGCTCATGAGTATTCCTCGTGTCGGCGTACCGATAATGGCCGGTATGAATGGCAGCAGGCTTTATTAACGGCGGGAAGGCCGAATATCTTAATCACTTTTTCTCGCTATCTGATCAACATCGAGATCAGGGGCAGTGCGGATCAGCGCGTTGTCATGACTCGCGAATCCGTCGCTGAAAGGCGGCCAGCTCAGCGGCAAAGTCGCTGGCCAGGCGGCGCGTCAACTGGCGGGCATCGCGTGACAGCGGCACCTCATCCTCTGCTGCCGGTGGCGGTGCGACATGCGCCGTCATGTCCGGCAGCACCTTGATATTGAGCATCACCCGTCGGGCCGGGATGTGATACCAGGGCTCGCCCTTGGTCAGGGTGCTGGGCTGGCAGTCGATCAGCACGGGGGTGATCTCGCTTGGCGTGCGCAGCGCGATGTTGGCGGCGCCGCGGCGGAATTTCAGCGCGCGCCCGGGCACGCTGCGCGTGCCTTCCGGAAACAGGATCAAGGCATTGCCGCGCGCCAGGCTCGCGCCGGCGGCCTCGAGCACGCCCTGCGGCTCTTCATTGGTGATGTAGCCAGCGGCGCGGATGGGGCCACGGGTGAAGGGGTTGCGTGCCAGCCGTCCCTTGACCACGCAGTCGGCGTGGGGAATCAGCGCGAGCAGGAAGACCACGTCGATCAGCGTCGGGTGATTGGCCAGCACCAGCAGGCCGGGACGTTGCAGACGCTCGCAGTCGTGCAGGCGATAGTCGAGCACGCCCAGGCCGCGCATCAGGCCCACGAAGCCGCGCATGCAGTGATGGATGATGCTGCGCGCGAGCTTCTGTCGCTTGTCGGGGCGGCGTACCACCAGTGTCAGCAGGGGCCACATTCCCCCCACCAGCAAGCCGCCCAGCCCGAAGGTCAGGAAGCTGATGGCCGTAGCGATGCCACGCCACAGGCGCCCGAGGGGAGACGACAGCATGCGTGGCATCAGTCTGCTGGCGGCGTCGGTGAGGCGGCGTGAGCGCGGCTCAGCTGCCAGTGATGGCGACGACAGGGGAGCGTCTCAGCCCCGGCCTGCTCGAGCCAGGCGATGACCTCAAGCGGCGTCGGGGCGCTGTCCGTCAACGATTCGCCAGGCGTAGCGCTCAGTGTCCATGCGCTGTCATCGTCACTGCTGCGGCTCAGGCGCAGGGCGACGGCGCTGGCGCAGGCCGGGTAGTCACCGTGGAGCAGGAAGGCCTCCGGCGCGGCGATATCGGAGAACAGCACGATGACGTCCCCGCGCTCGCTCAGATAGCCGAGCGCCTCGCTCATCAGCGCCTCGAATTCGTTGCCACAGGCGGCGAGGGCTTCCAGCGGCTGATGGGACTTGCCGGTGATCGAGTACATGCCCAGCACGGCGTTGTGCACCGAGAGCGAGAAGCGCGCCGGTGACAGGGCTTCGTCGGACTGGGTGGCGGCGTCCAGCAGGGCGAGAATCTTGCCGGTATCGCCATGGCGCGAGGCATGGATGATAGGCAGGTCGGCGTCAGGGTCGAGCGCGAACAGCAGCTTGCAGCAGGCCTGGCCGACCGGGCTGAGTCGACGACGCTGCATGGCCGGGACTTGCTCGGCACGCGGGGAGGGGGTGATATCTACGCGGCTGTCGTGGGCGGTGCGGGACGCACTCGCCTGCCAGGCTCGCCAATCAGTCAGACGCATGAGGTTCTTGTCCGTGAACGCATCGTTGCCATATTGGGGCCTCAGTGTACCGCACAGGGGTTGGGCAGCCCAACCGGACTCAGGCGTGTTGGCACTGAGCAGGCGGCGTGGCTACGCGTGTCGTTGGCAGGATAGCAGCTTGCAGGGCGGCACAAGGCGCCTGACGTGAGGTGTCGGGGTGTGATGTCCTGCGGCGGGTCACCGCTGTGGCGGCGCTGGACAGCGGCAGAAGAGGGTGTAGGGTATCGTCGCACTGAGACTGGCGCCCGGGGCGTCATGGGGTAAAACGCTGAGGACGCACAATGATGACTGTCATCAACAGGCCGGTGGCATGAAGGGTGGCTCGCGGGACCTGCTGCGTAGACGAGCGCGCGCAAGTGCTCGCGCAGGGCAGGCGACCCGAGCGCACTCGCAGGCGCTGATGCGCCTTCTTTCGCTCTCGGAGTGGTTGCCGGTCATCCGGGTACTCGGCCTGCTGCTATGCGTGGTGGCCTTGATGATGCTGGCGCCCTTGCTGGTGTTGCTCGGCGAAGCGGATGCGGATGCCAGCGCCTTTCTGATCTCGCTGGGCATCACGCTCGGCTCGGCGGTCATCATGCTGACGGTCTCGCGCAAGGTGGAGCTGCAACTCAAGCCGCGTGCGATGTTCGTGCTGACGACGCTGAGCTGGGTGCTGGTGTCGGCCTACTCGAGCCTGCCGTTGATCTTCGGTGCGACCCACCTGGGCGTGACCGATGCCGTGTTCGAATCGGTGTCGGCGATCACCACCACCGGCTCGACCGTGCTGTCTGACATCGAAGGGCTCTCGGATGGCCTCAAGCTGTGGCGCGGCCTGATGCAGTGGGTCGGTGGTATCGGCATCATCGTGATGGCGATCGCGATCCTGCCGTTTCTGAAGGTCGGCGGCATGCGCCTGTTCCAGACCGAATCCTCGGACTGGTCCGACAAGGTGCTGCCGCGTGCCGGTGGCGTGGCCAAGGCCATCGGGCTGGTCTATGTCGGGCTGACGTTGCTGGCCATCGTCTGTTACTGGCTCGGTGGCATGCACTGGCTGGATGCGCTGGTGCATGGCATGACGTCGCTGGCCACCGGCGGTTTCTCCAATTACGACAGCTCGATGGGCGTCTATTCCGACCGGCCCTATCTGCTGTGGATGGCGTCGGCGTTCATGTTGCTGGGGGCGCTGCCCTTCGTGCTGTTCATCCGCGCCTGGCAGGACCAGGCCGGTGTCCTGTGGCGTGATGCCCAGGTGCGCGGCTTCCTGCGTCTGCTGGGGTGGGTGATCGCCTTGCTGACGCTGTATCGCGTCGTCAATGGCGAGGCCATCTTCACGGCGCTGACCCAGGTGACCTTCAATGTCATCTCGGTGGTGACCACCACCGGCTACGCCAGCGACGACTACAGTGCCTGGGGGTCCTTTGCGGTGGTGGCCTTCTTCTATCTGACCTTCGTCGGAGGCTGCAGCGGCTCGACCAGCGGCGGCATGAAGATCTTCCGCCTGCAGATCGGCCTGATCATGCTCGGCAACCATCTGCGCTCGTTGATCCATGCCAATGGCGTCTTCTCGCAGCGCTACAACGGTCGCGCGCTGCCCGATGAGGTGGTGCGCGCCGTGATCGCCTTCTCGTTCTTCTTCTTCATCACCATCGGTGGCCTGGCGCTGGCGCTGTCGTTCATCGGGCTGGACCTGATCACCGCGGTGACCGGCGCCGCCACGGCCGTCACCAACGTCGGCCCGGGGCTGGGTGAGATCATCGGCCCGGCGGGCAACTTCTCGAGCCTGCCGGACAGCGCCAAGTGGTTGCTGTGCATCGGCATGCTGATGGGGCGTCTCGAGATATTGACCGTGCTGGTGCTGTTCTCGCCCAGCTTCTGGCGCAAGTAGCAGCCCACGAAAAAGCCACCGTCGATTGACGGTGGCTTTTTCGTGGCAGGTACAAGACTCAAGTGTCTTGCTCCGCAGTGCTGGCTTACTGAGCGACCTTCTCGCCGTCCGTCGCCTCGGCGGCATCGAGCTTTTCATCGAGATCGATGGAGAGCCCTTCGCGATTGAGGATCGGGTTGGCGTATTGCACCAGCCACCAGTCCTTGAGCTCTGCGGGCACCTCTGCGAGGCGGTTCTCGAAGGTGGCGCGCTCGGCACCGCTGATGGCCGAGACATCCAGCGCCGAGGCCAGGCGCGGCTCCTCACGCAGCTGCGGGCGGCTGGCGGCCAGCTTCTCGAGTGCCAGCTGATGGCTCGGGTAGAGGGTGTAGTAGGCCAGCACTTGGCGGTCGACTTCCTTCACCACGTCTTCCGGGGTCTCGAAGTCGCCCTTGAGCGGCTCGCCGAACACCAGCTTGACGCGCCCCTTGTGCCCGCTGATACCCGCCGCGATGGACTTGATGTCCTCGTACTGCACCTTCTCGTAACGGCCTTCATTGGCGACGGCCGCCAGCTCACGCGCTTTCTGCAGGTCACAGGGGTCGAACTCGTAGCTGATCGACACCGGCACGATGTTGAGCTCGCTGACCGCCTCGCTGAACGGACGCGTCTTGTCGGCGGTGCGCGCCGCCATGGTCAGCATCTTGATGATGGCACTCTCGGTGCCATCACGGCCATCCTTGGCGCGCCCTTCACGCTGGGCCAGCCAGATGGAGTGCTGGTCGTGGGTCAGCGAGTGGCGGATATAGCCCGACAGCGACTGGTAGGCGGCCAGCATCGCGCGCTTGCCCTTGGCGGAGCGCGGCACGATGAAGCTCTTGTTGAGGCGCATCAGGTCGGTGACGAAGGGTTTCTGCAGCAGGTTGTCACCGATGGCGATGCGCACCGTGTCACGCCCGTGACGATAGAGGGCGTAGTTGACGAAGGCCGGGTCCAGCGAGATATCGCGATGGTTGGACAGGAACAGATACGGCGTGTCCGGGGACAGGCGCTCCAGCCCCACCGTCTCGAAGCTGGTGGTGGTGGTGTGGATCATGCGCGCCATGTAGACGGCGATGCGGCTCTGGAAACTGGCAACATCCTTGACGCCAATCATCTCGCGCTTGATGGCCAGGCGCGCGACCTGGCGTGCCAGCCACGGGAAACGCTGGGTCAGGCCCGGCAGGCGGAAGCGAGTCAGGGTGTCGAGCAGCTCGCGGTCCTGCTCCAGGCGTACCAGCACCTCCGCTACCTCGTCGTCGTGGTAGGGGCGAATATCGGCGAACGGGTCCTGTTCGCTGGTCGTGGCAGGCTTGGGTGTTGCAGTGTCAGTCATCGACGCACGTCATCCGGGTTTGTCATTCTGAAAAAAGAGAGGGTCGGCAGCGGGCCCAAGGCTCAGCTGGCGGGCTGGGCTTCACCACCCAGCCAGGCGGTCATCTGCTCGATCACGCCGGACAGCACCTGGGCCATCAGCGCGAAGTCGGTCTCCAGACGCAGGATGGGGTCTTCGCCGTCATCCTGGGCGTTGGCTTCATCGACCACGGCATCGGCGAACTTGAGGCTCTTGAGCGCCATGTCCTCACCGAGCACCAGCGCGACGCGGCCATCGACTTCCAGCGCCAGCTTGCTGACCACACGGCCCAGATTCAGCGCCGTCTGGATTTCCTCGCCGTCGAGATCGAACTGACGTGCACGCAGCACGCCATCCTCGCCGCCCGGCGCCTTGAGTTCGACCTGGTCACCGACGATCAGGTCTTCCGGGCGCGAGCTGACATCCTTGAGCCAGGTGGTCATCACCTGGGAAGGCGGCTGCGCGACGGCCAGCGGCGTGACCTTGAGCGTACCCAGTGTCTGGCGCAGCAGGTCCAGCACTTCCTCTGCGCGCTTGGCATTCGAGGCGTTGACGGCGATCAGGCCGCGACGGCTGTCCCACCACAGGTCGGTGCGCGAGGAGCGCGTGAAGGCGCGCGGCAGCAGCTCCTCGTAGATCTGCTCCTTGAGGGTCAGCTTCTCGCGGCGACGCAGCGGACGGCCTTCGGCGGTCTCGCGCTCGGCCACGCGCTCCTCGAGTTCTTCCTTGACCACGGCGGAGGGCAGTACGCGCTCCTGGCGCAGGGCGCTGATCAGGAAATGGCCCTGAATCTCGTGCACCAGCAGGTCGCTGTTGCGGCCGCCCGGTGCGACCCAGCCGATACGCTTGGCTTCGACGCCGGTGACCGGGCGGAAGACATGCTCCGGCAGGGCGTCGGCGAGACGACCCTCTTCCAGCGGGGCGCTATCGTGCAGGCGATACAGTTGCAGGTTCTTGAACCACATGCGACCAGTCCTTGAGTCCGGTGAACGGGGGCTGCCCGTCTGAATGGCGCATATTATGGCGAAACTCATGCGACGGGTCATCCGCCGTGGACGTGACCCTGCGTCACACTGCGGTTGCCGACCATCGCGCGCGAGCACAAAGACATACTGTATGCACGCTGTGGCGCTAGTCTTGAGTCGACCTGGCGGTGCGCGGTCTGGCGGTTTGCGGTATCGCCCGACAGATATCGATCAGCAGGCATCGACCAGTAGATATCGAATAGCAGGCATCGACCTATAGGCATAGACCATCAGACTTGAGACGCGGAGGGCAGCAGAGTGATCGACGACGTTGTTGTGGAGACTGCTGTGGGGACTGCTGAGGAGACGGTTGTGGAGGCTTTTGTGAAGAGCAGAGCTTCAGGCGCGAGCGCGCTGAAACGGACACGACCACTGACGCTGGCGGCGCTGACCCTGCTGCTGTTCGGCTGCAGCGGGGAGCATGACGCCCACGACAAGGCGGCCAGCGCGGCCGAGACCAGTGCAACGGTCACGAAAGAGGCAGCCGCTGACGGCGAATCTGCCCCTGCGGCGCTCGGGCTGGAACCTGAGGTGTTTGCCGAGGGCGCGATCGTCGGTGAGGTCGAGACCGTCGACTGCACCCTGAGCGGCGGCACGCAGACGACCTGCTATCAGTTCCGCGTGGCCGGTGCGCCCGCGGACCCGCAAACCTCGCCGGAGGGGCCTTTCTGCCCGCCCAATATCCACTCCGGTGAGCAGGAAGGCGGCACCTGGATGGATGGCGAGGGCACCCTCTATCAGGTGGACGGCGAGTTCATCAAGAATCTGGCCACTCTCTACAAGGACAAGGAGTGGCAGATGTACGACGTCAACACGGGCGAGATCACCGTGATCGATGGCGCGCGTGGCTGCGAGGTGGCGGGGAACCCGAACCCCATCGAGGGCTTCGACAACTTCTGTCTCGAGTGTCCGCTGGATGAGCTGGGCGGTGGCATCGAGAAGACTGCCGTGATTCCCGAGGTGCCGGTGCCGGCCGCCGAGCCGACCTCGCTTGCCGGCCGCTCCAACACCGGCGTGGCGCTCAATGGCGTGCTGTTCGGCCCGCCGGCGCCGCTGGAGCTGATCCTGAGTTCTCACACCCTGGGAGTGCTCGATGATTGTGGCGCGCATGCCAACCCTCATGAGGGCTATCACTATCACACCGCCACTGGCTGCTCCGAGATCGGCATTCAGGAAGATGGCCATTCGCCGATGATCGGCTATGCGCTGGATGGCTATGCCATCTATGCCAGAGAGGACAACGACGGCAATGTTCCCGCTGACCTGGATGAGTGTGGCGGCGAGACGGACCCGGTGCGTGGCTATCACTATCACGCCTTGGCGCCGGGGGTTAACCAGATCTTCGGCTGCTTCATGGGCGAGAAGGGGCACTTCCTCGACGAGGAGGGCGGCGAGAGGCCACCGCAGGGTCCGCCCGGCGAGTAGCCGCCTTGCCGGGATGGCGAGCAGGGCAGGCGTCATCATTCAGCCAAGCGTTTGTTTTTCTGTCCGTCACCGGCATAAGATCAGCTGACGATGGCCATACGGCGCGATCGTTTCACGGACGGGAGGCAGGGATGCAACACGACAGCAATCCACCGCAGGCAGCGGTCGGCTCTTACACAGATGTCGGCACTCGCACAGACGTCGGCACTCACACAGACGTCGGCAATCACGCAGGCGTCGTCAGTCGCACGACCCTGACGGTGCGTGGTTATCATCTGGATGGCTATGGGCACGTCAACAATGCCCGCTATCTGGAGTTCTATGAGGAAGGGCGCTGGGAGTTCATGCTCGCGCATCTCGATCTGGCCGCGCTCAAGCGCGAAGGTATCGCGATGGTGGCGGTCAACCTCAACCTGGATTGGCACTATCCCGCCACCGTGCATGATGAGCTGGTCATCACCACGCGGCTGGCCGAGCTCGGGCGCCGCAAGATGATCATGCGTCAGGAGATCCATCTGGGCGAGCGGCGCATGGGCGAGGTGCATCCGCGTTCCGGGGCGCTGGTCTCCAGGGCGGACTTCACCTTCGTGCTGATGAATACCGACACCGGTCGCGCCATGCCGCTGGACGGCGAGATCGGCGCGCTGCTGGGCGCGTTGGTCAGTGAAGAAACGGCCTGATCGCCCCTCAGCGGCGAGGCATGAGCCAGCAGGCCGCGCATATTGACGGCCGTACTACCGTACTGAGGTGTCCTTGCGGCGTCGTGTGAGCTGCTAGGCGCGCTCGCAAGTGATATAATGCCGCCACTTCGGTGCCGCGGAGCTGGCACCCCGTGTCTGCTTCACGCCACTGCCGCGCTGCAGTACCGACGGAGCATGCGTCGTTGCTGCAGTGGCGCCAACAGTTGAGTTCAAGGATTTGACGAATCATGGGTGAGATCGCCAGAGAGATACTGCCAGTCAACATCGAGGACGAGCTCAAGCAGTCGTATCTCGATTACGCGATGAGCGTCATCATCGGGCGTGCCTTGCCGGATGTTCGCGATGGCCTCAAACCGGTTCACCGTCGCGTACTGTTCGCGATGCACGAGCTGAACAATGACTGGAACAAGGCCTACAAGAAATCTGCCCGTGTCGTCGGCGATGTGATCGGTAAATACCACCCGCACGGTGACAGTGCGGTCTACGACACCATCGTCCGCATGGCCCAGCACTTCTCCATGCGTTATGTGCTGGTGGATGGTCAGGGCAACTTCGGTTCCATCGATGGCGACAGCGCCGCGGCGATGCGTTACACCGAGGTGCGCATGGCGCGCCTGGCGCACGAGCTGCTGGCCGACCTCGAGAAGGACACCGTCGATTGGGTCGACAACTATGACGGCACCGAGCGCATTCCTGCCGTGCTGCCGACCAAGACCCCGAACCTGCTGGTCAATGGCTCCTCCGGTATCGCCGTGGGCATGGCCACCAACATCCCGCCCCATAACATGGGCGAGGTCATCGACGGCTGTCTGGCGCTGATCGACAACGGCGATCTGACCATCGATGAGCTGATGGAATTCATCCCGGGGCCGGACTTCCCGACCGCCGGTATCATCAACGGCCGTGCCGGCATCCTCGATGCCTACCGCACCGGTCGTGGTCGTATCTACGTGCGTGCCGTGCATACCATCGAGCACAACGACAAGAACGGTCGTGATCACATCATCATCACCGAGCTCCCCTACCAGGTGAACAAGGCGCGTCTGATCGAGAAGATCGCCGAACTGGTCAAGGACAAGAAGATCGAGGGCATCGCCGAGCTGCGTGACGAGTCCGACAAGGACGGTCTGCGCGTGGTCATCGAGACCAAGCGTGGCGAGTCCGGTGAAGTGGTCGTCAACAACCTCTTCTCCCAGACCCAGCTTGAGACCGTGTTCGGCATCAACATGGTCGCGCTGCACGAAGGTCAGCCGAAGATCCTGAATCTCAAGCAGATTCTGGAATCCTTCGTGCGTCACCGTCGTGAAGTCGTTACCCGTCGTACCCTGTTCGAACTCAAGAAGGCGCGTGAACGTGGCCACATTCTTGAAGGTCTGGCGGTGGCGATCTCGAACATCGACGAGGTGATCGAGCTGATCAAGGGCTCGCCGAGCGCGGCGGAAGCCAAGGAAAAGCTGGTCGATCGTGAATGGCAGCCGGGTCAGGTGGTCGAGATGCTCGAGCGCGCCGGTGCCACTTCCTGCCGTCCGGAAGATCTGCCGGAAGGTCTGGGGCTGTCTGAAGACGCCAAGCACTACCGTCTGTCGCCGGCCCAGGCCCAGGCCATCCTCGAGCTGCGTCTGCATCGCCTGACCGGTCTCGAGACCGAGAAGCTGCTGGCCGAGTACTCCTCCATCCTCGAGCGCATCGCCGAGCTGATGGAGATCCTGTCCTCTGCCGACCGCCTGATGGAAGTCATCCGCGAAGAGCTGCGCGAAGTGCGTGCCCAGTACGCCGATGAACGCCGCACCGAGATCATGACCAGCCGTCGTGACCTGACCATCGAAGACCTCATCAACGAGGAAGACATGGTGGTGACGGTCTCGCGCAGCGGCTATGCCAAGACCCAGCCGCTGTCTGACTACCAGGCCCAGAAGCGTGGTGGCCGCGGCAAGTCCGCCACCTCGATGAAGGATGAGGATGTCATCGAGCACCTGCTGGTCGCCTCGACCCACGACACCGTGCTGCTGTTCTCCAACAAGGGCAAGGTGTACTGGCTCAAGGTCTACGAGATGCCGCAGGCGTCACGTGGCTCGCGCGGCAAGCCGCTGGTCAACCTGATTCCGCTGGACGACGGCGAGTGGGTCACCACCATCCTGCCGGTGCGCGATTACGCCGCCGACAGCTACATCTTCTTCGCCACCGCCAACGGCACGGTCAAGCGCACCGCGCTGAGCCAGTTCTCGCGTCCGCGCAGTGTCGGCCTGATCGCGCTGGACATCGAGGAAGGTGACCGTCTGATCGGCGCCGACATCACGTCCGGTTCCGACCACGTCATGCTGGTGTCCTCCAACGGCAAGGCGATCCGCTTCGAAGAGCAGAACGTGCGCGTGATGGGCCGTACCGCCCGTGGTGTGCGCGGCATGCGTCTGCTCGACGATGCACAGGTCATCAGCCTGATCATTCCGCGCACCACCGCGATCGATGACAACGAGATCGAGGTCGATGACGCCGCGGACGCGACGGCGGAAGGCGTCGAGAGCGCTGATGTGGCAACCACCGAGGGCGTGTCGGAAGACGGCGTCGCCAGCGGTGAGGTGCCGCAGTGCTACATCCTGACCGCGTCCGCCAATGGCTTCGGCAAGCGCACGCGTCTGGAAGAGTTCCCGCTGCGTGGCCGTGGTGGCCAGGGCGTGATCGCGATGCAGACCAGCGAGCGCAACGGTGATCTGGTCAGCGCGGTGCAGGTCAGCGACAACGACGAACTGATGCTGATCACCGACCGCGGCACCCTGGTACGTACCCGCGTCGCCGAGGTGTCCACCACCTCGCGCAACACCCAGGGCGTGACCTTGATCCGCACCGCGGAAGAGGAGCGTCTGGTGACGACGGTGCGTGTCGACGAGCCGGAAGAGGTCGTCGTGGTGCAGGATGAGCTGGACGAAGAGGCGCTGAGCACCGACGAACAGGTGCAGGCGGGAGATGACGCCGAGTCGACGGATACCCCGCCGACAGACGCGGAATAAGACGCTGGATTGCGACCGCCTTCGGGGCGGTCGCTTCACTTTCGGGAAATAAGACGACATGACACGCAAGTTCAACTTCTGCGCCGGTCCTGCTGCACTGCCGACCGCTGTCCTGGAGCGCGCCCGCGCCGAGATGCTGGATTATCAGGGCCGCGGACTGTCCGTCATGGAGATGAGTCATCGCTCCGACGAATTCGTGGCCATCGCCGAGAAGGCCGAGGCGGACCTGCGCGAACTGCTCGAGATTCCGTCCAACTATCGCGTGTTGTTCATGCAGGGTGGCGCTTCGACCCAGTTTGCGGGTGTGCCGCTGAACCTGCTGGGCGCGGGTGGCAGTGCCAACTATCTGTATACCGGTATCTGGGGCAAGAAGGCGATCAAGGAAGCCGAGCATCTGGCGGTGGGCAGCCACGTGGCGGCCTCCAGCGAGAGCAATGGCCTGATCGCCGTGCCGCGCCAGAACGCGATCCAGCTCTCGGGTGATGTGGGTTATCTGCACTACACCGCCAACGAGACCATCGGCGGCCTCGAGTTCGACTACATCCCCGAGGTGGCAGCGGATGGCGTGCCGCTGGTGTGCGACATGTCGTCTTCCATCCTGTCTGGCCCGCTGGATGTCAGCCGTTTCGGCGTCATCTATGCCGGCGCCCAGAAGAACATCGGTCCGGCGGGTCTGACGCTGGTCATCGTGCGCGAAGATCTGCTCGATCGCGCCCGCAAGGACTGCCCGACCATGCTGAACTGGAAGACGGCCGCCGAGGCCAATTCCATGTTCAACACGCCGCCGACCTACGCCTGGTATCTCTCCGGGCTGGTGTTCGAGTGGCTCAAGGACGAGGTCGGTGGCCTCGCCGCCATGAACGCGATCAATGATCGCAAGGCGCAGGCACTCTACGCGGCCATCGATGGCAGCGACTTCTATTCCAACCCGATCGTCACCGAGAACCGCTCACGCATGAACGTGCCGTTCGTGCTGGCCGATGACCGTCTCGACAAGACCTTCCTCGCCGAGTCCGAAGCGGCGGGTCTCTTGAATCTGGCCGGTCACCGCAGCGTCGGTGGCATGCGTGCCAGCCTCTACAACGCCGTGCCGGAAGCTGCCGTCACTGCGCTGGTGGACTTCATGGGCGACTTCGCGCGCCGTCACGGCTAAGGGAGGAGGTGAGATGTCGGATTCCAAGGAGAGCCCTGCGCCGCAGGCGGCGGGCAAGGCGGTGACGCTGGACGACCTGCGTCAGCGCATCGACGCCATCGACAACGAGCTGCTGAACCTGATCAGCGAGCGCGCGGGCTGCGCGCAGCAGGTCGCCGAGGTCAAGCTGGCGGCCGGTGACGTGGGCGAGGACGGCCAGGTGCAGTTCTACCGCCCGGAGCGCGAAGCCCAGGTGTTGCGTCGCATCATGGCCAACAACCCCGGCCCGCTGAAAGGCGAGGAGATGGCGCGTCTGTTCCGCGAGATCATGTCCGCCTGTCTGGCGCTGGAACAGCCGATCCGCCTGGCCTATCTCGGCCCGGAAGGCACCTTCACCCAGCAGGCCGCGCTCAAGCACTTCGGCGACAGCGCCGTGACCAAGCCGATGGCCGCCATCGACGAGGTGTTCCGCGAAGTGGAAGCGGGCGCGGTGCAGTACGGTGTGGTGCCGGTGGAGAACTCCACCGAGGGCGTCATCAACCACACGCTGGATTCGTTCATGGGCTCGCAGCTCAAGATCTCAGGCGAAGTGGTGCTGCGCATTCACCACCACCTGCTGGTGGGCCCGAATACGCGTCGCGAGAAGATCTCGCGCATCTATTCCCACGCCCAGTCGCTGGCCCAGTGCCGCAAGTGGCTGGATGCCCACTTCCCGCACGCCGAGCGCATCGCGGTGTCCTCGAATGCCGAGGCCGCGCGTCAGGTGCGCACCGAGTGGCATAGTGCGGCGATTGCCGGTGACATGGCGGCCAAGCTCTATGAGCTGGAGAAGGTCGAGGAGAAGATCGAGGACAGCCCCGACAACTCGACGCGCTTCCTGATCATCGGTGACAGCTCGGTGCCGGCGTCCGGCGATGACAAGACCTCCATCGTGGTGGCGATGCGCAACCAGCCGGGGGCACTGCACGACCTGCTGGCGCCGTTCCACCGCCACCAGATCGACCTGACCCGCGTCGAGACGCGTCCGTCACGCTCCGGTGCCTGGAACTACGTCTTCTTCATCGACTTCCGTGGCCACCGCGATGACCCGCTCATCACGGCGACGCTGGAAGAGCTGCGCCAGTGCGCGGCGGACGTCAAGGTGCTCGGGTCCTACCCGGTCGGTGTGCTGTGAGCGAGCTTGACCACGCGCGCCATGCTGCGTCGTCAGACCTGCTGTCCTCGCTGCCGTCAGCGGAGCGTCTGGCCGGCGAGCGGCGTATCCTGCTGGTCGGGCTGGGCTTGATCGGTGGCTCGCTGGCGGCGGCATTGCGCGCGGCGGGCCATCGCGGCGAGATTCTCGCCTGTGATCGTGACTCCAACGAGATCTGCCTCGGCCAGCGCATGGGGCTGATCGACGGTGGCAGCACGCAACTGGCGGCGCTGGTACCGGGTGCCTCGCTGATCGTGCTGTGCGTGCCGGTGATGGCGATGCAGAGCGTGATGGCCGAACTGGCGCCGTTGCTGGATGATGACGCCGTCATCACCGATGTCGGCAGCACCAAGGGCGCGATCCGCGATGCGGCGCTCGGCGTCTTCGGTCGCATGCCGCCGAATCTGGTGCTCGGTCACCCGATCGCCGGGTCCGAGAAGAGCGGTGTCGCGGCGTCCAATCCCGAGCTCTATCGCGATCACAAGGTGATCCTGACGCCGGAGCCGGACAGCGATGCCGAGGCCGTGGCACGCGTGGCGGCCATGTGGTCGGTATGTGGTGCCCAGCTTCTGAGCATGAGCGTGGCGCGCCACGACGAAGTGCTGGCGCGCACCAGCCACCTGCCGCACCTGCTGGCGTTCTCGCTGGTCGACAGCCTGGCGCGCCAGGATGAGCGATTGGAGATCTTCCGCTACGCGGCGGGCGGTTTCCGTGATTTTACGCGCATCGCGGGCAGTGACCCGGTGATGTGGCGCGACGTCTATCTGGCCAACCGCGATGCGGTGCTGGAGGCGTTGGACGAATTCGAGGCCGGGGTAGCGCGGGTGCGCGCTGCCGTGACCGCGGGCGATGGTGAGGCGATGCTGGGGATATTCACCCGCGCAAGCCACGCCCGACACTACTTCAATACCCTCTTGAAACAGACGAGTTATCAGACCATGGAACAGCAGAACGTGCGGTACCGTGCACTGCCGGGTGGGCAGGTTCAGGGGCGCATTCGTGTGCCGGGCGACAAGTCCATGTCGCATCGCTCCATCATGCTGGGCGCATTGGCGACCGGCGTGACCGAAGTCGAAGGCTTCCTGGAAGGGGAAGACAGTCTGGCCACGCTGCAGGCCTTCCGCGACATGGGCGTGGTCATCGAAGGCCCGCATCAGGGGCGTGTCACCATTCACGGTGTGGGTCTCAACGGCCTGAAGCAGCCGCCGGGCCCGCTGTATGTCGGCAACTCCGGCACCGCGATGCGCCTGTTCGCCGGCTTGCTGGCCGGTCAGGCCTTCGACACCGAGCTGACCGGTGATGCCTCGCTGACCAAGCGTCCGATGGACCGCGTCGCCAATCCGCTGCGCGAGATGGGCGCGGTGATCGATACCGCAGACAACGGCCGTCCGCCGCTGCGTATCCACGGTGGTCAGCCGCTCAAGGGCATCCGTTACGAGATGCCGATGGCGTCCGCTCAGGTCAAGTCCTGCCTGCTGCTGGCCGGTCTCTACGCCGAAGGCGAGACGCGTGCCATCGAGCCGGCGCCGACGCGTGATCACACCGAGCGCATGCTCAATGGCTTCGGCTACAAGGTCGAGCGTCAGGGCGCCGAGGCGTGGTTGAACGGTGGCGGCAGCCTCGAAGCCTGCCCGATCGACGTGCCGGCCGACATCTCCTCCGCGACCTTCTTCCTGGTCGCCGCGGCCATCACACCGGGCTCCGAACTGGTGCTGGAGCACGTCGGCATCAACCCGACGCGCATCGGCGTGATCAACATCCTCAAGGCGATGGGTGCCGACCTGAGCGTCTCCAATGAGCGCGAAGTCGGCGGCGAGCCGGTGGCAGACCTGCACATCCGCTATGCGCCGCTCAAGGGCATCGACATTCCGGAAGACCAGGTGCCGCTGGCCATCGACGAATTCCCGGCACTGTTCATCGCCGCTGCCAATGCCGAGGGCATGACCCGTCTGCGTGGCGCCGAGGAACTGCGCGTCAAGGAGTCCGATCGCATCCAGGTGATGGCGGATGGTCTGGCGCAGATCGGCGTCGAGCACGAAGTGGTCGCGGACGGTATCGACATCCGTGGTGGCGCCTACGGTGGCGGCCTGGTCGACAGCCACGGCGATCACCGCATCGCGATGGCCTTCAGTGTCGCGGCGCTGCGCGCCCAGGGCGAGATCCTGATCGACGACTGCGCCAATGTCGCGACCTCCTTCCCGAACTTCGTGGCGCTGGCCGCTGAAGTCGGCATGCAGGTCGAGAACCTCGGTGCCGTGGCACCCGGCCAGGAGGCTTCATGAGCGGGGAAGCGACACCTCATCACAGCCAGATCTGCGACGCGCCGGTGTTGACCCTTGATGGCCCCGGCGGGGCAGGCAAGGGCACCATCAGTCGTCTGGTCGCGTCGAGCCTGGGCTGGCATCTGCTGGATTCCGGTGCGCTTTATCGCCTGACGGCACTGGCCGCCGAGCGTCATGGCGTGGCGCTGGAAGACGAGGACGCCGTGGCGACCATCGCCGAGCACCTCGATGTGCAGTTCGATGCCGAAGGCGACGCCACCAGCGTGATTCTGGAAGGCGAGGACGTCACCCGTGACATCCGTCTCGAGTCGGTCGGCAACAATGCCTCCATCATCGCGGCCCAGCCGCGCGTGCGGACTGCACTGCTGGCGCGCCAGCGTGCCTTTGCGCGTGCGCCGGGCCTGGTGGCCGATGGTCGCGACATGGGCACGGTGGTCTTCACCGGTGCGCCGCTCAAGATCTTCCTGACGGCGAGCGCCGAGGAACGTGCGCGTCGTCGTCATGCCCAGTTGCAGGAAGCGGGTGTCGATGCTAATATTTCGAGCCTTTTGACAGAAATACAGGCGCGCGATGCGCGTGACATGGGCCGGGCAGTCGCCCCGCTCAAGCCTGCAGACGACGGCGTGATCCTCGATACGACGGATCTCGACATCGACCAGGTGATCGAACGCATCCAGCAGCTGCTGGTCGAATACGGCCTGGTAGCGGCGCGCTGAGACTCGAGTCTCAGCCTGTAAGTCGTCAGAACAACGGATTGATCGCCTGCTGTTGCAATACGGCCTCCGGGTCGGGCAGCAGCGGGTTTCGCTCGCTTCGCGAGTGATGATGCAGAACCCAGATGACACCGAGGTGTCATCAACCCCCCGGCAAGGTGTCATGGGGTGCATCGGCGGCAAGCGGAAAGCCGGTGTATCTCGAACCAGCGTCAACGCCCCCGGGGATATGTAGATATGGCCCGTGCTTGCTGGTGGTACGGAGACTGCGGTGCAAGCCGCCCCAAACGTTGATCATGTAGGAATACCATGAGCGAGAGCTTTGCTGATTTATTTGAACAGTCACTCCAGGACATCAACATGGAGCCGGGCGCAATCGTGTCCGCTACCATCGTGGATATCGATGGCGACTGGATCACTGTCAATGCCGGTCTGAAGTCTGAAGGTCAGATTCCGTCTGAACAGTTCCGTGACGAAAGTGGCCAGCTGTCCATCAGCATCGGCGACGAAGTCATGGTTGCACTGGAAGCCGTGGAAGATGGCTTCGGTGAGACCCGCCTGTCCCGCGAGAAGGCCAAGCGTGCCGAAGCGTGGAAAGAGCTGGAAGCCGCCTTCGAGAAAGACGAGATCGTCAAGGGCGTGATCAACGGCAAGGTCAAAGGTGGCTTTACCGTCGACATCAACACCATCCGTGCCTTCCTGCCGGGTTCTCTGGTCGATGTCCGCCCTGTGCGCGACACCGCCCACCTCGAGAACAAGGAGCTGGACTTCAAGGTCATCAAGCTCGACGCCAAGCGCAACAACGTTGTCGTGTCCCGTCGTGCCGTCCTCGAAGCCGAGAACAGCGCTGAGCGTGAAGCCCTCCTGGCCACTCTGCAGGAAGGTCAGCAGATTCAGGGTATCGTCAAGAACCTGACCGACTACGGCGCCTTCGTCGACCTCGGCGGCGTTGACGGCCTGCTGCACATCACCGACATGGCATGGAAGCGCATCAAGCATCCGTCCGAGATCGTTGCTGTCGGCGACGAGATCAATGTCAAGGTGCTGAAGTTCGACCGCGAGCGCAACCGTGTGTCTCTGGGTCTCAAGCAGCTGGGCGAAGATCCGTGGGTCAACATCAAGGCTCGCTACCCGGAAGGCGCCAAGATCAACGCACGCGTCACCAACCTCACCGACTACGGCTGCTTCGCCGAGCTGGAAGAGGGCGTCGAAGGTCTGGTCCACGTGTCCGAAATGGATTGGACCAACAAGAACATCCACCCGTCCAAGGTCGTCAATGTCGGCGATGACGTGGAAGTGATGATTCTGGACATCGACGAAGAGCGTCGTCGTATCTCCCTGGGTATCAAGCAGTGCACCACCAACCCGTGGGAAGACTTCAGCGGCAAGCACAACAAGGGCGACCGTGTCTCCGGTACCATCAAGTCAATCACTGACTTCGGTATCTTCATCGGTCTGGAAGGCGGCATCGACGGCCTGGTTCACCTCTCCGACATTTCCTGGAACGAAGCTGGCGAAGAAGCCGTGCGTCGTTACAAGAAGGGCGAAGAAGCTGAAGCGGTCATCCTGTCCATCGATCCGGAACGTGAGCGCATCTCTCTGGGTGTCAAGCAGCTCGAGAGCGATCCGGTCTCCGAGTACCTGGCCGTCAACGACAAGGGCGCTATCGTGTCCGGTCGTGTTGTCGACATCGATGCCAAGGAAGTTCAGGTAGAGCTGGCGACTGACGTCATCGCTATCCTGAAGGCTTCTGAAATCAGCGCTGACCGTGTCGAAGACGCACGCAACGTCCTGAGCGTCGGCGATGCTGTCGAAGCCAAGATCGTCGGTGTGGATCGCAAGAGCCGCCTGATCAACCTGTCCGTCAAGTCCAAGGACCAGGTTGAAGCACCGCGTCGCGATGCTGCCAAGCCGCGTACCCAGGAAGTCGAGAGCAACGGCCCGACTACCATCGGTGATCTGATCAAGCAGCAGCTGGGTCAGGAGTGATCCCGAGACACTCCGCCTCCTCGTGAGGTGGGGAGTCCGGATCCACGCTGAGGTGACATGCCTCTGGTAGTCACCTCAGCGTCTCCGAATCGGTATCCTGCATGAGACGCATGTCATATGCGGGAACGAAAAAAACCGCCACCCTTCGGGGTGGCGGTTTTTTCATGCCTGGTCGTTACGGGTGGCTGCTGGTCATTGTTGATCATTACCAGTCGCCACCTGCCAACCATCTCACCTGGCGTCGCTCAATGCGCCTGCGAGGCTGCGGGCTGACTGACCTTGGCCAGCAGTTGCATCTGGCGTAGCGAGATCGTGCAGTACAGGCTGCGGTAGAGCGTCGGTTCCTGCGTCGGGTCGGTCTTGAGCAGGCGAGCTTCCAGCTGGTGGATGTCGCTGGCCAGCTGTTCCGCGTCCGGGGTCTGAGTCTGTCGTGCGGCTGTCCGAGTCATGTAAAGGCGCTCCGTGAGTCCATGGTCGTGGATGGGATCAGGGTCGGCTCTTCTTGTGGGTGTCTCGAGGTGCGTCGCCACGCTGGCCTGTCATGGCCCTTCGTGTGTTGGCGTGGCGGCGTCTCTGCCTGCTCTTGCGGCAGTTCTCGACCTGCATGGCAGGTCTCAAGGTCGCAAAGGAGCCTTTGCCTGACACTGCAGCCTTCGCGCGTGACTTCCTTGCTGGGCTGCAGCTACTGCATGGGTCTGTGCCGTATCTCTATGCCGGTATTTCTATACCCGTATTTCTATACCTAGGCTGTGTGACGGGTTCTGCGGTGCCTGACGTCTTGCCTATCAAGCATAGCGGAAGGTCTACAGTGCACCTTGATCCATGTCAGAAGGATGACGTTGCGCTGACAGGCTGTTGCGAAGTGGCGAGAGCCAAGTAGCAACAGTCCGAGCCTCAGTACATGACGGGGCGGTCGTGCGCGACTCAGGACGCCTCGTGATCGCTCTGCTCGCTGCCTGTGCCAGCGTTCGCCGCTGCCGTCTGACGCTCAAGATTGGACAGCATGCCACGCAGGATGGAGAGCTCGCGGCGTGTCGGCTCGGCACGTGCGAACAGGGCGCGCAGCCGCTCTTCGGTCTGGGAGTGGGGCTGGTTGAGGAAGCCGGAGCCCTGCAGGGCGCGGCCGAGATGCTCATGGAAGTAGCCGAGTTGTTCGCGGGTCGGCAGCTGATCATCCTCACGGCGCGCCACAGGCGCCTCCTGAGGCTTGTCGAGCGTCAGGCGCCATGTACTGCGGCACTCGTGCGCCAGCACCTGGACGGCCTGTGAGACGTTGAGGATGCCGTAGTCCGGGTTGGTGGGGATCGACACCTGATGCGTGCAGCAGGCGATTTCCTCGTTGGTCAGCCCGAAGCGCTCGCGGCCGAATACCAGCGCCACCTTGCCATCGCGCGCGATATCCATGGCGTGCGCCGCCATCTCGCGTGGCTCATCGAAGTGGGGCAGCGGGACGCTGCGCAGACGAGCGCTGGCCCCGATGACCAGCTGGCAGTCATTGACGGCGTCTTCCAGGCGCTCGACCACGCGTGCATTATCCAGCAGCTCCGCGGCGCCGCTGGCCATACGCGTCGCTTCCTCGTCGGGGAAGCAGCGCGGATTGACCAGCACCAGGTCCTTGATGCCCATGGTCAGAATGGCGCGAGCGGTGGCGCCGATGTTGCCGGGATGGAAGGTCTGCACCAGCACGACACGCACATTGTCGAGGGCGCTAGTGGTCTGGGAAGCGGCGGGGGTATCAGTCATGAGAAGGTCCTGGGCAAGCGAGTCGCGCGGCCTGAGCGGTTGGCGTCATCGGTCGTGATCGTGGGCATTTCAGCCTCAATGCATCGTCAGCCTCGATGCACTGTCATCACCAGGCGCAATGTCTCGGGTCGCGGCAAAAAGTGGCGCCTAGTGTAGCGTGGTGAGCGGGAGGCGTCAGGTGCCGAGAGCCGCGGCGCTTACCGTATGAGAGCTGCAGCGCCTTGAATGACAGGCATTAAAAAAACCGCCCCTGCTTGCGCAGGAGCGGTTCGGGTCACGACGGGTGAGTCGTGGGGGGGGGGGGGGGGGGGGGGTGAGGCTGGCTTACATCATGCCGCCCATGCCACCCATACCACCCATGTCGCCGCCGCCGGCAGCAGCCTTGTCTTCCGGATCTTCAGCGATCATGCATTCGGTGGTGATCATCAGGCCGCCGATGGAGGCCGCGGACTGCAGTGCAGAACGGGTCACCTTGGCCGGATCCAGCACGCCCATCTCGAACATGTCGCCGTAGACGCCGGTAGAGGCGTTGTAACCGTAGTTGCCTTCGCCAGCCTTGACGTTGTTGAGCACGACAGAGGCTTCTTCACCGGCGTTGGTGACGATCTGACGCAGCGGCGCTTCCATGGCACGCAGTGCGATGGCGATACCGTGAGTCTGATCTTCGTTGTCGCCTTTCAGGTCGACCAGCTGACCCAGCACGCGAACCAGGGCAGTACCGCCGCCAGGCACGACGCCTTCCTCGACGGCCGCACGAGTGGAGTGCAGGGCGTCTTCGACGCGAGCCTTCTTCTCTTTCATCTCGACTTCGGTGGCAGCACCGACGCGGATGACGGCAACGCCGCCGGCCAGCTTGGCGACACGTTCCTGCAGCTTCTCGCGGTCGTAATCAGAGGAGGTTTCCTCGATCTGAGCGCGGATCTGGGCAACGCGTGCTTCGATATCGCCTTCGTTGCCGGCGCCATCGATGATGGTGGTGTTTTCCTTGGACATGGTCACGCGCTTGGCGGTGCCCAGGTGGTCCAGGTTGGCCTGTTCGAGGTTGAGGCCGACTTCTTCGGAAATCACGGTGCCACCGGTCAGGACAGCGATGTCCTGCAGCATGGCCTTGCGACGGTCACCGAAGCCCGGTGCCTTGACGGCAGCGACCTTGACGATACCGCGCATGGTGTTGACGACCAGAGTCGCCAGCGCTTCGCCTTCGATGTCTTCGGCGATGATCGCCAGCGGCTTGCCGGACTTGGCAACGCCTTCCAGCACCGGCAGCAGTTCGCGGATGTTGGAGATCTTCTTGTCGACCAGCAGGATGTACGGGTCTTCGAGTTCGACCGCCATGGTGTCCTGGTTGGTGACGAAGTAAGGAGACAGGTAACCGCGATCGAACTGCATGCCTTCGACCACTTCCAGCTCGTCTTCGAAGCCACGACCTTCATCGACGGTGATGACGCCTTCCTTGCCGACCTTCTCCATCGCTTCCGCGATGATCTCGCCGATGCGAGAGTCGCCATTGGCGGAGATGGTGCCGACCTGGGCGATGGCCTTGGTATCGGTGCACGGCACGGACAGCTCACGCACGGCCTTGACGGCTTCGATGACAGCCTTGTCGATGCCGCGCTTCAGGTCCATCGGGTTCATGCCCGCGGTCACGCCTTTCAGGCCTTCGTTGACGATGGACTGAGCCAGCACGGTGGCGGTGGTGGTGCCGTCGCCAGCCACGTCAGAAGTCTTGGAAGCGACTTCCTTGACCATCTGGGCGCCCATGTTCTCGAAGCGGTCCTTCAGCTCGATTTCCTTGGCGACGGAAACGCCGTCCTTGGTGACGGTCGGAGCGCCGAAGGATTTTTCCAGTACCACGTTACGGCCTTTCGGGCCGAGGGTAGTCTTGACCGCGTCGGCCAGGACATTGACACCACGCGCCATGCGCTTGCGTGCATCATCGGAGAAACGAACGTCTTTTGCAGCCATGTTTATCTCTACCTTTAATCAGTAAGTCGAAGCGTTGGAACCCGAAAAAGCTGAAACTCAGCCTTCCACCACGGCGAGGATGTCGCTCTCGCTCATGATCAGCACCTCTTCGCCGTCGATTTTCTGCTTCTCGACGCCGTAGCCATCCTTGAAGATCACGGTATCGCCGACTTTCACGTCCAGCGGGCGAACTTCACCGTTTTCGAGGATGCGACCGTTGCCGGCAGCGAGAATCTCGCCACGGGTCGGCTTTTCCTGGGCGCTGCCGGGCAGAACGATGCCACCTGCAGTCTTCTGTTCTTCTTCCACGCGACGAACCACGACGCGATCGTGCAAGGGACGAATGTTCATTGCTCACGTTCTCCTGATGGTAAATCCCGCCAGCTCCCGTTCTTTGTCGGTGAGTCTGGCGTTCAATGGGGTTGCCTACCGAGTGTTGGGCCCCGCCGCTGGGGGCGTGGCCGTTATCCATTGCACCGCTTTTATGGTGGCGGGGGGACAGCTTTCAAGTAGGCGATCATAAAAAAATTTCAAATCGGTGCATCTTGTGCGTCGCATGAAAGCTACGCACCCTGGGTGCAGCCTGTCTTCCGCAAGGTTCCGCTAGATGAATCAACGGCTTGAGTGTATCCGAGCCGTTCACCGTTGGCATATAGCTGGCAGCCTCCAGACGGTGTCCATTGGTACAAGACGCCAGTGGGTGGGCAGAGGCCAGGGTGAGCCTTGTTGCAAGGCGCAAGGGTTCGGTCGGGCAGCTCACAGAGCGCGACTCCGGTCAGTGACAGGCATTGGCGCTGGGGCTGGCCAGTGCAGGACAGGAGAGAGCAGGACAGGAGAGAGCAGGACAGCGTGATGGAGCCTGTGAAGCAAGATATCACGAATCAAAAAGGCCCGGCACTGGTGTTCCAGTGCCGGGCCCATCGCTTTCAAACATGACTTTCAAACATGGTTCTCAAGCAGACGATTGCGCGTGGTGCTTGTGCGTGAGAAGGCGCTAGAGGCGCGGCTCGTCACGGCTGATGTAATCGCCTTCCAGCGGCTCGCCGGTCTGCTGGCTGCTGCCTTGCTGCCCTGCATGGTTGCCGCTGGCGTGCTGCTGATCGCCATCGCTGCGTGATGCGCTGTCAGCACGGGCGTCGGCTTCCCAGTCACCCGTGCGGGTGCTGCGCGAGGTTCCCGCAGCCGAGAAGCGCCCCTTGAAGAAGCGCGCGATCGCGCCATTGCCGCTCAGGCCGCGCGTTAACAGTCCCCGTGAGGCGGGGAGCAGGCACAGCAGGCCGAAGGCGTCAGACAGAAAGCCCGGCGCCATCAACAGGGCACCGCCGAAGATGAGCGCCGCGCCTTCCATCAGCTCGCCGGAAGGCATCTCGCCACGTTGCAGGCGTTCCTGGGCGCGCATCAGTGTCGCGCGACCTTCGCGGCGAATCAGATGCAGGCCGACGGCGCCGGTGATCAGCACCAGCGCCAGGGTCGGCAGCAGGCCGATCTGGCTGCCAAGACTGAACAGCACCACGAAATCCAATAACCCGAACAGGGTAATCACTAACAGTATGGGCATCGTCTCTCCCGAAGCAGGTAAATGGCAGGTTGCGCCAATGCGTCAAGGGTAAACCAGCCGCCGGATGGGGAACAGTCGAATCGGGCTCATGAACGGGCCATGATCCGCTGATGAGCCGCTGATGGTCGGCGGCGTGGATGGCTGGCGCTGCAGGAGTAGCGGTGCCATGCTGAACGATGTTGCATGTTGCAGTGCACAATAGAGGGGCTGGACAGGTAGAGCCCATGGCGTCCGCAGGGGGCGGGCCGAGGCTCACTCATCAGCATTCCCTGCTTTCGCGCCCGCTGTCGATGGCGTGCGTTGACGCCGTCAGTGCGTTGCGTTGGCGGATCTCGCCTGCGTTGAGGCAGGACACGCCGTGATCTGTTGCACTGCATCATGAGAATTCACCGCGAGCTGGCAGCGGGCGTCATCCCGAGGCATTCTCTGTCACGATGACGCTCAACACTGAAGGGCGCGGTGCGGGACACTCGACACATAGATCGTGACGCCCGTACGGCATTCGGGCCTCGCATCCGGCAGACGTTCCTCACTGCCGGCAGACAACCTGGGAGACGGGACATGAAGCTTGACGACAAGGTCATCGCGATTACGGGCGGCGCTCGTGGGCTGGGGTTGGCCATGGCGCGCTATCTGGGCGAGAAGGGAGCGGTACTGGCGCTGCTGGACATCGAACAGGACGGCCTGGATGACGCCGTCGCGAGTCTGGAAGCTGCAGGCATCAAGGCGCAGGGTTTCGTGACCAATGTCGCGGAAGAGGACTCCGTCACGGCGGCCTTCTCGGCCATCAAGAGCGCATTGGGACCGGTGAGCGGTCTGGTCAACAATGCCGGCATCACCCGCGATGGGCTGCTGATCAAGGCGCGTGATGGCGTGGTGGAGAAGACCATGTCGCTGTCCAGCTGGCAGCAGGTCATCGATGTCAATCTGACCGGTGTCTTCCTGTGCACGCGTGAAGCGGCCAGCCAGATGATCGAAGCTGGCCAGCCGGGCGTGATCGTCAATATCTCCAGCATCTCGCGCGCCGGCAACATGGGGCAGAGCAACTACACCGCCGCCAAGTCCGGTGTCGCGGCACTGAGCGTGACCTGGGCCAAGGAGCTGGCACGCTACAGGATTCGTGTCGGTGCCGTGGCGCCGGGCTTCATCGCCACCGAGATGACCGCCGGCATGAAGCCGGAGATGCTCGACAAGATCAAGAGTGGCATCCCGATGCGCGACCTGGGCCGCCCGGAAGATATCGCCAGCAGCGTGGCCTTCATCTTCGACAATGACTACTTCACCGGGCGAGTGATCGAATGTGATGGTGGTCTGCGCATCTGACCCGATGGCTGGCGTCAGCCGATGAGACCCAAGCCCCCGCGATGGCAGCATCGTGGGGGCTTTCTCATGAGGCGATGCATCCAGCGCAGGCCGCTGCGCGTAGAAGTCAGTATTGCCGTTCATTGCTACAAGGAGACACGTCATGCAACGTCGCCAATTCATAGGGCTGGTGCTGGGGGCGGGAGCGATGCTGGCGCTGCCCAGGCTGTCTGCCGCGCGTCCGGAGCTCGAGCTCGAGCGTGGCGCGGATATCACGCCGCTGACCCTCGAAGAAGACGAATGGCGTGCCCGCCTGAGCCCGGAGCAGTATCGCGTGCTGCGCGAGGAAGGCACCGAGCGGGCGGGCTCCAGCGAGCTCAACAAGGAGCATCGCGAGGGTGAGTATCGCTGTGCCGGTTGTGATCTGGCGTTGTTCTCTTCCGCCACCAAGTTCGAGTCCGGCACCGGCTGGCCCAGCTTCTTCGATCATATCGAAGGGCGCCTTCTGACCAAGACCGACTACGGACTCATCTGGCCGCGCACCGAATATCACTGCGCGCGCTGCGGCGGGCATCAGGGGCATGTCTTCGAGGATGGCCCCGAACCCACCGGCCTGCGCTGGTGCAACAACGGTGTCGCGCTGCGCTTCGTGCCCGCGTGAGGCGCTTGGGAGGCATCCCGGCTGGCGCAGTGAGCGGCTAAAGCAATCTTGCCGCTTTGTGGTAACGTGACGACATCGTGATACAGACGGCCCGGTCGATTCCACGACCGGGCCGTCTGTATATTGCCGCATGAATTCTGCTGTAAGGGACTGACGTTTCATGGACGCTACTGCAACTGACGCTACCACCTCCCGTCCTGCACCGACGCTGTCGCCCGCTGCCACCACTCGCCGCATTCAACAGGCGCTGGCCGGTGAGCTTGGGGTGCGCGAAGAACAGATCACCGCCACCGTCGAGCTGCTGGATGGCGGCGCGACCGTGCCGTTCATCTCGCGCTACCGCAAGGAAGCCACCGGCGGGCTCGATGACACCCAGATGCGTCAGCTCGAAGAGCGCCTGCGCTATCTGCGTGAGCTGGAGGAGCGGCGTCAGGTCGTGCTCGAATCGATCGCCGAGCAGAACAAGCTGAGCGCCGCGCTTGAGCGGGATGTGCTGGCCGCCGACAGCAAGCAGCGCCTGGAAGATCTTTATCTGCCGTATCGCAAGAAGCGCCGTACCAAGGCCCAGATCGCGCGTGAAGCGGGGCTGGAGCCTCTGGCCGATGCGCTGCTCGCGGACCCGACGCTGGAGCCGGAGGCTCAGGCGGCCGGTTTCGTCGCTGCCGACAAGGACGTGGCCGATACCAAGGCGGCGCTGGATGGCGCCAAGCAGATTCTGATGGAGCGCTTCGCGGAGGACGCCGCGCTGGTCGGTCGCCTGCGTCAACGTCTGTGGGACGACGGTATCCTCAGTGCGCGCGTCATGAAGGGCAAGGAGCAGGAGGGCGCCAAGTTCTCCGATTACTTCGAGCATGACGAGCCGCTGCACAAGGCGCCCTCGCACCGTGCGCTGGCCATGCTGCGTGGTCGCAATGAAGGCGTGCTGAGCCTCGCGCTCAAGCTGGAAGGCGAAGACGACTTGCCGCGTCACCCGATGGAAGGCGCCATCGCGGCGCATTTCTCCATCGAGGATCAGGGGCGCGCCGCGGATCGCTGGTTGAAGGAAGTGGTGCGCTGGACCTGGCGCGTCAAGCTCTATACCCATCTGGAAAGCGAGCTGATCGGCCGCCTGCGCGAGCGCGCCGAGCAGGAGGCCATCCAGGTCTTCGCCGACAACCTGAAGGACTTGCTGCTGGCGGCGCCGGCGGGCCCCAAGGCCACGCTGGGCCTGGACCCGGGCCTGCGTACCGGCGTCAAGGTCGCGGTGGTGGATGCCACCGGCAAGTATGTCGATCAGGCCACCATCTATCCGCATGCGCCACACAATCGCTGGGACGCCTCGGTGGCCGAGCTGGTCAAGCTGGTCGAGCGGCATGACGTCGAGCTGATCGCCATCGGCAACGGCACCGCCTCGCGCGAGACCGACAAGCTGGCCGCCGACGTGCTGACGCGCCTGTCCGGCCGTCGCCTGCAGAAGGTGATGGTCAACGAGGCCGGCGCGTCCATCTACTCGGCCTCGGAATATGCGGCGCGCGAATTCCCGGACCTGGACGTGACCATCCGCGGCGCGGTGTCCATCGCCCGCCGCCTGCAGGACCCGCTGGGTGAGCTGGTCAAGATCGAGCCCAAGTCCATCGGCGTCGGCCAGTACCAGCACGATGTCAGTCAGGTGCAGCTGGGGCGCAGTCTGGAAGCCGTCGTCGAGGATTGCGTCAACGGTGTCGGCGTCGACCTCAACATGGCCTCAAGCGCGCTGCTGTCGCGCGTCGCGGGTCTCAACACCACGCTTGCCGAGAATATCGTCGCGCACCGGGATGCCAACGGCCGTTTCGCCTCGCGCCAGGAATTACTCAAGGTCAGCCGGCTGGGTCCGCGCACCTTCGAGCAGTGTGCCGGCTTTTTGCGCATCGCCTCCGGCAAGAATCCGCTGGATGCCAGTGCCGTCCACCCGGAGGCCTATCCGCTGGTCGAGCGCATCGCCAAGGCGCACGGGCGTGATCTGCCGAGTCTGCTGGGTGACAGCGCCTTCCTGCGCACCGTGAAGCCGACGGAATTCACCGATGAGCACTTCGGTCTGCCGACGGTGACCGACATCCTGCGCGAGCTGGACAAGCCGGGACGTGACCCGCGCCCCGAATTCCGCTTCGCCGAGTTCAAGGAAGGCGTCGAGACCCTCAAGGACCTCGAGCCGGGCATGAAGCTTGAGGGCGTCGTCACCAACGTGACTCACTTCGGGGCCTTCGTGGACATCGGCGTGCATCAGGACGGCCTGGTACACATCTCTGCCCTGTCGCAAAAGTATGTTGCCGACCCGCGCGAGGTGGTCAAGGCGGGCGACATCGTCAGCGTCAAGGTGATGGAAGTCGACATCCCGCGCGCGCGCATCGCGCTGAGCATGCGCATGAGCGATACTCCCGCCGAGAAAGGCGCGGCAGGCGAGGCGCGACGCGGCGCAGAGGGCGGTCGCGGTGGGCGCTCGCAAGGCGGCGGTGGCCGTCAGGAGCGCGGTGGTCGCGGCAGCAATTCTGGCGCGAGCGGCGGCGCGGCACCGGCCAACAATGCGATGGCAGCAGCACTGCTCAATGCGCGCAAGTCGAAATCATAAGCCTTGAAAGCATTTTTTACGCGCCCATAATGTGGGCATACTGACCTGACGCGAACGGTAGCTGCCGTTCGCGTCTTGCATGGCATCCGGTGCAGCACGCGGGCCATGGTCATCCAATTCGACCGGAGAGGCTGGGCTTCTCCCCATGCGAAAGGGTTCATACCTTGTCCGAGCAACTCGCGTCCGCCATTGCGCGACTCACGCCCCAGGCCCGTCAGGGTCTCTTCGGGCGCCTGCGCCGTGGTATCGAGAAGGAAGGCCTGCGGGTTACCGCTGGCGGTGACATCAGCCAGACGCCGCATCCGCGTTCTCTGGGGTCGAAGCTGACCCACCCGTACATCACCACGGACTATTCCGAGTCTCTGCTCGAGTACATCACCCCGGTGTTCACTCGTCCCAAGGAGTCGCTGGAGTTTCTGGCTGACCTGCATCGTTTCAGCTATCGCAACCTGGGCGATGAGCTGATCTGGCCGGCCAGCATGCCGCCGCGTCTGCACGGCAACGACAGCGTGCCGATCGCCGATTACGGCACCTCCAACAGCGGCACCATGAAGCATATCTACCGCAAGGGGCTGGACGTCCGTTACGGGCGCATCATGCAGTCGATTGCCGGTATCCATTACAACTTCTCGCTGCCGGATGACTTCTGGAGCCTGCTGCAGGGGCTGGAAGGGGCAGAGGCGGAAGATGCGCGCGACTTCCGCTCGCGTCGCTATTTCGAGCTGATCCGCAACTTCCGTCGTCACAGCTGGATCCTGCTCTATCTGTTCGGCGCCTCGCCGGGCATCGATGAGAGCTTCCTCGATGGCGGCAATGATGATCGCCTCAAGCGTCAGGCGGACCGCAGCCTGGTCTCGGCCTACGCCACCAGCCTGCGCATGTCGGACCTGGGCTATCAGAACAAGGTGCAGGCGCAGCTCAAGATCTGCTTCAACTCGCTGGACAACTTCGTCGGCACGCTGCGTCACGCCATCGTCACGCCGTGGAAGGACTACGAGAAGCTGGGCGTCAAGCAGGACGATGGCAGTTGGTCGCAGCTCTCCAGCAACATCCTGCAGATCGAGAACGAGTACTACTCCGACATCCGTCCCAAGCGTGTCACCCGGCAGAACGAGACGCCCAGCCAGGCACTGGAAGGGCGTGGCGTCGAGTACATCGAAGTGCGTTGTCTGGATCTCAACCCCTTCCTGCCGGTCGGGATCGACGAGACGCAGATCCGCTTCCTCGATACCTTCCTGATCTGGTGTCTGCTGACCGAGAGCCCGTGGATCGACGACGAGGAATGCGCCACGCTCGACAACAGCAAGCGTCGCGTGGTCGAGGCCGGGCGTGACCCGGAACTGACCCTGAGCGTCAATGGTGAAGAGCGTCGCCTGCGCGATCTGGCGGCCAACATCATGGATGAGCTGGGGGAAGTCGCGGGCCTGCTCGACAGTGGCGACAAGACGGGCAGCGCGCACCGTGATGCGCTGGCGGCGCTCGCGCCGCGCTTCGACGATGCCCAGACCACCCCGTCGGGCCGTCTGCTGACCAGCATGCTCGACAACGGCAGCAACTTCGTCGACGAAGTGCTGGCGCTGGCCAAGGGGCAGGCCGAGCAGTTCAAGTCAGAGCCGACGGAGCGTGCGCGCGGCTATCTGCTCGATCAGCTGGTCGAGACCTCGCTGCAGCAGCAGGGCGACATCGAGAAGGGCGATCATCAGGATTTCGACACCTTCATGGCCGAGTACTTCGCGTCCGCCCATGGCACGCAACCGGCGTGATCTCGTGACGCAACGCCAATTCATGTTCAGGTCATCGCGACACGGCATGATAGGCATCAGTCGCTGATAGTGACGGATTCGGCTATCGCTTCATCATCGGCGCCTCAGGTTTGAGGCGCCGATGATGTATGTGGCCTGTGCAGCCAGACTGAGCGCGGCTGCAGGGCACGACGCGGTGCAAGCCTCAATGCAGTCGCAGGGCCTTGATGGTCTTGCGGCTGCGTCATTTCTCACCCATGACTCCACTGGAGTTCCACCGGCAAGGACGGCAAATGACACAAGCGGACAAACAATCGGGGCAGCAGCCGGTAGCGCGCAAGGGCGGGCTTGCCCGGCTGGCGAGCTGGAGCGGGCGTCAATGGTGTCTTTTGGGAGCGCTGGGGTGCGCCTTTTTGCTGGGCGTGGCCTTCGTGCTGCAGTTCGCCTTCGATCTGGCGCCGTGTTCGCTGTGCATCTTCCAGCGCGTGGCGGTGGCCGTGGCCGGCGCCTTCTTCCTGCTGGGAGCCTTGCATGGCCCCGGACGCATCGGCACGCGCATCTACGCGCTGGGCGCACTGGCCGGCAGCCTCGGCGCGGTCGTACTGGCGGGTCGCCATATCTGGCTGCAGTCACTGCCGCCGGATCAGGTGCCGGCCTGTGGCCCGGGCCTCAACTACATGCTGGAAGTGCTGCCGGTATGGGACGTGATCACCCAGGTGCTCAACGCCTCCGGTGAGTGCGCCCAGATCAGCGCGCAATGGCTGGGGCTCTCGATCCCGCAGTGGTCGTTGATCGGCTTCTGTGGGCTGGCGCTGGTACCGCTGGCGATGCTGTGGAGCAGCTTCCGCCGTTGAGGCAATATGCCCTGCCACCATGGTGGGGGGTTGGCAGCGTGCACGGCATGGAGGATAGTGGGTTGGCAGCGGGGCGAGCACCGGATGTCAGCCCCTATCGTTCGGGTCATGCCAGAGGAGGCGCCCATGCTGGAGGAATGCACCACTGCGGCGGAACGCTTTCGTGGCGTTCATCAGTTGGTTGATCGCTGGCTGGACCAGCGACGCGAGATGCTGGTCTGCTTCATGGATCTGCACGAGGCCTGCGTGAATGACCTCGAGCAGCTCGAGATGACACGCGTCAATCGCTTCATCGAGCTTTTGATGGACTACATCTCGGCGGGGCATTTCGAGGTCTATCCTCAGCTCAAGGAAGAAGGCCGTGTCTTCGAGGACACCGCGGCGCTGGCGGTCTGCGAGCAGCTGATGCAGCGCCTGGAACCCTCCACCGAGCTGGTGCTGTCCTTCGATGAGGATTTCTCCAGTCCTACCCGCTGCCAGCACTATCGCGCCCGACTGCCGGAATGGCTGGCCCGCCTGCAGCAGGGGCTGACCGAGCGTTTCGCGCTGGAGGATCAGCTGATCCAGCGTCTGCATGCGGTACACGAGCCAATTGCCCAGTCGGCCCCGTCGGGTCAGTCGGTGTCCTGAGGCCGCCTCCCGCCAGGCACCCATCGACAGGCACCCATCAAAAAGCCCCGCCAGCATTCGCTGGCGGGGCTTTTTGATGCTCATCCCGATGCGTGTCTCGAAAGAGGCTTACATCAGTGAGGAGGCCTCCGGACGCTCGATCTCGGTCAGTTCGATCTCGCCGGTCAGCAGATCACGCTCGAAGGTTTCCTTGTCGATGTTGAAGCCAAGGAATTCCTGGGCGAGATACATGTCCTTCTCGGCGTTGCCCAGACAGCTGGTGCCACCCGGTGACGGCGTCATGTTGAAGACGATGCCGGTACCCGGATTGATCTTGGCTTCGCCCATCACGAGCTTCTGCTTGCTCTTGTCGATCAACTGCGGACGAACGCCACCGAAGCCCTTGGCGAAGCTGACGTCCTTGACGTCCAGGCTCGGCACGATCTTCTTGATGTCGCCGTGGAACAGACGCTCACGCAGCACCGGCACCTCGAACATGAAGTTCTTGAAGATGTAGTTGCGGATGTCGCGCACCTTCATCAGGTCCCACAGGGCCTTGACGACGTTGCGGTCCATGCGCAGCACCTTGAGGAACTCCCAGAAGGTCTTGCCGTTGTAGCGCTCCAGCAGCGGCAGCATCAGGGCGGTCGGGCCGAAGCGGGTCTTGCCTTCCACCAGCACGTCCGGGTCGCCGTGGACGGCGGCGAACGGCAGGTTCTCGTTCTGGATGGTATAGACCTTGCCGTTGAGCACCTTCGGGGTGAAGTAGAAGGAGCCGGCCATCGGCAGGCAGGACTTGTCCAGGCCGTAACCCATCTTGTGGGCGAACAGCAGGGAGTGACCGCCGGCGCTGACCACGACATAGCGTGCGCTGAGCTCGCCCTTGTCGGTCTTGACCTTGTAGACGTCACCTTCCTTGCGGATGTCTTCCACGGCGGTCGAGAGGCGAACGTCGAAGTTCATGCCTTTCTCGGCCGCTGCCTTCTCGCCTTCGCTGACGAAGGCTTCCGACAGGGTGGTGTAGTTGACGGCGGTATATTCGTCGGTGGAACCCAGCGCGACGATTTCCTCGTCAGGACGACGACCTTCCACCACCTTCGGCTCCAGCTCGGCGATATCATCACGCTCGAGCAGCTTCAGGTTGGGGAACAGCTGCTTGAAGGTGTCGAAACGCTTGCGCAGGAACTGGCATTCCTTGGCACCGACCGCCAGCACCATCTTCGGATACTTGTAGACGATGTGATCGCGCTCACTCTCGCTGAGCTTGGTGGCGAAGTTGACCACCATGCCCGCGGTGCGCTTGGTCACACGCGCCTTCTCGACCGTGTAGTTGGTCTCGATGTCGCCGCAGTGAATGGTCTGGGAGTTGTTGCGACCGTGCGAGTTGACGATCGCGACGTGGTCGTACTTTTCCACCAGGCCGACCGACTTGAGGTCGGTGTAGCGGGCGAGTTCATAGAGAAGGGCGGTGCCGGACACGCCGCCACCCACAATCAGGACATCGTATGTCGTTGAGGACATGGCTGCTCACGCTCAAGGTTGGTGAGGGACATCCCCCGGACCCGACCGGGATTCCGGAGGCCGTCCTGCCGTGACGGGGCAAAAGTTGCCGCACCAGGCTCGACGGTTCGATGGACACACATTATAGACACATCTTGTGCGAAATGATTCAGCAAATAAGGTCGACTTTATGGTGAATGCTTGTAGCCACATGAAAACCTTATAGCTGAGGCTGATCGACCTTATGGATCGATAAAAGCCAAGCAAATCAGTCGTTTATCAGTCGCGCAGCGAAATGATGCGCCAATCGCGCGCGTCAGCGGCGGCGCGCAGTTGCTCATCCGGGTCCACTGCGATGGCAGTATCGACACGCTCCAGCAGCGGCAGGTCATTGATGGAGTCGCTGTAGAAGGTGCTGCCATCCAGAGTGTGGTCACGTTCGGCCAGCCAGGCCTCGAGGCGGGTCACCTTGCCGGCCTGGAAGCTGGGGACGCCGCTGACGCGTCCGGTGTAGCGGCCGTTGACGATCTCGGGCTCGATGGCGATCAGCTCATCGACACCCAGGCGGTCCGCGATGGGAGCGGTGATGAAGCGATTGGTGGCGGTGATGATCAGCAGGGTGTCGCCGCGTGCCCGGTGGCGTGCCAGCAGCTCTTCCGCCCGCGGCAGGATGATGGGCTCGATCTTGGCGGCCATGAACTGCTGGTGCCAGGCCGCCAGCTGCTCCGGACTGTTCTCGGACAACGGCTTGAGTGAGAAGGCCAGGTATTCGTGAATGTCCAGCTCGCCACTCTGGTAGAGCTGGTAGTAGCGCTCGTTGGCTTCACGGTAGACGTTGGCGTCGACAGCGCCCTGTTCGACCAGAAATTCGCCCCAGGCGTGATCACTGTCCCCGGCGATCAGGGTATTGTCGAGATCAAAGATGGCCAGACTCACGGAAAACTCCTTGCTCTGCCCAGCCACACTCGGCTGGGCGACAGACACGGACAACAGAGCACGATAAGGTGCCGGCCCAGTGTTTGCGCGGGTGTACGGTGGCCGACGAGCAGTCTCGCACGGCCGTGTTGCACTGCAATAGCGTGAAGGCAGCGATTATTGCAGAGGTGCTCGGGCTTTCACACCGCCAAACCGCGTATTGAAGCGCTTTCAGCCTTTGTGGAAGAATGGTTTCAATTAACGAATCAAAGGTGACATCCGTGATCGACGCTGACGGCTTTCGCCCCAACGTTGGCATCATCATTGCCAACTGTGAGGGCCAGCTGCTCTGGGCGCGCCGGGTAGGACAGAATGCGTGGCAGTTTCCGCAAGGGGGCATCAAGCCAAACGAGACACCGCAACAGGCGCTGTTTCGTGAACTCGAAGAAGAGATCGGCCTGAAAGCTGAGGACGTCGAGATACTGGCCTGCACCCGTGGATGGCTGCGCTACCGGTTACCCAGACGCATGGTAAGAACGCACTCCCGACCGATCTGCATCGGTCAGAAGCAGAAGTGGTTCCTGTTGCAGATTCGCTGTCAGGACAACCGCGTAAGTGTGGATACCACGCCCAACCCTGAATTCGATGGCTGGCGTTGGGTAAGCTACTGGTATCCGCTGGGGCAGGTCGTGGCCTTCAAGCGTGAGGTCTATCGGCGCGCCCTGCGTGAGTTGGCGCCGCGTCTGCAGCGTCTGGTGGACACCGAGCGGCTCAAGGCGCTCGCCGAGGGGCCATCGCTGCATGAGGCGCGGGGCGCCTGCGGGCCGTCTGGCGCCAGTGGCTCACCGGTCGCTACTGCCAACGCGGCGGCCAAGGGGCTCGATGGCACAGGTGCCGCTGACTCCGGAGCCGGTGACGCCAGCTCCGAGGGTCACGGGCGTCATTCGTCCGGCTGATGGCGTTGATGGGCGCGGGTGGCTGAGCGTGGGTCACGCCGCCTTGGCTGAGCAATCACCTTCTCGACGTCTTCGATGCGCGAGATACACCATGCTTGAGGTACTCCATGCTTGAGGTGCTACGTCGTATCGTTCAGGAGGTCAATGGCGCACGTTCTCTGGACGCGGCACTGGCGACCATGGTGTTGCGCATACGCAAGGCCATGAAGACGGACGTCTGCTCCGTCTATCTGCTGGCACCGGAAAGCGATCGCTTCGTGCTCAAGGACACCATCGGTCTGCGCTCGTCGTCGGTGGGGCAGGTCAGTCTGGCACGTGGCGAGGGCCTGGTCGGGATGGTGGCGCTCAGAGAAGAGCCGCTCAACCTCGAGGATGCGCCCGCACATCCCCAATTCCGTTATTTCGAGGAGACCGGAGAGGAGCGTTTCTCCAGCTTCCTCGGTGTCCCCATCATCCATCAGCGTCGCGTGCTCGGGGTGCTGGTCATCCAGCAGCACGAGAAGCGCCGTTTCGATGAAGGTGAGGAAGCCTTCCTTGTCACCCTCGGCGCGCAGCTGGCGGGAGTGCTGGCCCACGCCCTGGCCACCGGGGCGCTGGGCAAGCTGGCCGGTACCAGCGGCCAGGCGACCTTCTCCGGCGTGGCCGGCTCGCCTGGTATCGCCATCGGCAAGGCCTTCGTGCTGTCTCCGCCTGCCGACCTGGACGCCGTCCCCGACCTGATCCCCACCGATATCGAATTCGAGATCGCACGCCTCAAGGAGGCGATCAACGCCGTGCGCGAAGAGATTCGCGTCGCGGCGGAGCGCCTCGCCAGTCGTATCTCCACCCAGGAACATGCGCTGTTCGAGGTCTATCAGCAGATGCTGGGTGACGCGGCGCTGGGCCAGGAAGTCGAGAAGCGCATCCGTGAAGGACAGTGGGCGCCGGCGGCGCTGGCCGATATCGTGCGCCGCCATGTGCAGTATCTCGAGCGTGTCGATGACGACTATCTGCGCGAAAGAGCCGCCGACATACGGGATCTTGGGCGCCGCGTGTTGTCACACCTGCAGGAAGAGGGTGATAGCGGTCCGATCGAATACCCGGAAAACACCATCCTCATCGGTCACGAGATCAGCCCCGCCACGCTGGGGGAAGTCCCGCGTGAACGCCTCAAGGGGCTGGTCGCGGTCAGTGGCTCGAGTACCTCGCATGTCGCCATCCTGGCGCGTGCGATGGGGATTCCCACCGTGCTGGGCATGGTGGATCTTCCGTTGTCGCGACTGGGCGGTGCACCGGTCATTCTCGATGGTCACCGTGGTCGACTGGTAGTGCGTCCCGAGCTTGAGCTCGGCGCCTACTATTCACGGTTGATCGAGGAGGAGCAGGCGTTGAGTGCGCTGCTGGAACAGGAGCAGGATCTGCCAAGTGTGACCCCGGATGGTCATGTTCTGCCGCTGATGGTGAATACCGGCCTGGCGCTGGATTCCGTCGCGTCGCTCAAGTCGCGGGTCGGCGGGGTCGGGCTCTACCGCACCGAAGTACCGTTCATGATGAGTGACCGCTTCCCCAGCGAGCAGGAGCAGGCGCGTCTTTATCGTGAGCAGCTGCTGGGCTTCGCGCCGCTGCCGGTCACCATGCGCACGCTGGATATCGGCGGCGACAAGGACCTGCCCTATTTCCCGATCAACGAGGCCAATCCCTTCCTGGGCTGGCGGGGCATCCGGGTGACGCTCGATCACCCCGAGGTGCTGATGGTGCAGCTGCGGGCCATGCTGCGTGCCGCGGAAGGGCTGGACAATCTGCGCATCATGCTGCCGATGATCTCGGGAATCGAGGAAGTCGATGCGGCGCTGGCGCTGGTCAATCGGGCGCTGGTCGAGCTGGCCGAAGAGGGCATCAACGTCTCGCGACCGAGTGTCGGCGTGATGATCGAGGTGCCGGCGGCGCTCTATCAGCTGGAAGCGCTCGCCACCCGGGTCGACTTCTTCTCGGTGGGCTCCAACGATCTCACCCAGTATCTGCTGGCGGTGGACCGCAACAACCCGCGCGTGGCGAGTCTCTACGATGCCTGCCATCCGGCGGTGTTGCGCGCCCTTGCGCGTCTGGCGGAAGAGTCGCGTGCGCTCAAGATGCCGGTGAGCGTCTGCGGTGAGCTGGCGGGCGACCCCGCCGGGGCCTTGCTGCTGCTGGGCATGGGCTTTGACAGTCTGTCGATGAATGCCCCGAGCCTGCCGCGCGTGCGTGCGGCCATTCGGCGGGTGTCACTGAGTGCGGCGCAGGGGCTGGTGGGCGAGGTGCTGTGTCAGCCCACCGCCGATGAGGTTCATGACCTGTTGCTCCACCGCCTGCAGGCCTGGGATCTGGCCCACCTGCTGCCGCCGCGCGACAACGCGCCTGTGGCACAGAAAGCCGGCGAGACGGCTAGCTGAGTCGCCAGCTGCCGATATCTCCTTTTTTGCCGCTCTCCGATGCGAGTGAGCGGGTCATGGCCCTGCGACTGGCGATGATGTGGCCCTCAGGGCTGAAGCGGCGCTCCAGCAGGGTCAGGGTCTGCACCACACCGGACGGATCAGTCGTATCCCTTGCCGGGTGGCGTTGCCAGCGCACCAGGGTCGAGGCCCGCGTGCCATATTCGGCGCTGACGATGAACGGGCTGGACAGCAGGGCTTCGCGTTCGGGCGAGAGTCCGGTGGCCGGTAGCTGAGTCGGCGCGGGCCGCCAGTCATCCTTGAGCAGGTCGAGCAGCGCGTCGTCGCTCAATGGCCGTGCGGTTGTCTGACCGGCACGGGCTGACGGGTCGAGGAGGGCTGTCAGGCGGCCACTCAGGCGTCGTTGCTTGGGCCAGTCGGTCTCGGGATGGCCATTGCTCAGGCTGTGGATGCCCGCGCTGAGGCGGCTCACCTCGGCCCCTTGTGGGCCATGATGCAGGCGCCACAACGCCTTGCCATCGCAGACCAGCAGGTTGCACCAGTCCACGGCCTCAAGCGTCAGCGCAGACAGCTTCTGTGCGTCCGCTCCCTCCAGTGCCGCGGGCACGCTCTCTCCCGCGACCAGTGCGCGCAACCAGTCTTCAAGGCGCCAGCGCGAGCATCGCCCCAGCGCCTGACGCGCCGCGGCCGCGACCAGCTGGCCACGGCTGATGCTGGCCGTCGGGGCAGGGTGGTCCAGCTGGCGCACGTTGGTCAGCGTGGCGAGGCTGCCGGCGGGGTGCATGACCAGCCAGCCGCCGCCGGCCACCAGGTCGCGTCCGCCGCACAGGACACCATCCGGCCACACGCAGAGCCCGGCGGTGGCGCGTGCGTGAAACTCATCCCGGTTGCCGATCAGTAACAGGCATTCGCCCTGCGGCGAGTCCGGTTGCCAGTCAAATGCCATCAGGCACATGTCGCCACTCCATCAGGGGGTCGGGAGAAAATAGCGCCTCTGTCACGCTGGCACTGCATGACGCCTGACGGCGGCTTGCGTATGCTGCTGCTTTGTCTCGACAGCTTGCGCTGGTCAGCGGTCGGGCTTGCCGACGCCTCACCTACAGGATGCTTTCAGATCATGTTCTCGCGCCGTGCTTCCTCTGTCGAGCCACCGCCTGCTGCGGCGGTGGCTTCGAATGCCCAGAATCCCGCCAGTGGCCTGGAGAAGGTCTGGGCGCGCATGATTCGGCTGACGGCTGGCCCGCTGCTGCTGGCGGAGCTGGCGGTGGCGTTGAGCTTTCTGGTCGGGGCCGCCGTGGTCAGGGACAGCACGCAGCATGCTGCCGTCGATAGCGCGCTGGGGGAGCTCCGGCAGGAGCATGCGCTGGCCACGGCGCTGGTCAGCGAGCGTCTGGAAACCCAACAGCGTCGCCTGCAGATTCTGGCGCGCTATGCACGGCGCCATCTCGACTTCGGCGCCAACGGGAGCAGCGCCTATGACGATGGCCTGGACCAGTTCTCGCTCACCGAGCAGGGCCAGCTGTTCAGACCGGTATCGCGTGGGGGGGCCGCACTCTACGGCGAATTCGCAGGGCCGTTGAGCGATGAGGATCGTGACGCCGGGCGGCGACTGATGCATATGCAGTGGCTGCTGTCGGACCTCTACTCGTCGGACCCCCTGATCTCACGCCTGTTCGTGAGTCTCGATAACAGCATGGTCATGCTCTATCCCTGGTTCAACGTGCTGGATGCCTTCGCGCCGGGCAGCGATTTCATGCCCTATACCGGCGTGCTGCCGGGCACCGTGCGTCAGCTTGCCGAGAACACCGACAATGGTGCGGCGCGCGTGGTCTGGCTACCGCCGCATCCGGGGCCTGCCGGTCTGCCGCAGATCACGGCGCTGGCAGAGGTCTCTCTCAGCAATGGCCAGAAGGCGCGTGTCGGGCTGGATCTCGCGCTGCCGCAGATGGAGGCGCGCCTGCTGCTGCCGGGGCATGCCCCCTCGGATGCCTTCTGGCTGGTCGATGACCACCTGAACGTCTGGGCGGCCAGCAGCAATGTCGGCGACGGCCATTCCCGGGAGCTGCCCGCGGATATCGCCCGCGCGATGGATACCAGCCTACGCGGTGCCACGCTGGACGACCCGCACGGGAATCAGGTGGTGGTGTGGGACAGCTTGCCGGTCACTGGTTGGCGTCTGGTGTCCAGCACGCGACTCGAGGTGCCCGGTCAGGTGCCGCTGCTGACCCTGTTGCTGGGCAGTGGTGGCGCGCTGCTGCTGGTGTTTGCCGTCGTCATGCTCATCTTGCAATGGCGGCTCAGGCGCATGGACCAGCGCCTGGGGCAGCCCTTGGAGTGGTTGGCGCGCCAGAGCGAGCGTATCGAGAACGGTGAGGTGATGGAGGAGTACCCGCCGGTGGGGCGGCAGGCCTATCCGGCGGATGACATCCTGCGTCGCCATCGTGGGGCCGTGGCCTTGCTGCGTCGTGGTCGCGGCCATGAGCTGGATGCCTTGCCGCTGCCGGCCTTCGTGATGCGCCATGGACTGTTGGCGATGGCCAACCCGGCCTTCGAGAAGCTGTTCGGACTGGTATTGCATGAGGCGCTGGGCCGGTCGGTGGGCAGCTTGCTGATGCTGGAGCCCAACCCCAGCGTGCCCAGCAGTCGTGAACTCCGGGTACATGACGCCGAGGGGCGCATGCGGCGCATGCGCCTCGAGCTGTGTCGCTTCAACAATGACCCGGCGCAGGTGCTCGGCGTGATGATCGATGAGTCAGAGCACGATCAGGCCAGCCAGCAGTTACTGGTCGCGCGTGACCGTGCCCGCGAAGAAGCGCGTCTGAAGAGTGATTATCTGGACATGCTGCACGCTGAGCTGACGCCGCCGCTGCAAGGGCTGGTGCGCAAGCTTGGTCAGCTCAGGCGTGAGCGTCATATCGAGGATGCCGAGCTCAGCCTGCTGCAGGGCCGCCTCGACAGCGTGGCGCAACTGCTGGATGCCCTGACCGAGCGCGAGGAAGTGGTACGGACGCCGCTGGAAGAGAATGACTTCTCGCCGACCGAGACGCTGGGGGCGCTGCTCGAGGACATGCAGCAGCGCCATCATGATGTCGGCTGCCCCTTCGAGTGGCAGCTGGGGCCGATGCCGGAGGCCTTGCGCGGTGATGTGCGCCGCCTCGCGCAGCTGTTCGAGCATCTGGCGGAAGGCTGCGTGCGTCACGAAAGCGCCAGTCATCAATCTCTGCTGCTTGAGCTGCAGCAAGCCTGTGAGCTGCCGGCCTGTCGCGATGCAGCGTTCTCTGCAGAGGGTTCCGACGACGAGGGCGCTGGCTGTTGCTGTCTGCGGCTCGAGCTGCGTGGACATGTCGGCCTCGATATCGGTCATCAATCGCCCTCGAGCCTTGTCATGGCGCGGCGCTTGATCGACGAGCTGGGCGGCAGCTATCGACAGATCAACCTGGACGACGAGCAGGCGCTGGAAATCCTGCTGCCGATGACATGGCCGGGCAAGCCGACCGAAACCCGCATCCTGGTGGTCGATGACGGGCCGGTGAATGCGATGCTGGCGCGCACGGTGCTCGGTCGTCAGGGGTTGTTGGTCGATACCGCCAGCAGCGGCGAAGAGGCGCTGGCCGCTCGTGGACAGCATTTCTACGCGCTGGTGTTCATGGATATCTTCATGCCCGGCATGGATGGCGTCAGTGTCAGCCAGCGCTGGCGCGAGCAGGAAGCCGCCGCCGGCAGTGAGCGGCGCAGTGTCATCATCGCGCTGACCGCCAATGCCAGTGAGGCCGATCGCGAGCGCTTCTTCGCCGCCGGGCTGGATGATTATCTGGGCAAGCCCTACCGGCCTCAGGCGCTGATCGACAAGGTCAGCATGTGGCTGCCTGACGTGACGCTGACGCCACGCGCGTCCGGCAGCGGCGAAGGTCAAGTATCAACAGACGGCTGACGGTCATGGCGCTGAGAGGCCCGGGCCACTCTCGGCAGACAGTCACCGCAATGCAGCATGAAAGGAGTCGGGTATGTGGTGGTGGTATCCCTTGTTGGGCGCAGTCGCCGGCATGATTGCGGGGTTGTTCGGGATTGGCGGAGGGCTTGTCATCGTGCCGGTGCTGGCCGCGGCCTTCGTGCTGCAAGGCGTCGCGCCGGAGGTGTTGATGCACCTGGCGATCGGCACCTCGCTGGCCACCATCGTGGTGACCTCGCTGTCGTCGGCACGGGCACATCATGAGCGCGGTGCGGTGCGCCTCGATTGGCTCAAGCGGCTGTTGCCGGGGCTGGTGGTCGGCACCGGGCTCGGCGTGGTGCTGGCCAGTGAACTGAGCGGCGAGACGCTCAAGCTGGCGTTCGGCGTCTTCGTGCTGCTGGTGGCGGCCAAGCTCGGGCTGGATCTCAAGGTGGGCCAGATGGCCCAGGCGCCCGGGCGGGTCGGCCAGTTCGTGGGCGGCAGTACCGTCGGCGTGATTTCCTCGCTGTTCGGCATCGGTGGCGGCACGGTGATGGTGCCGATGCTCTCCAGCTGGCAGGCGCGCATGACCGAAGCGGTGGGGACCGCCGCCGCGGCAGGCTTCCCCATCGCGCTGACCGCCGCACTGACCAACATCGTGGTCGGCTGGCATGCCCCCAATCTGCCGGAGCACGCCATCGGCTATGTCCATTGGGTGGCGTGGCTGGGCATCGTGCTGGCGTCCGTGCCGTTTGCGCGCCTCGGGGCGCGGCTGGCGCATGCCTTGCCGGCCCTGCTGCTCAAGCGCCTGTTCGCGCTGATCCTGGTCGTCGTCGGACTGCGGTTTCTGCTGGCGTGAGCGGGAATACGCTGCCTCAGGCAGGTCGTGTTCATGCTTTGACTGTTATGCTCTGCCCGCCTGAGAGGCGATGACTGCATCGCCCAGTGCGTTGGTAGAGCCCGACTTCCTCATTCAAGGTTTTCACATGTTGCAATATCCTGAGATCGACCCCGTGGCGCTGGCGCTGGGGCCCTTCAAGATTCATTGGTACGGGTTGATGTACGTGATCGGTTTCGCGGCGGCCTGGGGGCTGGCACGAGCACGTCGCGCACGCGTCGGCCTGAGTCAGGACGCGGTAGGCGACCTGATCTTCTTCGGCGCCCTGGGTGTGGTGCTGGGTGGCCGCCTGGGGTATGCGCTCTTCTATGGCTTCGACAAGCTGCTGGCGGACCCGGTGTGGATCTTCAAGGTCTGGGATGGCGGCATGAGCTTCCATGGCGGCTTGCTGGGCGTGTTGATCGCGATGCTGATGTTCGCGCGTCGCCATCAGCTGACCTTCTTCCAGCTGACCGATTTCATCGCGCCGATGGTGCCGATCGGTCTCGGCGCAGGGCGGCTGGGCAACTTCATCAATCAGGAGCTGCCGGGGCGCATCACCGATGTCTCCTGGGGCATGGTCTATCCGCTCTACGGGCCGGAACCGCGTCATCCCTCGCAGCTCTATCAGTTTGCACTGGAAGGCGTCGCGCTGTTCGCCATCCTGTGGTTCGTCTCGCGTGAACCGCGTCAGAAGGGCTTGATCTCCGGTCTGTTCCTGCTCTGCTACGGCTGCTTCCGGTTCATCACCGAATTCTTCCGTCAGCCGGACTCCCAGCTCGGCTTCATCGCCTTCGACTGGCTGACCATGGGCCAGCTGCTGTCGCTGCCGATGGTGCTGTTCGGGCTGCTGTTGATGGCCTGGTCGCGCGGTCAGGAAGTGGCGCAGCCGCCGGTGCCTCGCGCCTCCTGAGGGGCAATGCAGGCGTGAATACAGGGGGCATTCGGTGTAAACTGGCCCCCTGCCAGATACGCAAGAACGCGGCCATCGGGCCGCGTTCTTGCGTATCTGGCAGCGTCAAATATCGTCAAGTGAACGATTCGAATTCATGAAGAGGCTGGTGCAGGGCGATCCACGGCTCCGCTCGCCGCGCCAGCCTCTGACACGCCGTACGGACTCGCCACCATGCAACCCTATCTAGATCTGATGCGCCATGTGCTGGAAAACGGCACACAAAAGGGCGATCGCACCGGCACCGGCACCCTGAGTGTCTTCGGCCACCAGATGCGCTTTGATCTGGCCGAAGGCTTTCCGCTGGTCACGACCAAGAAGCTGCACCTGCGCTCGATCATCCACGAGCTGCTGTGGTTCCTGAAGGGCGATACCAACATCGCCTACCTGAAGGAAAACGGCGTGCGTATCTGGGACGAGTGGGCCGATGAGAATGGCGACCTCGGGCCGGTATACGGTTACCAGTGGCGCAGCTGGCCGAACCCGCAAGGCGGTTCCGTCGACCAGATCAGCCAGCTGATCGAGCAGATCAAGACCAACCCGGATTCGCGCCGCCTGATGGTCTCGGCCTGGAACCCGGCGCTGGTGGATGAGATGGCGCTGCCGCCTTGTCATGCACTGTTCCAGTTCTACGTCGCCGATGGTCGCCTGTCCTGCCAGCTCTATCAGCGCAGCGCGGACATCTTCCTCGGCGTGCCGTTCAACATCGCAAGCTATGCGCTGCTGACCCAGATGGTCGCGCAGGTGTGTGGCCTCAAGCCGGGCGAGTTCATCCATACCCTCGGCGATGCCCACCTTTACAGCAATCATCTCGAGCAGGCGCGTGAGCAGTTGACGCGTGAGCCGCTGGCGCTGCCGAAGCTGGTGTTGAATCCGGAAGTCACGGATCTGTTCGACTTCACCTTCGATGACATTGCCATCGAAGGCTATGAATCCCATCCGCATATCAAGGCGCAGGTGGCTGTATGAGCGATAATGAATTCTCTCCGCTGACGGCGGCGGCTGACACCGTCGTGCCCGTCGCGATGATTGCCGCCATGTCGGTCAACCGCGTGATCGGCGTCGACAACCAGTTGCCGTGGTATCTGCCGGAAGACCTGAAGTTCTTCAAGCATGTCACCCAGGGCAAGCCGGTGATCATGGGACGCAAGACCTTCGCCTCCATCGGCAGGCCGCTGCCCAACCGCCTCAACATCGTGGTCACGCGTGACAGCGAGTTCAGTCACGATGGCGTGCGGGTCTGCAGTGACCTGGCCGCCGCGCTAAGCATGGCGGACCACCACGCGATGATCGAAGGCGTGGACGAGATCATGGTGATCGGTGGCGGTCAGATCTACGCCCAGGCGCTGCCGGTGGCGACGCGCCTCTATCTCACCGAGGTTGCGGTCGAGATCGAGGGCGATGCCCATTTCCCGGCGCTGGATGCGAGCTGGCAGGAAGCGCAGCGCGTCCCGGGGGAGAGTGGTGAGGGTCTGCCGGCCTATGACTTCGTGCGCTTCGAGCGCCGCGACGTCTGAGCCACTGGCTGGCCGGCGTGACCTTTACAGTCAGCAGGTACTGACACAGACTGGTGCCAAACGGAACTGCCCATAGCGTGCAAGGGAGGCTCAGGCCTTGACGATGGATCGCCTCGAAGCGCTGTATTCTGCGCTTGAACATGAAGCCGACACACAGCGACAGCAGCGTGACACAGAGCGCCAGGCCCGTGCGGCCCTGGAGTCGGAAAATGCCCGCCTGCGCGATGCGCTGGCCCAGCTGGAGCAGCAGGGAACGTCTGCAGCCACGGCAGATGCCGATGCGCATCAGCGTGCCTTGGCAGAAGCCGAGCGTGCACTGGCCGCGGAGCGTCATGAGCGTGAGCAGCTCGCTGAGCAACTCGCGGCGGCGCGCCAGACACTGCAGGAGCAGCAGGCGCAGTTAAGCGCGGTGAATGAGGCGTTGCTGGCGCGAGATGCGCAATTGCGTGAACTGGTCGAGCAGGCTTCTGCGCCGCAATTCTCCACGAATGCGGAGGCGGGTCTGACAGCGCAGCAGGAGGCGCAGGCAGAACGCCTGGCCTCAGAGCGCCTGAACGTGAGTCAGCCGGCAGCTGCCGCGCAGACAACGACGGCTGCTGATTCGTCCGAGGCTCAGGCGTCGCAAGCCCAGACGCCGCAAGCTCAGGTACCGCAGGAGCAGGAGGCGCAGCAGCAGAACGAGGCTGAGCAGGGCGAGGCCCCGCAAGCACAGCAGGCTTCTCAGCCTGAGTCGGCGCCTTCTCCCCATGCGCTGCTCAAGCAGTGGTACAAGCGCTATCCGGATACCTTCTTCAAGGGCCACACCCGGCCGCTGAAGATCGGCATCCATATCGAGCTGCTGGAAAACGAGCCCTGGGATGACAAGCTGGTGCGACGCGCGCTGGCGGGTTATGTCCATCTGCCGCGGTATCTGAAGGCGGTACGGGCGGGCACGCAGCGCGTGGACCTCTCGGGTCAGTCGGTGGGTGCCGTGACGGAAGATGAGGCACGCCATGCCCGTCAGCAGCTCGATGAGCTGACGCGTCAACAGAAGGCGCGGGAAGAGCAGGCGACCGATCAGCGTATCAGCCACAAGCTCAGCGAGCTGATGACCAAGCACCGCCCCTGAACACAGTCCTCGAGAACCGTCCCTGAGAACCGTTCCTGAGAATGTGTTGGCAGGTGATGTGACAGCTGGTGAAGACGCTCGATCGACAATGATCGGTGCTAACAGACAAGGCCCCTGTGCGGATTCCCGCACAGGGGCCTTGTCGTTGGTGGGCGGAAATCCGCACAACTCCTCACAGATCGCCGGCGGCCCGCGGAATTCGGCTCACTTGTGCGCGAGTTGTATGCGAACTGTGCGTCTTCAACTTATTGAATTGTCTGGATTGTCTCGTCTATCTGGCGGCTGTGGCGCAATGCTCGCAGGGTCTCGGCTATCCCTGCTCGCGCCGCACCTCTGCGCGGCTTCGTGTCGGAGCCGCGCAGACGGGATATCGAATGCCCTACAAGACCAACAATATCCGCAATTCAAGAGGATTCGCCATGCGCCTTATCAAGCCAGCCCTGACCGCCCTGAGTGCTGCCATCCTGTTTGCCTCAGCGACGGCCATGGCCGACCCGATCACCATCAAGTTTTCCCATGTGGTGGCGGAAAATACCCCCAAGGGCCAGATGGGCAAGAAATTCCAGCAACTGGTGGAGGAGCGACTGGGCGACAAGGTGGAAGTCGAGCTCTACCCCAGTTCGCAGCTGTACGGGGACGACAAGGTGCTGGAAGCCATGCTGCTGGGCGATGTGCAGCTGGCGGCACCGTCATTGTCCAAGTTCCAGAAATATACCGATCAGCTGCAGGTCTTCGATCTGCCCTTCCTGTTCAAGGACATGGGCGCTGTCGAACGCTTCCAGAGCAGCGAGACGGGCCAGTCATTGCTGACGTCGCTGGAATCCAAGGGGTTGGTGGGGCTCGGTTATCTGCATAACGGCATGAAGCAGCTGTCCGCGTCATCGCCGCTCAAGACACCGGGGGATGCCGACGGCAAGAAATTCCGCATCATGACCTCCGATGTGCTCGAGGCCCAGTTTGACGCGGTGGATGCCGTCTCGCTGAAGAAGCCGTTCTCCGAGGTCTTCATCCTGCTGCAGACCAAGGCCATCGACGGTCAGGAGAATACCTACTCCAACATCTACTCCCAGAAGTTCTTCGAGGTGCAGCCGTACATCACCGAATCCAACCACGGCGTGCTGGATTATATGGTGGTGTCTTCGGCGCGCTTCTGGAATGGCCTGCCGGATGACGTGCGTGGTGAGGTCAAGTCGGCGCTCGATGAGGCCATCGTCTACGGCAACCAGCTCTCCGAAGCCAAGAACATGGAGGCCAAGCAGGCCATCATCGATTCAGGCCAGAGCGAGATCATCACGCTCGACGATGCCCAGCGTCAGCAGTGGGTCGACGCCATGAAGCCGGTATGGGGCGAGTTTGCCGACGACATCGGTCAGGACATCGTCGACGCCGCGGAAGCTGCTAACCAGTAAGCCATCAGGCCATCCATCACTTGCCCCATCTTGAGCGCCAGGACATCGGCGATCTCGCGTGGGGCAAGTGTCCTTGAGCGACATGAGGATTTTTGCCATGGCACTACGATGGCTTCACAAGGCGGAAGAGACGCTGTTCTCGCTGCTGCTGGTAGCGATGGTGCTGCTGGTCTTCGTCGAGGTGGTGTTGCGCTTCGTCTTCAATACCGGCATCAGCTGGTCACAGGAGGCCACGCTGTATCTGGCGGGCTGGTTCGTGCTGATCGGCGTGTCCTGGGGCGTCAAGCAGGGCGCGCACATCGGCGTGGATGTCGTGGTCAAGATGCTGCCGATGCTCTGGCAGCGCGTGGCGACCTTGCTGGCGCTGGCGATCTGCATGGCGTACTGCGTGATGCTGCTGGTCGGCAGTTATGAATATCTCTCGCTGATGAAGATGATCGGCATCGAGCTTGAGGACATCGCGATTCCCAAGTGGTACGCCCTCACCATTCTGCCCATTGCCATGTTGCTGCTGATGCTGCGCTTTGCTGTACTGGGCTGGAAGGTGATTCGTGGCGATGCCAGTGGCTTCGGCTTTCATGACGAAGGCGAGGACAGCATGCATCTGGTGCAGTCGGACGCGCCGGATGGCCAAGACAACGGCGATGCTGGCCGTGACAGTGATCAGGGAACACCACGATGACCATAGCCACTCTGTTTGCGCTGCTGTTCGGCGGCATCTTTCTCGGCATGCCGATCGCCTTTGCGCTGGGCTTCTCGAGTGTCACCACGATCCTGCTGTTTTCCAGTGACTCACTGGGGTCGGTGGCGATCAAGCTGTTCGAAGCCCTGTCGCATCACTACACCCTGCTGGCGATCCCGTTCTTCATTCTCTCCAGCACCTTTCTCTCGACCGGTGGCGTGGCACGTCGCCTGATCACCTTCGCCACCGATGCCATCGGCCACGTGCGCGGTGGACTGGCGATGGCCTCCGTATTGGCATGCATGCTGTTTGCCGCCGTGTCCGGCTCTTCTCCGGCCACGGTGGCGGCGATCGGCTCCATCGTGATCGCGGGCATGGTGCGCCAGGGCTATACCGAGTCCTTCGCGGCGGGCGTGATCACCAATGCCGGGACACTGGGCATCCTGATTCCGCCGTCCATCGTGATGCTGGTGTATTCCGCCGCCACGGAAGTCTCGGCGGCCAAGATGTTCATGGCAGGTCTGATTCCGGGCCTCCTGATGGGCGGTATTTTGATGGTCGCCATCTATATCGCGGCGCGGATCAAGAAGTTGCCGGCTCAGCCTTTCCCCGGCGTACGGGTGCTTGCGCGCTCTGGCCTGATCGCCATGGGCGGTCTGATGTTGATCTTCATCGTGCTGGGCTCGATCTATGGCGGCGTGGCCAGTCCCACCGAAGCCGCGGCCGTGGCCACGGTGTATGCCTGGTTCATCGCCGTGGTGGGCTATCGCGACATGGGGCCGTTGAAGAACGTGCCGTGGCGCAAGGGCAACGAAGCCTGGGGGAGTGCGGGGTTGCGCGCGCTGTGGCAGGTGCCTGCCGGGCTTCTGGGGTCCTTCACCGATCAGGAGGTCAAGAAGGTGGTACTGGATGGCGCGCGCGTCTCGATGATGCTGTTGTTCATCATCGCCAACGCGATGCTGTTCGCGCATGTACTGACCACGGAGCGCATTCCGCACACCATCGCCGAAACCATCATCGGCTGGGGGCTGCCGGCGTGGGGCTTCTTGATCGTGATGAATCTGCTGCTGCTGGCGGCGGGCAACTTCATGGAGCCCTCGGCCATTCTGCTGATCATGGCGCCAATCCTGTTCCCCATCGCGACGCAGCTGGGGATCGACCCGATCCATCTCGGCATCATCATGGTGGTCAACATGGAGATCGGCATGCTGACACCCCCCGTAGGGCTGAACCTCTTCGTGACGGCGGGGATCACCGGCAAGCCGATGACCTGGGTCATTCGGGCAGCATTGCCGTGGTTGTCGCTGTTGCTGCTGTTCCTGGTGTTGATCACCTATGTGCCGGCTATCTCGCTGTTCCTGCCCAACTGGTTGAGCAGTTGAGGATCACTGCCTGCTGACAAGGTGCGATGGAAAGATTGATTGATGACAGAGCTTGATGACAGAGCTTGATGACAGGGAGGGCGACTGGGCTTGTTGACTGGATTTGATGATTGAGTTTGATGACCGATATTGATAGCAGACTCATGAATGAATCATTGGCACAGGGACGGTGCCTTTCATGAAGATAAAGCTGAGAGGAAACCACAACTTGGCATCAGACAAGCACAGCAGTTGACGGGTATTTGTTCTGCGACTTTTGTCGCAAGCGAGGTTTTTCCACAATGAATCCGGGATTAACGCTCAGCGATGCGCTCGGTGATGCAGGAATCCGCGTCAAGACGCATGGTTGTCATGAATCCTTCATTCTTGAGCCCTAGAGTATGCTCACGCCAGACAACCGACCGATGGATAGGTTCAGGAGTGGTGATCGAAAACAGTGTTTTTTTCTGTTGCACATCCTGAAAGCCCGGTATATGGTTTCCCTGCGAGCATTGGATAATAACTAGGCCACAGAGTTTTAGAGGCGTCATCAAGCGCCCGGAACCTTGGTCACTGCCATCGGCAGACACGATCGAACAGTTAACGCTAGTTAAGGAACTATCGCGATGAAAAAGACACTTCTGGCTACTGCCATCGCCGGCGCTGCTGCCCTGGCTGCTACTTCTGCTTCCGCTGCTACTGTCTACAACCAGGACGGTACCAAGCTGGACATCTACGGTAACGTGCAGCTGGCATACACTTATGTCGACCAGCTCGGCGGTGATCCGGAAAGCGAACTGGGTGACAACGGTTCTACCTTCGGTGCCAAGGGCGAGCACAAGATCAACGACGATATCGTTGGTTACTTCAAGGCTGAGTGGGAATACGACGCTGACGAATCCAAGGGCGGCGGCAACGGCCTGAACGATGGCGACCAGTCCTACGTCGGTGCCAAGGGCTCCTTCGGTGACGCGCGTATCGGTTCCTGGGATCAGCTGATGGATGACTGGATCCAGGATCCGATCTCCAACAACGAATACTTCGACCTGACTGACTCCAGCTCCCAGATCACTGGCGACAGCCAGACTCGTGAAGGCAACAAGCTGCAGTACATGTCTCCGGTCATGGGCGGCATGCAGTTCGCCGTCGGTTCCAACTTCGAAGGCGATGGCGAAGACGAGAACATCACCGATTCCAATCAGGCGTCCTTCTTCGCTGGTGCCAAGTACACCGTCGGCGGTTTCTCCCTCGCCGCTGTGTATGACAACCTGGACCAGTTCGAAGCCACCAACGGCAGCGACATCGGTGACCAGTACGGTATCACCGGTCAGTACACCGTCGATGCCCTGCGTATCGCCGTCAAGGCTGAGCGTTTCGCGGGTGAAGAAGATGACACCGACGTCGACTACTACGGTATCGGCGCGCGTTACGGCTACGGCATGGGCGACGTCTACGGCGGCTACCAGTATGTCGACGCTGAAGACGCTTCCACCGTGGCTACTGAAAACGGTGGCGACGACAGCTTCAACGAATTCAACCTGGGTGTGACTTACAACATCTCTTCCGCGATGTACACCTACATTGAATACGCCCAGTACGATCGTTCTGGCGATGCTAGTGACGGCGCTGCAGTCGGCATCTACTACGGCTTCTAAGACGTCTTCAATCGTCTAGCAAGCTAACGAAAGCCGGTCCCTCAGGGCCGGCTTTTTTACGTCTGTCTCTTCTGTGATGACTGACTCCCTGTCCGATGAAGGGAGGGTAGCCAATGCGCAAGCATTAGCGTCATGGTCACGAAAAAAGCCCCTTTGATCTGATGATCAAAGGGGCTTTTATCATGCGCCTCTCAGGGAAATGATGGCGCTGGCGGATAACCTGTCAGCGCAATTATCCGGCCATCATTTCATGGCGTCGAGATCTTCACGCTTGGGCAGTGCGGCATAGGCGCCCGGGCGAGTCACGGCGAAGGCACCGCAGGCTGCAGCACGCTCCAGTGCGGCGTTGAGATGACTCTCGTCTTCGCACCAGTCGCTCAGGTTGTCGGCATTGATGCCGGCTTCGCTGAGGGCTGACAGGAAGCCGCCGATGAAGGCGTCGCCACCGGCCGTGGTATCGACCGCCTTGACGGTGGGCGGCGTGATGCTGACGGTCTCGATGTCGCCGCTCTGCTTGCGCACCAGGGCACGGATCACGCCCGGGCCATCGGTGAGCACGATCAGGCGCACACCGGCTTTCAGGCGCGCTTCGAGCCAGTCGGTCTGCGGCTGACTGCCGGTCAGTGCCTCGACCTCTTCCTGGGACAGCTTGAGGATATCGGCGTTGTCCAGCAGGCGCGTGACCAGGGTCACATCGACCTGCTGGTTTGGCCACAGGTTGTGACGCAGATTGGCATCCACGCTGACCAGAGAGCCTGCAGCACGTGCGCGTGACGCCAGCACGAAGCTGGTGTCCGCGATGCCGGCGTCGGTCAGGCTGTTGCTGCACAGGTGGAAGATGGCGGGGGTCGCGAACAGCTCAGGCCCGGCGTGCTCCGGACGGAACAGCAGGTCAGCGGCCGGCGGACGATAGAAGTCGAAGCGGCGTTCACCCTCTTCATCGCGAGACACGAAGGCGAGTGCGGTGCGCGCATGGCTGGTGCGCTTGACGTGATCCATCTGCACGCCATGAGCGCTCAGTTCGTCGTGCAGGAAGTCACCGAAGCTGTCCTGACCCAGCATGCCGACGAAGTGACTCGGCAGGCCGAGACGGGCACAGGCCACCGCGACGTTGGCCGGTGCGCCGCCCGCGTAGGGCGTGAAGGTTTCCTGCTCGACGGCCTGGCCGCCGAGCTTGTTGGAGAGCATGTCGACGAGCGCTTCGCCGAACGCGATTACCGGAGTCATCAGGAGGAGGTTTCCTTGCGAGTGGTCGTCGTGGAGCCTTTGGCTTTCTTGCCCGGCTTGTCGTTGCTGTCATCCGCCTGGGTGGCGCCACCGGCAGGGAAGTGCTCGCGGACCAGCGCCAGCAGGCCCTGGGTGGACGGATCGAAGGCCTTCACGTCGGTATCGATACGCGCGCTGATTTCCCCGGCGATGCGCTTGCCGAGCTGCACGCCCCACTGGTCGAAGGAGTTGATGTTCCAGATCACGCCCTGCACGAAGACCTTGTGCTCGTAGAGGGCGATCAGTGCGCCGAGGTTGCGCGGGGTCATCTCATCCAGCAGCAGGGTGCTCGACGGGCGGTTGCCCGGGCAATTGTAGTGCGGATCGAGGTTGCTGCCATCCTGGCTGCCTTCCATGAAGGCGTTGGCCTGCGCCAGCATGTTGGTGATCAGCGCGAAGTGGTGCTCTTCGGTACCCGGCTCCGGCTTCAGCGAGGCGATGAAGTCGATGGGCACGTAGCGCGTGCCCTGGTGCAGCAGCTGGAAGAAGGCATGCTGGCCGTTGGAGCCGGTCTCGCCCCACACGATCGGGCCGGTCTTGTAGTCCACCGGACGGCCGAAGATGTCGACTGACTTGCCGTTGGATTCCATGTCCAGCTGCTGCAGGAAGGCGGGCAGCTGATGCAGGGCCTGGTCGTAAGGCACGATGGCTTGGGTCTCGGCGCCCATGAAGTTGATGTACCAGATGCCGATCAGCGCCATCAGGACCGGCATGTTCTCGGCCATCGGCGCATTGATGAAGTGCTGGTCCATCTCATGGGCGCCTTCCAGCAGCTCCATGAAGCCTTCATAGCCGATGGACAGGGCGATGGGCAGGCCGATGGAAGACCACATGGAGTAGCGACCGCCAACCCAGGCCCAGAATTCGAAGACGTTCTCTTCGCGAATGCCGAATTCCTTGGCCGCCTTGCGGTTGGTGGAAGCCGCGACGAAGTGGGCACCGACGTCGGCATCCTGACCGGCGTGCTCCAGGAACCAGCGGCGCGCCGTCTTGGCGTTGAGCAGGGTTTCCTGGGTGGAGAAGGTCTTGGTGGAGACGATGAACAGCGTGGTGGCAGGATCCAGGCGCTTGAGCACCTTCTGGATGTGGTTGCCATCGACGTTGGAGACGAAGTGGAAATTGATTTCCGGGTGGCGATGCTTGAGCAACGCACGGCAGGCCATGTTGGGGCCCAGATCGGAGCCGCCGATGCCGATGTTGACCACGTCGCGAATCCGCTGGCCGTCGAAGCCTTTCCACTCACCGCTGCGCACGGCTTCCGAGAAGGCGCGGATCTGCTCGCGCGTCTTGTGGATTTCCGGCATCACGTCCTTGCCATCGACGATGACCGGCGTGTTGGTCTGGCTGCGCAGTGCGGTGTGCAGCACCGGGCGATTCTCGGTGACGTTGATGATGTCGCCGGAGAACATCTGCGCGCGACGTTGAACGAGTGCAGAGTGCTCAGCCAGTTCGACCAGCGCCTCCATCACCTCATCGGAGATGTGGTGCTTGGAGTAGTCGAGAAACAGGCCGCCGACGCGCAGGCTCATCTTCTCGAAGCGCTTGGGATCCGCCGCGAAGTAATCGCGGATGCGGTCGTTGCGGGTCACCTCGCCCAGCCGGGTCAGCGCCTGCCAGGAAACACTACGGGTCAATTGCAGCATGGAAGTGTCCATCGTATGGGTTGTTGAAGTTCATCGGGGCGGGTCGCATTCTGTGGCGGCCCGACGCACGCTTGCAGGCGAGGCGAAAGTCACTGTCAGTCGGGAGTCGTGTGGATGACACGATTCAGGCGCCGAGAGCTCTCGGTTGGCCGACAAGGTGCGCAAGGTGCCGGCCACGCCGTGAGTCGCGTGGCCGGCTGTCATTCACTCGCCGCTTGCCTCATCACCGCTCAGCGGTGAGATGTGCTGAGCCAGCAGATGCTGAGCGCCCGGCGGCAGCCAGACCGGATCGAGTCGCGTGCAGGCGGTCTCGACACACAGGAAGCTGCGCGCATTCTCGACGCTGGTGTCGGCCGGCGGCGCGTCACCGGGATGCCAGACCACCGTGGAGTCAGAGCCCTGCTTGGCGATGCGCAGCTGACGCTTGCCGTCCTCGAGCACCTGAACCTGGCTGGTCTGGTAGATGCGGTCCAGCGGGCCGCGCACGCCCAGTTCGCCCTGCTGGTCGAAGCGCGAGAAGTCCTGGCTCTTGTCCAGGTAGCTGGCGCCGGCCAGACCAGTGACGCGACACTCGAAGGCATTCGCCACTGCGAAGTAGGTATGCAGCGCGCCGGTCATCTTGATCGGAGCCTCGCCACGGTTTTCCGTGATCAGCTCGACCTTGAGGAAGCGGCGGCTGGCAAAGATCACCACGCGCGGAGAGAGGGCGGCATGCAGCGCTGAGACCGGTGAGGCATGGATCTCGACGCCTTCCTCTTCCTCGTCCACCGCATCGATGCGCCAGTCGGCCTTGCGAGCGGGGCCGTGCAGTTCGCTTTCGCCCTCGGGGAACTCATCCGCGAACCAGGGCCAGCACAGCGGAATGCCGCCGCGAATGCTGCCCGGCAGGGCGGCGGGCGTTTCCGTCACCCACAGCCAGGGAGAGTCGCCCGTCGGCTGATAGTGCAGCACCTGAGCCCCCTGGTGGCAGACCACCAGCTCGCCCCACTCCTGGTTGAGGATCAACAGCGAGCGGCCCTGCCATTCGACAGTGCGTTGGCCAGCGGTGTCGGCGATCAGTGCGCGCAGACTTTCGGGGATCATCTCGAGCTACCTCGATGGTTCAGGAGGTTGCGATGCATCATGCCACCTCTTCATTGTGCAGAGCCTCGGCGGCGCCCAGCAGGCCGGTCCACGGCGCGGTCACCACCCAGGTGGGTATCGCGGCATTGTAACGGCTCAGACGATTCTTGTCGGTGAAGGCGTGGCGGAAATCGCTGCGTATCAGCAGATCCAGGTTGCGCGGCAGCACGCCACCACACAGATAGACCCCGCCGCGCGCCCCCAGCGTGAGTGCTGCATCGCCGGCGACCGCGCCAAGAATCTTCATGAAGCGCATCACGGCATCAAAGGCGAGGGCATTCTGCGGTTCATCGTGATGCAGGTGCTCATGCGCTGCCTGGCTGACGCTGGCCGCACTGTCGAGGGGAGTCGGCAGGCCGCGAAGCTCGCCCAGGGCCTGATAGATCTCGAGCATGCCCTGGCCACACAGCAGGCGCTCCACCGAGACGCGACCATGGCGACGGCGGAAGATGCCGAGCAGGCCATCCTCGATCTCGTCGGTGGGGGCGAAGCTTGCATGCCCCCCTTCGGTCGCGAGAGGAATCCAGTTGTGCGTGCCGCGCACCAGACCCGCGACACCCAGGCCGGTGCCGGGGCCGATCACCAGGCGTGGCGAGGCCGCATCGCCACTACCTTCGGTGAGCTCCTCACCGATGGCCAGACGTTCGCTGGCCTCGATGTGGGGCACGCCCAGCGCCATGGCGGTGAAATCATTCAGGCACTTGAAGCGCTCAAGCCTCAATGATTCGCGCACCTCGCGCTTGAGAAACGTCCAGTGATTGTTGGTCATGCTGACGCGTTCATCATGCACGGGGCAGGCGAAGGCCAGGCAGGCCTCGACGGGTTGCTCGGCCTCTGACAGGCCCAGCATCCGATAGTAGGCCTGGATGGCCTCCTCAAGCCCGGCATGCTCGGCGCAGGCGAGCGTCTGGATGTGCTGCAGGGTGTGGCTGCCCGGCTGGACGAGTGCCAGCCGGGCATTGGTGCCACCGATATCGCCTACCAGAGCAAGGCGATGGGAGGTGTCGCGGGTCATCGTCCGGCATCCTTCCTTTGCGTCAGTGCCTCAGGAGAGTGACAGGGTGCGCCCATCACATCAGGTCGTGGCCGCTGCCCGGCAGGTCGCCGTAGCCAGCAAAGCTGGAGGCGCCTTCCTCGGCACCGCCGACCAGTGAACGCATGCCGGAGAACAGCTCGCGGCCCAGGCCGTGATGATAGCTGTCGCGAGTGATGGTCTCGGCCTCGCGCTCGGCCCATTCGGCTTCATCGACCAGCGCTGTGAGGGTGCCGGCATTGGCATCCAGGCGGACCACGTCACCTTCGCGCAGGCGTGCCAGCGGGCCGCCGTCGAGCGCTTCCGGCGTCATGTGAATGGCGGCCGGGACCTTGCCCGAGGCGCCAGACATGCGGCCATCCGTCACCAGTGCGACCTTGAAGCCGCGGTCCTGCAGGATGCCGAGGTAGGGCGTCAGCTTGTGCAGTTCCGGCATGCCGTTGGCACGCGGGCCCTGGTAGCGCACCACGGCGACCATGTCCTGCTCCAGCTCACCGGCTTCGAAGGCGGCCTTCATCTCATCCTGGTCGCTGAACAGCTTCACCGGCGCTTCGACGAGACGATGCTCTTCCTTGACGGCAGAGACCTTGATCACGCCGCGGCCGAGGTTGCCGTCCAGCACGGTCAGGCCGCCTGTCGGGGCGAACGGGTTGGCCACCGGACGCAGCACATCCTCGTCGAGGCTGTCGGTGGGGCCGTCCTTCCAGACCAGCTTGCCGTTCTCGAGGAAGGGCTCGCGGACATAGCCGGCCAGGGTGCCGCCGTCCTGGGTGGGGATGTCGTGGAGCAGACCCGCCTTGAGCAGTTCACGGATCAGGAAGCTCATGCCGCCGGCCGCCTGGAAGTGATTGATGTCGGCCTGGCCGTTCGGGTAGATGCGCGTCAGGCTCGGCACCACCGCGGAAAGCTCGGTGAAGTCATCCCAGGTGATGGTCACGCCCGCTGCGCCGGCCATCGCGACCAGGTGCAGGGTGTGGTTGGTGGAGCCGCCGGAAGCCAGCAGGCCGACCATGGCATTGACGATGGCGCGGGCATCGATCTGGCGATAGAAGGGACGGTAGTCGCCGCCGACTTCACTGTTGCGGATGGTCTGCTCGGCGGCGTGACGCGTCAGGGCTTCGCGCAGCGGGGTGCCCGGATTGACGAAGGACGCGCCCGGCAGGTGCAGGCCCATCAGCTCGACCATCAGCTGGTTGGAGTTGGCGGTGCCATAGAAGGTGCAGGTGCCCGGGCTGTGGTAGGACGCGGACTCGGCTTCCAGCAGCGCATCGCGGCCGACCTTGCCTTCGGCGAACAACTGACGGACACGCGCCTTCTCGTTGTTGGGCAGGCCGGAGGGCATCGGGCCGGCCGGCACGAACAGCGTCGGCAGGTGGCCGAAGCGTGCGGCGGCGATGAACAGGCCCGGGACGATCTTGTCGCACACGCCGAGGAACAGGGCGCCATCGAACATGTTGTGCGACAGGCCGACAGCGGCGGCCATGGCGATCAGGTCGCGGGAGAACAGCGACAGCTCCATGCCCGGTTGACCCTGGGTCACGCCATCGCACATCGCGGGCACGCCGCCGGCGAACTGGGCGGTGGAGCCCATCGCCTGGACAGCTTCCTTGATGATGCGCGGGTAGTCCTCGAACGGTTGGTGGGCGGACAACATGTCGTTATATGACGAAATAATGCCCAGGTTGGCCGAGTTCATCAGCTTGAGACGATTCTTGTCGGTCTCGCCACAGGCGGCAAAGCCGTGCGCCAGGTTGCCACAGGAGAGCTCGGAGCGGTGTACACCGCGGCGCTGCTGGCTTTCCATCAACTGCTCATAGGCGGCGCGGCGTTCGCGGGAGCGGTCGATGATGCGCTGGGTCACGTGCTCTACGGTCTGGTTGACTGACATGCTCTTACCTCATGTATCAGGCGGCGCAGGGCGCCGAGGCTGGCGAAAGAAAGCGTTTCCCGCTGTGTGGGCGTGCTGCTATCCGGCGACGCTATCCAGTGGTGATGGCGGTGTAAAGCCTCTGGCCTCACTCGTGTCGCGTCGTTCGGTTGCCGGGGTAGCCTACAGTAGCGCGTCATGGCGCTCGAGAAACGGTTTTGTTCGGAATATTCGGTAAATTTAACAAAAAAACTGCTTGAAGACTGGACGACTTTCGGCCAAATTATGGGAAAAGCGTGTAGGATAATTTCACGGAACGCATTGCAGGCTTTCGTTCCTGGATCAGGTCTGGTCCTGCACCCGCCATACGCCACAGGAGTTGAATCATGACATTACGCGTCGCCATCAATGGTTTTGGTCGCATCGGTCGCAACGTGCTGCGTGCGCTGTATGAAGGTCAGTACAACGATCGTATCCAGGTCGTCGCTATCAATGATCTGGGTGATCCGAAGCTCAATGCTCACCTGCTGAGCCGCGATACCGTCCACGGCCGTTTCGCCGAGACTGTCTCGCACGACGAAGAGAATCTGTTCGTCGGTGACGACAAGATCCGCATCCTGGCCGAGCGTGACCCGGCCCAGCTGCCGTGGTCCAGCCTGGACATCGACCTGGTGATGGAATGCACCGGTCTGTTCACCAAGCGTGCTGCCGCTGCCAAGCACATCGAAGCCGGCGCCAAGCGTGTGCTGATCTCCGCGCCGAGCGGCGATGCCGATGCAACTGTCGTGTTCGGCGTCAACGAAGATGTGCTGAAGGCCGAGCATCAGGTCGTTTCCAACGCGTCATGCACCACCAACTGCCTGGCGCCGGTCGCCAAGGCGCTGAATGATGAAGTCGGCATCGAGAACGGCCTGATGACCACCATTCACGCCTACACCAACGATCAGAACCTGTCGGATGTCTACCACTCCGACCCGTACCGTGCCCGCAGCGCGACCCATTCCATGATCCCGACCAAGACCGGTGCCGCCGCGGCAGTGGGTCTGGTGCTGCCGGAACTGAACGGCAAGCTGGATGGTCTGGCGATCCGCGTGCCGGTCATCAACGTGTCGCTGGTCGATCTGACCTTCACCGCGTCGCGTGATACCTCCATCGAAGAGATCAACGCCATCGTGGCCAAGGCCGCCGAAGGCTCCAGCGTGCTGGCCGTCAACGAGCTGCCGCTGGTGTCCATCGACTTCAACCACGATGCACACTCTTCCACCTTCGACAGCAATCACACTCGCGTCAGCGAAGATCGCCTGGTCAAGGTCATGGCGTGGTACGACAACGAGTGGGGCTTCTCCAACCGTATGCTCGACACTGCGTTGGCAATGCAAGCCGCCAAGTAAGCACTTGGTGAGTCCCGCGCGGCCTTTGATCCCTCATCGATCAACCCAAAAGGCCGCGCGGGACAGCAAGAATTCGGGGGCCTGTCAGTCTGTTGGCAAGACAGGAGGGCAGGCTCCCAACAGGTGAGGACGAGTGGCCCGAGGATTCTCGCGTCGCGCTCAGGCTCCACGGACAAGGCAATGCCATTCGTCCCCTTTGAATCGGTGGTCGGTCAGGGTTGGCGCCAAGACCGGCTTCGATGCTGCTCGGAATGACATCGCGTCATCCATTTTTGAACCTCTCCCAATGGGAGAGGTTTTTTTTGCGCACCACGAAAGTGCGGGAGGTGCTCCAAGGCGCAAAGTGTCGTTGTCTTGCGTCAATGGCGTGACCTTATGGCAACTTTTCTGAGCACGATCGCGACAGAGTCGGGTCAGGTGGTGTGAAACGTGCACTGATACGTCGAGAAAGGTGGTCAACATGTCGTCATCGTAATTCACGGTCGAGTGAAATTAGCGAAACTGTGGCGGTGTGTTACACTTCGCACCTGTTGGCCTTGCGTCTATCAGTGAGCCAGGTCATGACAACGTCAAATCATGCAGGCGGCCCTATGGCCTGCGAGTGATCCATTGTTGTGCGCAATTCAGGGAAGGTATTGCCACACTGCCGCACACTCTCCGGCAGTTATCTCGACTTCCACAGCAGGCTGTCTCAGATGCACGATGCCATCCGCGAAGCTCATGAATTGATCGGTGCTACCTTGCGCGACCCGCGTACTCAGCGCGAGGGCAAGGTCGTGGGTATGGACCTGGGGCGTGAGCAGCCGGCGATCTATGTGCTATGGCAGGAAAGTGTCGCAGCGGAGCGCATCGGCATGGAGCCGGATGATTTTCGCGCGTTGCTCGAGCACCTGCGGGCGCGCCTGCCGGTCAAGGCGCCTTCCGCCCAGCAGGACAAGGACAGCAGGCAGTCGCGGCGTCACAAGCGCAAGGCCCCGCGCGCTACCGCCCAGCCGGCTGGCGAGGGCAACGACGGCCGCAGCGGCGCACCTGATGCCCCGTCCTCCGCGCTCATCGACGATGCCATGCCGCGTTCCGCGCAAGGCTAGATCTTTCCAGGCCAGCTCTGATCAAGTCAGCTCTGTTCAAGGCCAGCTCTGTTCAAGGTGAGCTCTCAAAAAAGCCCGAAGCTTATGCTTCGGGCTTTTTGCATCCATGAGGTTTTCCCTTCGGTGCCGCTTGCGTGATATTCGCCCACAACAATTGCGCCAGCGCTGCCGATAAGGGAGATAGTCAGACGCAAAGGCAAAGGTCGCCATCGTTCATATGCCGTCATCTGCCCGGATCTTCGCGCAACCAAGCGTTGGGGGTACTGCTGGCTGCCAGCGCCATGGATAGGGCATTCTTGAGCAAACCGCATGACAGAGAAGGGGTTTCACGTTGCCTGAATCATTCGCGGATAGTCGTTTGCTGCAGCATCATTATGCTGTCGTGGCAGATGTGTTGTTCACGCTCAGTGCTGATGGTCAGCGCCTGATTGCCATGAATGCAGCGGCGGAACACCTGCTGGGATATACGGTGCGGGATTTTCTCAAGCAGCCGGAGCTCTGGCTTTCGCTGGTGATCACCGCCGACCGGCAGCGGTTGAGTGACTTTCGCGCCTCGATGGGGCGGGTCGAGCGCACGACGTATCGCATGCGCGACCGCAGCGGGCAGATGTTGTTGCTCGAGGAATGTCTGTGGAGTTCCGGTGTGGGGCATCCGCTGTGTGGACGAGTGACGGATATCACGCAGCGTGACAAGGCCAATGAGCAGGAGCAGCAGCTGGCGCGTGCCTATCGTCTGATGATGGTGCGCAGCCGTGACCCGATGGCGATCCTGCTGCTCAAGGATGAGAGCCTGGTGATCAGTCATGCCAACCCGGCCTGGCATCTCTATCACGATGCGGCCTGTGCGCATTCCCGCCTCTCGCTTGAGCACCTCTACCTCCCTCATGTCCTGCGTAGCCTGGAGAGAGCCGAACCCTGGCAATGCGATATCAGCCTGTCGCTGCCGCGGGGGGAATCCAGGTTATCCGTGCAGATGGTCAGTCTGGGACGCTCACTCGCCGACGAGGGGCGTCAGGTGGCCGTGATGGCGCGCGACATCACCCAGGTACATCAACGTCTCGAGCATGTGATCGATCAACAGCAACGTCTGGCGCGGCGGGTGGATGAGACACCCGGCGCGCACTACGCGACCGCTGGTGAATGGCCGCCAGAGGAATTGGAGTATCTGTCGGCAGGCAGCGAGGCGCTCACCGGGCTTTCACATGACCTGCTGATGGCCAGCCCGGGTCTCTGGCAGGCCCGATTGGCGCCGGATGAGCTGACCATCTGTCAGCAGCGCTTTGATGAGGCCGTGCGGGAGCGCCATAGTCGTCTGAGTCTGTGTTACGCCTTCGTGCATGTGGATGGGCGCAAGCGCTATCTCCAGGATGACATGCAGCTGAGTTACTCGCCTGTGGGAGAGGTCACCGCCGTGCTCGGCAAGCTCAGTGATGTCACCCAGCGCGAAGCGCATCGGCGCCAATTGGACAACCTTGTCCAGCAGATGCGCGGCGTCGTCTTCCAGTGTCGCCTGAGTCGGGAGGGTGAGCTGCGTTATACCTACCTTTCGCCAGTTGCCTCGCAAGTGCTGGGGCTCGACCCGCAGGCCGTCATCGACGACCCCATGCTGCTGCTGGCGCGCATCGCGGGTCGCGAGCGTGAGCAGCTGCTCATGTCACTGCAGACCAGTGCCCGGCAGCAATCGCCCTGGGAGGCGGAGATACGCTATCAGCATCCGGATGGTCAGGAGCGCAGGCTGGCGTGTGTCGGGCTGCCGCAGGTGATCGACTCCCCCGAGGGCGGCGTGATCTGGCATGGCTATTGTGACGATGCCACCGCTCGATACCGTATCGAGGATGAGCTGCGCCAGAGCGAGGAGCGCTATCGCTTCATCCTCAACTCCGTCAGCGATCTGGTCAGCATCGAGGACTCCCACGGCATCTGTCAGTACATCAGCCCCTCGGTGGAAAAGCTCTGCGGTTATCGCCCGCAGGAGATCATCGGCCAGGAGATCAAGCAGCTGATCCATCCCGATGACATGCTGCGCATCGCGCAGGAGGTCCATCGTGCCGCCTGTCTCGGCGAAGTGTTTCGAGTCGACTTCAGGATTCAACACAAGGCTGGGCATACGCTGTGGTTCGAGTCGATCTCGACGCCCTCGATGGACCCCGCCACCGGGCGTTATCAGCGCGTGCTGTCGGTGTCGCGCAACATTCATGAGCGCAAGCTGGTCGAGCAGCGTCGCGAGCATGAAGCGATGACGGACGCCATGACCGGCGCCATGACCCGGGCCAGCTTCCTCGACACGCTCGACACCCTGCTGAGCTCGTCATCGCGGGAGCAGATGGCGTTGATCCTGTTTGATATCGACCACTTCAAGCGCGTCAATGACACTCACGGCCATGCGGCGGGCGATCAGGTGCTGATCAGTCTTGGTGAGGCGTGTCGTGCCCAGCTGCGGCGCGATGACTGCTTTGCGCGTCTGGGCGGCGAGGAGTTTGCCGTCCTGCTCACCGATGCCGGTACCGCCACCGGTGTCGGAATGGCCGAGCGCCTGCGACAGCAGATCGCGGCGCTGGAGGTGCGCTTCAAGTCGCTGATACTGCGCTGCACCATCAGCATGGGAGTGGCGACACCGCTGCCGGGGGAGACCCGGGATGGCTACCTGCACCGTGCCGATATGGCGCTCTACAGTGCCAAGCGCAGCGGTCGCGATCGGGTGGTGCTGGCATCGCAGTCCTTGAGCGAGGACAATTGAGCCAATACCGGTGATCAATCGGGCACACCTGCAGCCGGTGTCTCGGGTTGTGGATCGCGTCATGCAAGTGGATCACGTCATACAAGGAGTAGGCGATGCGAATGTTACGTGGCTGGTGCGCTGGCACCCTGTTGTTTGCACAGTCGGTATTTTCCGCCGGACAGGCCATGGCCGCCGAGGATGCACCGCTGGTCAATCGTCTCGAGGGGCCGCAGGTGGTCACGGAGACGGTGACCTATAGGGCCAATGGTGAGGAGCACGTAGGCCTGATCGCACGCGATGCCAAGGCGCAGGGGCGTCGACCCGGTATCCTGCTGGTGCATGAGTGGTGGGGCTTGAACAGCTACGCCCGCAAGCGCGCCGAACAATTGGCAGGGCTTGGCTACGTGGTCATGGCCGTCGACATGTATGGCGGTGGGCGCACGGCCGAGCATCCCAAGGAGGCCGGCGCCTTCTCCTCTGCGGTGATGAGCGACTGGCCGAAGGCGGAATCCAGCTTCAATTCGGCGCTGGCGGTGCTGCGCTCACGCCCGGAAGTCGATGGCGAGCGCATGGCGGCGATCGGCTACTGCTTCGGCGGTGCCGTGGTGCTCAACATGGCGCTGACCGGAGCGCCGCTCAAGGCGGTCGTCAGCTTCCATGGCAGCCCGTCGATTGCCGTGACGGAGCCCGAGCCGTTTGCCGGCCGGGTCGTGATCCAGAATGGCGCGGCAGATACGCTGGTGGCGCAGGAGGATCTCGACAAGCTGGTCGCGACCTTCCAGTCACTCGAGACGCGCACCACGCTGATCCAGTATCCGGGTGCCAAGCACGCCTTCACCAATCCGGAATCGGATGCCAAGGCGGCCAAGTACGATCTGCCGCTGGGCTATGACGCGGCCGCGGATTCGGCTTCCTGGCAGGTCATGCTCAACCTGTTCAATGAGGTCTTCAAGACACCGAAGAAGTCCGTCAAGACCTGAGTCGTCAAGACCTGAGCTGCAAGACCTGAGCCGTCGTCACCGGTGCTGAAGGTGATCGACATGAAAAAGCCCGCCCGGGAAGTTTCCGGGCGGGCTTTTTCATGGGACTTTTTCTAGCAGCTATTTCATGAGCCTGTTTCAAGGTCTCTGGCAGGAGGCCATGGCAAGGCGTTCAGCGATCGCTGAGCGTGCGCTTCAATCCAGCTCCTTGAGTGACAGCACCTGGTGCGCCAGACGAATCATGTCGGGGTCGCCGGTGTGTTTGCTCGAGACATCGGACAGCTTGATCACCGGCACCCACTCCTGGCCCTCGGGACGGGCTTCGGTCATCTTGATCACCATGTTCATCGGCTGCGGGCCGACATCATTGGTGAAGTTGGTGCCGATACCGAACGACATGCCGATACGTCCGGCGCAATAGCGCACGATGCGATCGACCTTGTCGGTGTCCAGACCATCGGAGAACACGATGGTCTTGGTCTTGGGGTCGATGCCCAGTGACTCATAGTGACGGATGGTGGTCTCGGCGAAGTCGATGGGGTCACCACTGTCGTGGCGCACGCCGTCAAACAGCTTGGCGAACTTCTTGTCGAAGCTCTTGAAGAAGGCCTGGCTGGTGAAGGTGTCAGACAGGGCGATCCCCAGGTCACCGCGATAGACCTTGACCCAGTTCTCCAGCGCCAGGATGTTGGCCATCTTGAAGCCGAAGCGCGCGGCATGAAACATGAACCACTCATGGGCGTGCGTGCCGATCGGCTTGATGCCGTGGCGCTGTGCCATGTGCACGTTGCTGGTGCCGATGAAGCAGCCGCGGCCGTGGTCCTTGAGACCCGCGACCACCTTGTCGTGCACATCGTAGGAGTGACGACGACGAGTGCCGAATTCCGCCACGCGGATGCCGAGACGCTTGTAGTGCTCGATCTTGGCCAGGGTGCTGTCGCGCAGGGCCTGATCGCTGTCGCGTTGATCTCCGCCCAGCTGATACCAGAGCTCGCTGATCATCGCCATCAGCGGGACTTCCCACAGGATGGTGCGATACCAGTAGCCTTCGATATGCACCTCCAGCTCATCACCGGTCTGGGTGATGGTGATTTCGGAGGGATCGAAGCGGAAGCCCGCCAGGAAGTCGCGGTAGGTCGGGTCCAGGAAGGGGCAGTGAAGCTCGAGGAAGGATTTCTCTTCCACGCTCAATGCCAGTTCGGCCATGTTGTCTACCGCGATGCGCAAGGCCTCGCCGAACCCCGGCGGGAACGAATGCTCGCCACGGTTGATGAAGGCGTAGCGAGCGCGCGCATACGGAAACAGTTTCACCACGGCGTTCTGCATGGTGAACTTGTAGAAATCATTATCGAGAATCGAGTACAACATCGAGGCTCGCTCAGTATCAAGGCGGCTCGGGGGAACCGGAATCGCTGGCAGGGCAGACGCTGCGAGAGGCAGGCATGCCCCGCTGGCACGGGGAAGCAATGTCGACGCATTATCCGTGCAGGCGCGCTGCACGTTCAAGCCGGAGTGCCTAGGCGCTGGTCAGGCGCTGGTCAGGTGCTGAATGCCATTATGCCGAACATGGTCAGCATCATGCCGCCGAACATCAGCAGGCCGGCCAGCGATAGGGCGATCAGCAGGTAGCCGAGAATCAGTCCGGCCAGGGCCCAGCTGTCACCGGCTTCGCCACTGCGGCGGATCTGGCTGCGCGCAATGTGGCCACACACGACGCCGCCGAGTGCCGCAGGCGCGAGCAGGCAGCCGAGCACGCTCAGGGCAAAGGCGGCCACTGCCATGAGATTCGTGCTGGCGTGGGTGTCCTGCGCGGGCGGGGTCGGCGCATAAGGCCCTTGAGAGGGCCCTTGCGAGGACTCTTGAGCGCGCCCCTGGGGCTGTGAGCCGCTCGTGGACGTATCGTCGGGCGGCGTGGGAGTCTCTGTCATGTGGGTCTCGTTGTCCTGCATCATGACGACACACTAGCATGTCCTGGGTTGTGCGGCATGTCTGCACCAGTGGTAGGCATGGCAAGACTATGAGGAGAGTACGGTGACAGGGCAATGGCAGGCAGAGGATGAGGCTGCGACAGGGTCGGCGGCTCAGGCGGCGACAGGGTCGGCAACAGGCCAGCAGCAGGCTGCGAGCGCCGCAGGTACCGCAGAGAAACAGGGCTGGCGCCTGGAGGTGCTGGATTCCCTCGACGCCCTCACCGCCAGTGAATGGAATGCGCTGGCAGGCGATGACTATCCCTTCCTGCAACATGCCTATCTGAGCGCGCTGGAAAGCTGCGGTGCGGCCAGCGCCGGCAGTGGTTGGCATCCTGCCCATCTGGTAGTGCGCGACGCCGACGGCCGCTTGCTGGCGGGGCTGCTGCGCTATCTCAAGCTGCACTCGCGTGGCGAATATGTGTTCGACCAGCAGTGGGCGGAGGCCCTGGAGCAGGCGGGTGGGCGCTATTATCCCAAGCAGTTGACTGCCGTGCCGTTCACTCCCAGCGATGGCCCACGCCTTGTCACCTCGCCACAGTTGGCGTCGCCCGCAGCCCGGCGTGCCTTGCTTGAGTGGTTATGGCCGCATCTCAAGGCTGGCATCGCACCCGCGGCTGAGCCGGGTAGCGCGCTACGTCGTTATGAGCACAGCGGGTTTCATCTGCTGTTTGTCTCGGCAGAGGAGCGGCAAGACTGGCAGGCGGCGATTCCGGAGCTGATTTCGCGTCCCGGGATGCAATATCACTGGCAGTCACGCGGCGAGCCGGACTTTGCCACCTGGCTTGAGAGTCTGCGTTCCAAACGGCGCAAGGAGATCCGGCGCGAGCGGCGCAAGGTCGCCGAGCAAGGCTTCACGCTGGCCAGGCTCGAGGGAGCGCAGATTGGCTCTGACGATATCGAGGCCTTCTACCGCTGCTACTGCATGACCTATCTCGAGCGCGGCCAGCGCCCTTATCTGCCGCTCGATTTCTTCCAGCAGCTCAGGCGCAGCATGCCCGAGCGATTGCTGCTGGTGCAGGCGCGAGATGAGCAGGGCGCGCCGGTGGCGGCAGCCTTGTGTCTGATCGGCAGTGATTGCCTGTATGGTCGTTGGTGGGGCAGCGAAGTCCATGCCGACTGTCTGCACTTCGAGGTCTGCTATTACCAGGGGCTCGAATTCTGCCTGCAGCGAGGGCTCAAGCGCTTCGATCCCGGCACCCAGGGTGAGCACAAGATCAGTCGCGGTTTCGCGGCGTATGCCACCGGGTCGCTGCATTGGCTGATGCATCCCGGGCTTCAGGAGGCGGTGGCAGAGGCGGTCGAGGAGGAGGCACGTTGGCTCAGCAAGGCGCGTCAGCAGGTGACGGCAATGCTGCCCTACCGGGAGGCCGCGCCTCAGACAGCGCAGGAGTGATGACCCTCAGCCTTCTTCACTGTCATCCGCTATCCGCTGGCGGATTCTCCCGCGGAGTCAGAGGCAAGAAAGATTGCGAATAGAGCACTACACTGAGTTATATATGAATGCTCTAATCCAGAGGCGCCCATGCTGATCAAGGACTGCGATTCACGGGAATACGACCTGCTGGTGCTCGAGGTGCTGGCGCAGGATGCTGCGCTTGCCGCGCCCGAGCGCCACAAGGTGCTGGAGGCCCTGCGTGCGATACGTGCCCGTCAGGCGCGTCGCCGTGCGCTGGCAAGCCAGCTGGATGCCTTGTTGGGGACGCGGGATGATTGGGTCGTGCTGCATGATGTGCGGCTGGCGCAGGCAGAGGGCGTGATCGAGATCGATCACCTGCTGATCAACAGCCTCATGCAGGTCTGGGTGCTGGATGCCTCCTGTTTTGATCTGACGCTCTCGATCACCCCCTTCGGTGAGCTGTTGGCCCATAGCGGACGAGTCGCGCAGGGCGGCGAGACACCCTCAGGCGAAGATGGCGTCATGGCGCATGCCGTGACGCCGTGTCCCTTGCAGGCGATCCCTGAGCGTAGCCGCGCCATCGTGCAATGGCTGGAGGCCTCCTCGTTGTTGCCTGTGCGCCTGGGGATGACCCTGCAGCCGCAATTGCGCTATCGCATCGTGGTGGCCGATGCGGCTCAGGTCAGCCGGCCGCCGGAAGATATCGTGGACAGTCGTGCGCTGCTGTCCTTCGCGCGCCTCAAGCGTCAGTGCCTGCAGGTGAGCGGCAAGACCGCTTACGTGACACGGCTGCGCAGTTTTACCCACCGCCTCGATCAGCGCCGCCTGCGCCAGCTGGGGCGCGCCATCGCCACCCAGCATGTGGCCCCCAACACGGATTGGGTGGCGGAGCTGGGCCTGGCCGCTGGCACGCGCGCGACGGATGGCGACGCTGCCACTCAGGTATCCCCGCTGGCCTATCTATGGCAACCGCCGCTATCGCCTGAAGAACTGGCGCGGGCCTCAGGCGATAGCGCTGCCATGGCGGCAGAGTCCGATGACATGGAAGGGGCGTCGGATGACACGACGCTGGCGGTCCAGCGTGGCGTGACATCTACGGCTGCCCTGAAACGGCAGTGCGGTTTTGGGGGCCGAGGGCTGCAGGCCGCGCATTGGCAGCCCGGGCACCAGGCTCTGGATCAGGATGGCCGAGAAGGCCCCGCTAGCCCGCAGGCGGCAGGCGAGCAGCCGGGTGCTGCGGCCGACAATCAGCAAGGCGCGTCTTCCGCCCAGTCGCAGGATGAGGAAGGCTTGCCGCGCTGTCAGGGCTGTCGGCGATGGCTTTCCACCCAGAGTGTCGACTTCTGTCGCCAGGCAGATCAGGCACGCGCGCTGGGCGGGCGCCTGCTCTGCAAACGCTGTCGCGACGCCTCATGCCAGTGAGGCAGCAGCACGGCGCTATCCTCAAGTTCAGGCTTTCAGCTTCGGGCTTCTGCCTCAGCCCTCTGTCCTAGCCCTTTATCCTCCCAGCCCTATGGCCCAGCACTTTGGCCCAGTCTGGCGTTCCAGGGCGTGGTGTGTGGCATGACGGGGCCCCAAGGCGTCAATTTTCTTTTCAACTTCTGATTGTTTTTCTCCAGTGCAATCAAGCCACTGCATCAACCAGGGCGTACAGATCAGTCGTTGCGATGTTTTTGATGTTGCAGTGCAACAAAGACTGTCTTATGCTGCGTTGCAGCGAGGATGGAACCTGGTCGATAGCACTATCTGACCGCGACGGCTCGATAGTGACGGCTTGATAATGATGGCTCGGTCACTACGGTGCACCAGCCCGGTTCAGTCCTGATAACCGAACGGAGCAACGCTCCGGTTCATTTCAGCGTGATGCCAATACCCTGGAGGGTGCCTACATGTTCAATGCCAACTTCGAGAAGTCCGCTCAGCAGTTCGACGATATGTTCCTGTCTCCGCTGCGTGCGTTCAGCGCCCTGAGCATCGATTACAGCGAGAAGCTGATCGGCGCACAGATGGAACTGACCAAGTCCTATGCTGATGCTTCCCTGACCCAGGCGCGTTCCATGCTCGAGATCAAGGACAGCGAAGGTCTGAAGAACTTCGTCAAGGAGCAGCAGGAAACCGTCAAGACTCTGGGCGAGAAGCTGCAGAACGACACCCAGAAAGTGGTCGAGCTGAACCAGGAATACGCCAAGAAAGGTCAGGAACTGGCAGAAAGCAACGCCAAGTCCGCCTCCGAGGCCATGCAGAAAGTCGCCAAGTAAGCGACTGCTGCCGACGCTCTCAGGCGAGCGTCCCCAACGCCCATCCGGTCTTCCGGGTGGGCGTTCGCGTGTCTGGGATATCGCTGAGCAGGTGGGGAGGCGCGCGACGCTAGCGGCGAGCGCTGCCTTGGGCCACAATGACCTGCCACGCCGCCGGTGATTGCCGGCGGCATTTATTCGATCAGTGACAGGTGATAGACATGGCACAGGCCACAGCGCGTCATATTCTCGTTTCCAGCGAAGAACAGTGTGCAGCTCTCAAGACCGAAATCGAGAACGGCCGCGATTTCGCTGATGCCGCTCGCGAGCACTCCTCCTGCCCGTCCGGCCGCAGTGGCGGCGACCTGGGTGCCTTCGGCCCGGGCATGATGGTCAAGGAATTCGACGAAGTCGTGTTCAGCGCCCCGATCAACACCGTGCAGGGCCCGGTGAAGACCCAGTTCGGTTATCACCTGCTGGAAGTCACCAGCCGCACGTGAGCCTTCTGTCACGCTCATGAGATGTCATGAGCGTGTGGCAGGATGTGACGAAAACGCCCCGACCATCACTGGTCGGGGCGTTTTTTGTGTCGCTCGGAATGTCAGCCTTCCTGTGCGTCAGGCACTTGGCTAGACCTCCTGATAGAGCTGGCTGCCTTCACGCTTGAACTTGTCGGCCTGCTCCTGCATGCCGGCCATCACGCTGTCGGCATCGCCGGTCAGACCATGCTCATTGGCGTAATCGCGCACTTCCTGGGTGATCTTCATCGAGCAGAACTTCGGCCCGCACATGGAGCAGAAGTGGGCGACCTTGGCCGAGTCCTTGGGCAGCGTCTCGTCGTGGAAGCTGCGCGCGGTGTCCGGGTCCAGGCCCAGATTGAACTGGTCTTCCCAGCGGAACTCGAAGCGTGCCTTGGAGAGCGCATTGTCACGGCGTTGCGCGCCCGGGTGGCCCTTGGCCAGATCGGCGGCATGCGCGGCGATCTTGTAGGTGATGATGCCGGTCTTGACGTCGTCCTTGTTGGGCAAGCCCAGGTGCTCCTTGGGGGTCACGTAGCAGAGCATGGCGCAGCCGAACCAGCCGATCATCGCGGCACCAATGCCGGAGGTGATGTGGTCGTAGCCCGGGGCGATGTCGGTGGTCAGCGGGCCGAGGGTGTAGAAGGGCGCCTCGTCACACTCGCTGAGCTGCTTGTCCATGTTCTCCTTGATCAGGTGCATCGGCACGTGACCCGGGCCCTCGATCATGACCTGGACATCGTGCTGCCAGGCGATCTTGGTCAGCTCGCCAAGCGTCTCGAGCTCACCGAACTGGGCGGCGTCATTGGCATCGGCCACCGAGCCCGGGCGCAGGCCATCGCCCAGTGACAGGCTGATGTCGTAGGCCTTGCAGATCTCGCAGATGTCCTCGAAGTGACGATAGAGGAAGCTTTCCTCGTGATGTGCCAGACACCACTTGGCCATGATCGAGCCGCCGCGCGAGACGATGCCGGTCACGCGGCTGGCGGTCAGCGGCACATAGCGCAGCAGGACGCCGGCGTGGATGGTGAAATAGTCGACGCCTTGCTCGGCCTGCTCGATCAGCGTGTCGCGGAAGATCTCCCAATCGAGGTTCTCGGCCACGCCATCGACCTTCTCCAGCGCCTGATAGATCGGCACCGTGCCGATGGGCACGGGAGAGTTGCGCAGAATCCATTCACGGGTCTCGTGGATGTTGGCGCCGGTCGAGAGGTCCATCACGGTGTCGGAACCCCAGCGGATCGCCCAGGTCATTTTGTCGACCTCTTCCTCGATGGAGGAGGTGACCGCCGAGTTGCCCAGGTTGCCGTTGACCTTCACCAGGAAGTTGCGGCCGATGATCATCGGCTCGCTTTCCGGGTGATTGATGTTGGCGGGAATGATGGCGCGGCCGCATGCGACTTCCTCACGCACGAATTCGGCGGTGATCTCGTCGGGCAGGTTGGCGCCGAAGCTGTGGCCCGGGTGCTGGTGGCCCAGAATGCTCTCGACGGATTCGCTGCCCTGATATTCCTCACGCAGCGCGATACGACGCTGATTCTCGCGAATCGCGATGTATTCCATCTCCGGGGTGATGATGCCCTGGCGCGCGTAGTGCAGCTGGGTGACATTCTTGCCCGGCAGGGCACGACGCGGGCGGTGGTCCAGCTCGAAGCGCAGGGACGACAGGCGCAGGTCGGCCTGGCGCACGCGACCATATTCACTGCTCAGCTGATTGAGCTGTTCGGTATCACCGCGTTCCTCGATCCACTTCTCGCGCAGCGGCGCCAGGCCCCGGCGGATGTCGATCTCGACCGCCGGATCGGTGTAGGGGCCGGAGGTATCGTAGACGACGATCGGCGGGTTCTCTTCCAGGCCGCTGGAGGTCTGGGTCGGCGAGCAGCCGATCTCGCGCATGGGCACGCGGATGTCCGGACGGGAGCCTTCGATATAGATCTTGCGCGAGCCGCTCAGCGGCGCGATGGCGGCGGCGTCGACTCGTGCTTCGCTGGCGAGATGGCGGCTGCCATCCTTGCGACCGGCGCGCGCGCGTGCCTTGGGGGCAGCCTCAGGCTGCGAGGCGAGCGGTGACTCGGCGGCGTTGGTGGCTTGCGGGTCTTGTGTCGTCGGGGCAGTGCTCATGCAGGTCTCCTCAAAGGGCGACGTCACGGCTGACGTCATCATGGGAAGACCGTGCGCAGGGAGAGGATGGTCGTCGCCGACTCCTTGCCAGCAGGTGGCCCGGGAGCGAGGCGGCCGCGCGCAGCGGCTGGCCATCAGCTTGATTCCTACGCCGGTCCTAACCGGTTCAGGTTCCACGGGACCCCTTGCTGGCAAGCTCGCGCGTCAGGGCGGCGAAGCATGCATGCAGGATCTCAGCCGGTTCCACCGGCACCCCGTCAAGCGTGTGCAGATTTCAATGCGAGGGTGTTGCCCGAAGCGTCAGGCTTGCCACGGGGAGCATTCTCGCATCCAGGCTCTGTTGGCCTGTCAGTCGTGCCATCCATGGGGATGGCGTCATCCCGAGCGGCTCATGGCGAGTGCCGGGACGTCAGTCTGTGATGACTCAAGCGCGATCGAGGCCCATCTGCCAGAAGTCGATCTCGAGTCGCGTGGCGTCCCGGAAGACATCGACCAGCTCACCCAGTCGGCGCTCCGAGACCTCCGAGAGGCGCGCATCCAGCCATTCGCGCTCGGCTTCGACGGCTTCCTTGAAGTCATCGCTTGAGTACATCGCGATCCAGTCCGCGTATGGGTTGTTCTCGATCTCGGTGGTGTCCTGATCGAGCAGCCACTCGGCGATCTCGCCGTAGCCGATCAGGCAGGGCGCGAGCGCCACGTGCAGATCGAGCAGGTCGCCGCGCTGGCCGCAATCGAGCACGTAACGGGTATAGGCCAGGGTGGCGCGGGATTCCGGCAGCTCGCTCAGGTCATCCTCGCTGATGCCCCACTCGCTGCAGTAGCCGATATGCAGATCGAGCTCGGTATTGAGGATGGTGTCGAGACTGGCCGTGGCCTGACGCAGCTCCGCGAGGGTGCGGCTCTTGTAGGCGGCCAGCGCCCAGGCACGCGCGAAGTGGATCAGGAACAGGTAGTCCTGCTGCAGGTAATGGCGGAAGGACTCCTCCGGCAGACGACCTTCGCCCAGCTGGCGAACGAAGTCGTGCTCGAGATAGTCACGCCATTCCTCGGCGCAGGCACTGGTCAGGTCGTTGAAACTAGGCATGACGCATCCCTCGGTGAGCGTGCTGACGACCCGTAATGGGGCGGCAGGTCTCTGGCGCAAGCGTGGCCAGTACCGGAACAGGAGCAGGGGAAAAGCGGGGGAGGTGCCGACAGTCACCGTGAGAAAGTGGTGACGATATCGAGTGGCATCGCTTCGCGCTTGATCCCTACGCCGGTACTAGCCGGATCAGGTTCGGCGGGATCGTCATTCACGCAAGGACGTTGCCTGCGCATGACATCTCAGCCGGTCTTACCGGCACCCCGTCAAGCTGTGACATGTGAGTCACGATGCAGCGAGTGTAACAGCCCTGCGGCGTAGAAGAAGGGCAGTGTGAGCAAAAATGCATACGACTTTGGGAGGCATGCCGAACCTGTGATGAGCCTCAAGCGGGCTTATTTATGGAAAGTCTCAAGCGGCAAGGTCGGCCATGAGTGCCGGCAGGTGGCGCGACAGTCGCGCAAGGTCACGCGGCTCATCGACATCCCAGCTGGTCGGCAGGCAAGCGGCCGTTCTCCCCGCCCGGGCCAGCAGCGCCAGAGTGTCCCGGCAGACATGGGCATGGCTCCAGTGGGGCAGCAGGAAGGCTTGCGGGCAGGGCGCCTTGAGGCCGATCAAGCCATAGCCACCATCGTCGGTGGGCTGCAGCACCGCGTCGTGAGTGCGCAGTCTGTGGGCTGCCTCGCGCAGCCGCTGGCTATCCAGCGCTGGCAGGTCGGAGCCCATCAGCAACACCGGCCCCTCGGGCAGATGTCGGGCCATGGCCCGGGACATTCGCTCACCGAGCTCCCCCTGCGGCTGTGCCTCGAAGGTGAGGTCGGCAGTGGCATCGACAACGCTTCGCAGCCGGGCTTCCAGCGCTGCCCGCAGAGCCGCCTGTTCAGGTGCCTGACTCGACGGCTCGGCAGAGGGCGTCAGCATCACCACGACCTTGCCGAGGCGCGCGGCGCAGGCGTGGTCAACGATATGGCTCAGCATCCGCGCATAGAGTCGAGCTGCGCCCTCGGGGCCGAGTGCGGGGATCAGGCGTGTCTTGCAGTGGCCGGCGATGGGCAGGCGACCGAAGATGATGAGAGTCGGGCGCACCTCTGACGCGGCATCAGCGGTGGGCAAGGTAGGCAACACCGCATCACGCATGTGGCATGCCGCGCTGCTCACAGGCCTGCGCCGCGGCGCGATAGCCGTAAAGGCGTGCCAGGCGTGCAGGGGAGACGCCACACCAGGCCGCCAGCCGCAGTCCCCACATCTTGACGATGGTGCGCCAGACGCCGTGGGTCTCCCAGCGTCGACCGCTGGTCGTGACACGCGCGGTCAGGTTCATTGGCGGGGTCAGATGCTTGAGATGGGCACTCAGCCAGATATCTTCCATCAGTGGCATGTCGGCAAAGCCGCCGATGGCCTCGAAGGTCGAGCGCTTCACGAACTGGGTCTGGTCGCCCGTGCTGATGCTGGTCAGCCGCGAGCGCAGATTCATCATGGCGGCGATCATCGGTAACCACGGCGACTCGCCCTTGATGCTGACATCGAAGCGGCCCCAGTCGCTGCGGCGATGCGTCGTGATGGCCTCCTTGAGCAATGCCAGCGCATTGTCGGGCAAGTCGGTATCGGCATGCAGAAACAGCAGCCATTCTCCGCGTGCACGCGCGGCTCCGGCATTCATCTGGCGTGCCCGGCCCGGCTCACTGCTCAGCACGGCATCACACAGCGGTCGGGCCAGTGAGGGGGTGCCATCCGTCGAGCCACCATCCACCACGATCACTTCACAGTCACCCCCCGCGCGCAGGCGACTCAGGGCAATCAGGGTTTGCACGATGCCGGCTGCCTCGTCATGCACCGGCATCACGATGCTCAGCCAGGGAGCGCGCGTCAGGTGCGTGCATGTGCTCGACAGGGAGTCCCGGCTGGCGGACGTCCGTGATGCTGGGGGTGGCTGCTGGTTCATGGCGGCAGGCTCCGACGATGGCGTATTCGTTGGATCATACGCAGGAGTTCGTAGGCTGGATGCACGGGCGAGATAGGCTCTATCAGCGCGTCATCGTTCAATAAACGCTTGGCGTCGACCCAGTGTCGCTCCATGGCCACACAATGCCTAGCTGGCCATTGGGTGCATGCGAGGGCACAGGACTACATTCCTGTAATTCGCAGGCGGGGCATGCAAGGCAGGTTTTCAGTATCTGTAGCAGGCAAGCGCTGCATTCATCGGCCCTATTTATAGGCCCTCTCCATAGGCCCTCTGCCAAGCAGCTCCTGGAAAGAGAGCCTGAAGAGAGTGCTTGGACAAGAGGGCTTGGAGAGAGCGCGTGAATAAGGGCCAGGGCCTCGATTATCAAAAGCCCGTTCTGCTGGAGGTCAGGCCATCAATCGAAGGTGAGGCGATAGAGGCCAGCCGCGCCGCTATCCGAGGTGAAGTACAGGCTGCCATCAGGGCCGAACAGAACATCGAGCGGGCGAATCCAGCGCTGACCGCTGCTGCTGTCCTGCAGGCCGGTCAGCACTGGCACCAGGCGTGCTTCAGTGTCTGGCGTCGCCAGCTTGAGGCCCAGCAGGCGAGGCTCACGGCGGCTGGCCGGGTCACCCGCGGCGTTGCCGGAGGGCGCCGTGCCCCAGCTGCCGTGGACTGCCACCACGACATCCATGTCTGCCGCCAATGGATGCTCTGGCGTTACCACCGCGATTCCCATCGGTGCACTGCGAGCGGGGATCTCGGCCAGCGGCGGCGCAATCTCGTCACGCTCACGCGGTGAATCGCTCGTGATGCAGTCATCCGCCTGCCAGCGGCCATCGACCCACTGATACCAGGGCATGCCATGGAAGCTGCCTTCGCGGGCAGCAACCACCAGTTCGCGGGGTTGCTCATAGCCCCAGTGGTCGGGGCCGTTGTTGGTAGCCAGCAGACGCGGCTCATCTTCCCTACCTGGCTGCCAGGCGAGGCCTACCGGGTTGCGTAGCCCGCTGGCCCAGGGCTGCCAGTGCGGCGCATCGCCGGATTCCTCAAGGCGCAGCACGCCGCCGCGGCGTTCACTGAAGGAGTAGCCCTGCTCGCTGCCTGCGAGGTATTGATTCGAGCAATTGCCCTGGATGCCCAGCGCCAGATAGAGGCCACCATCCGGCCCGAGACTCAAGGTGCGCGAGTTATGGCCACCGCCGCCGGGCAGGGCGATCAGCTCACGAAAGTCATCGCGGGTGAGAGACTCGCCGGGTGAATAGTCGGCGACCAGCAAGGCTGCAGTGGTCGCGACATAGAGCTTGTCACCACGCACCACCAGCGAGTGAGGGTAGCCCGACAGTTCGACCAGCGTCTTCACGGCAGGGAGGCTGCCGTCCGGCGTCAGCTGAGCGCGATAGACACGCTCGGCCCGCGAGCCGATCAGCAGTTCGCCAGCATCAGTGAGGTGCAGCATGCGTGGACTGTCGAGCGAGGCCAGCCGCTCGAGCGTGGCGCCCTCAGGCAGCTTGAGCGCAGGGGCATCACTGGGCACTTGCTGAGCGCTCACCAGCGACAGCGAGGAAGCGGCCTCTGTCTCTGCCTCTGCCTGGGCAGGCAGAGACAATGCGAGACAGGCCGCCGCGGCACTTGCGACCAGGCGTGTCGCCAGACTTGCCGGCAGGCGTGTCGATACTGCCCGGGGCAAGGAGGGGCGCCGGGGCGATGAGCTTGTGAGGTGAGCGGTGTGAGTCTCGATCGGCATCCTTGCCTCCTGTCATTGAGCCATGCGCATTCAGTCTGGGAGCTGATGGCTTGATCCGCCAGTGTTGCCCTCAGCCGCGCTTGCTGGCCTTGCGGCGATGCTTGAAATAGCGGCGCCAGCCCTTGAGCGAGAAGAAGGAATAGGTGCGCGCGTAGAAGCGGGCTTCCTGCCAGCCCGGTTGTTGCTCCATTTCCTGCGGGCTCTTGCGCCAGCGCTTGTATTCCCACTGATACTGGGCCGGCGCCAAGGCGATCGCCGCTTCCACCGAGGAATTCACCCCGCGTGCCGAGGCGACTTCCTCTTCGCAATAGACTCCCTCATCCGCAGCGAGGAAGTGGATGGCGAAGCCATGGCCATCTTCCAGACGCTGGGCGACACCGGTGACGACGCGGGCATCGGTTCTCGCCACCAGCTTGGGCAGCAGGGTGGCGGTATAGGCGGGGCGGCCATAGAAGTCGGCGAAGACGCCGCTGCCACGGCCCGGCTCCTGATCCGGCAGTATGCCGATCGCTTCGGCGCGCTTGAGTGCCTTGAGCAAGGCAGCGACGCCACGCGAGTTGGTGGGCACCAGGCTCGCACCCATGCGCTCACGGCCATTGCGGATGATCGGGTCGAGGCGTTCGAACTTGGGCGGCTCGTACATGGCGGTGAACGGGAAGTGGCTGGAGAGCCAGAAATTTAGCACTTCCCAGTTGCCGAAGTGTGGCGCCAGCACGATGACGCCGCGCCCCTCGGCGCGCGCCTCGTCGAGCAGGTTGCGGCCGTGGACCTCGAGAATCGAATCGCGCACGGCGTCTTCATCGCCCAGCCACACCTTGCCCAGTTCCAGCATGGTGGCGGTGGAATGCGCGAGGCTGTCGCTCGCCAGACGCGCGCGCGCCTGGCTGTCGAGCTGCGGGAAGGCCTGGCCCAGATTCTGGCGCGTGACCCGGCGCTCGCGGGGATTGCACAGCTGCACCACACGCGCCAACGGGCGCGCCAGCCACCAGAGCTGGCGGGTGCTGAGCCCGGACAGTCGTTGCCACAGACAGGCCACGGAGTTGGCCTTGAGAGGAGTCAGGCGCTGTTCCATGGCCTGTTCGAACCGCTTGAGAGTCTTGTCCATCGTCACACGTGAAGTTCCGGTGGTCTGGCGTGAAAGATCGCGCCTGTCTGACGCGAAGGCAGGCGCCGTGACATCGTCAGGTGTCGCGGTGCCGCACTCGAATGATGCTCATTGTGCCAGAGGGGGGCGGTGCCTGCAGGCTCCATCGTGGCAGGCGCCAGACACTGGCGCGGGGTATCATTCAGCACTCAGACAGTCGCCACCTTCGATACGTTCACCTGCTGCGGAATCACCCCTGCCGCCGTGGTGTCGCGCGTGGCGGCGAGTTGTCACCGCCAGTCGTGTGGTGACGTCGATCCTCATCGCCAGTGTCCCTTGCCGCGGAGCCCTGATGTCAGCCCCTGATTCCCCCGTTCCCTATCCGCCTTCAGATACTGTCTGCCCGCTGTGTGAGGCGTCCCAGAGCCAGCATGTACTGCACCTGGTACAGCGACGCAGGCCATGCCCCGAGACCGGTCAGCGACCGCCCGCCGACGAGCGCGATTACCTGCGCTGCCCGGAATGTCATCTGCTGTATCTGGCGCCATCCCAGCGCCTGGATGCCAGGGCAGAGCAGGACATCTACGACCAGCACGAGAACGACCCGGCAGACCCGCGCTATCGAAGCTTCCTGGCCAAGCTCTTCACGCCGATGTGCGAGCGGCTCGCGGCCGGGGCCCGCGGGCTCGATTTCGGCTGTGGGCCGGGGCCTGCCCTGGCGCAGATGTTCGAGGAGGCGGGCCATCCGATGGCGCTGCACGACCTCTATTATCATCCGAACCCGTCAGCGCTCACCCGCCAGCATGACTTCATCGTCAGCACCGAGGTGATCGAGCATCTCTACGCGCCGGGCGAGGTCTTCCGCCAGTGGTTGCGTTGCCTCAGGCCCGGCGGCCTGCTGGGGGTGATGACGCAGCCCGCCTCGGATGATCCGGAGGCGCTCAGGCGCTGGCACTACCTGCGTGATCCGACGCATGTGTGCCTGTTCAGCCCGGCGACCTTTGCCTGGCTTGCGCGCACGCACGGACTCGAGCTTGAGCAGGTCGCCAACGACAGCGTCATCTTCCGCGTGCCCCAACCCGCCTGACAAGAGCGCGGGGCAGGGCATGGGACAGGGCGCGGGACAGGGCATGGATAGAGCGCAGGACAGCGCGCAGCGACACCCAAGACGATATTGTCGCCAAATGACGCAAAAAGGCTTGGATTTGGCGCGGACTGTCACTATATTGCCCGCGCCTTGACGTATTCTCGCAGGGCAAATTCCCCCTCCCGACGATATCCGCACCTTGCGGCATTGGCTGATCGCTGACTGGCGGCCGGCCGAGGATCTGGTCATGCCCCGTCATCTGCTGTTGATGTCCCTTGCGCCCCTGCTCGGCCTTGCCTTGCTGGGGATCGGTAACGCCATGCTAACCTCGCTGGTCCCGTTGCGGCTGTCTGCCGCCGGCGTCTCGAGCGAGGCGATCGGCCTGATCAGCTCGGCCTACTATCTGGGCCTCGGGCTCGGCGCGCTGGTCAACGACCGCCTGCTGCTGCGCATCGGTCATATCCGCGCCTATGCCGGCTTCGCCTCGCTGGTGGCGGTCGCGGCGCTGGCCATGGGGCTGGGCGATCACCCGGTGGTGTGGTTCCTGCTGCGCATGATGATCGGCTGGTCGCTGGTCGGGGTGTATCTGGTCATCGAGAGCTGGCTGCTGAGCGCCGCCGACCCCGCCGTGCGCGGGCGTCTGCTGGCGCTCTACATGATCGTGCTCTACGGCGCTGGGGTGCTCGGTCAGCTGCTGCTGGGCGTGACCGCCATGCTGAGCCTCGAGGCGGCCTTCATGCTGGTGGCGATGCTGGCGGCGGCCTCGGTATTGCCGCTGGTGCTGCTGCCGCGCGTCTCGCCGCTGATCGAACAGTCCGAGCCCTTGAGTCCGTGGCGCCTGATTCGCATCACGCCGACGGGCGTGTTCGGTTGTCTGGCCTCGGGGCTGGTGGTGGCGGTCATCTACAGTCTGCTGCCTCTGGCGCTGGGCGATGGCGGCACCTTGAGCACCGCGGAGATCGGTCAGCGCATGGCGCTGGTGATTCTCGGCGGCATGCTGCTGCAGTACCCCATCGGCCGCTGGTCTGACAGCCACGATCGCCAGCAGGTGCTGATCATCCTGTCGGTCGCCATCGTCGGCTTCGCCGCCTTGCTGATGGGGCCGGCGCGCGAGGGCATCGCCCAGCTGACGGTGCTGTTCCTGCTCGGCGGTGCCGCCTTCACCCTCTATCCGGTGGCGGTCAGCCACGCCGCCGACCGTGCGCCCGCCGGCGCCCTGGTGCGCATGAGTCAGGGCCTGCTGTTGATCAACGCGGTGGGGTCGACCCTGTCACCGCCGGCGGTATCGCTGCCGATGGCCGAGATGGGCGCGATGCCCGGCATGGCACTGAGTCTGGCGGTGATGGGGGGCGGCATGCTGCTCTTCTTCGTCTGGCGACGCGTGATGCGTCCGGCGCCGCAGCCGTTGGCACCCTTCGAGACCCATGCCCCGCAGACGCCGCTGGGCACCGAGCTTGCGGTCGGGCCTGAACTGGTCGAGGCCGCCGAGGAGCACCTGCGTGACGCCGAGGCCGATGACCCGCTGGTCGAGGTCACGCGTGAGCTGGTCGCTGACATGCCGGAGCTGATCACGGATGCCTCGCTGGACAGCCTCGAGGAGATCGAGGTCAAGGAGGAGCAGGCGCTGCACGACGAGCAGGCCCTGACTGACGAGCAATCATTGCAGGACGCGCAGCGCCAAGTGCCGCCACGCGATGATTCGCCGCTGGCGCGCGACTGAGGGCCGCTGGTGCGGTGCTGTCCAGACCTGTCTGGCCGGGCCTTCCCGCCCGGGAATCAGCGTGCGGGATCGACCAGATTGCCCTGTGAGCTGTTGCGCCGGAACCAGCCGGTGACACTGGCGCGCGCCTGATGCGTCGGTAGTACCTCATGGGGGATCTGCTCGGAGAGGAAGCACACGAAGGTGCCGGCCTCGGGGGTGACGCGTGCCATTTCGCGGCTGTCATCCTCGGGGTCGTAGAGCACGATCTCGCCGCCGCCATCGCGCGGCCAGTCCTCATTGAGATAGAGCACGCTGGAGATCAGGCGATTGCCGCGGCCGCGAAAGCTGTCGAGATGCTTCTTGTAGAAGCTGCCGACCGGATAGTGGGCAAAGTGGGCCTCATACTCGAACAGCCCCAGATAGAGGGCACGGTTGAGCTCATCCTTGAGCACGTTCATCGCTTCCAGATAGGCGCGCTGGGCACGCGAATTGCGGTCCAGCCAGCGAATCGCGTCGCCGCGGATGTCCGGGCGCAGATCATGCTCGCGCCCGCGCCCGATACCCGCCGCCGTCAGTTGCTGCCGCGTCTCAAGCTCCGTCAGTTCATCATTGAGCTGACGAATGACCTGGCGCGGCAGGAAGTCGGGGCGCACGCTGTAGCCATGCTCGACCAGTTCATCGATCAGCAGGTTGAGTGCGACAGGGTCCAGCAGTGGGGCGGGTGCAGGTGCAGCGGGCATCAGGCGCTCCGAACGGGAAGTGGCGTGGCATCGTGGGCGAGGAGTTATAGTCCAGTGCCATTGTCGGTGCAATATCGTCGGGGCAATGACGAGCCGTTAGGCGGGAACGCACCTTGTCTGGTGCAGGAGCTCAGTAACTCAGGAGTTCAGGATCTTGAGCTTCAGGGCCGAGGCGGCACGGGGCGCGGCGGCAGATGGCGCAGCGGGGCACCAGGCGGTGGCGCTGCCTTGAGACTCACAGCATGGCCGAAGCCGATGGCCATCAGTTCGACCAGCATCATCGAGGACAGCCCCCACAGCACCTGGTCGGCCACGCGATAGCTGGGCACGTACCAGGTCTCGTCACCGACGGTGATCACATCGGTATGCTCGCGCTCGTCCTTGAGCAACATGCTCAGCGGCATCTCGAAGATCTGCTCGATCTCGCCGGGGTCTGCGCGCAGCGGCAGGTCGGCGGGAATGCGTCCGACAAAGGGCGTGACGCGCATGCCGTGCAGGGAAATCACGTCGCTCAGCTGGCCGAAGACCTCCACGGCGCTGGGCGGCAGCGCGACCTCTTCCTCGGCTTCGCGCAGCGCGGTGGCCAACAGATTGCTATCATCGGGTTCGGCCTTGCCGCCGGGGAAGGCCACCTGGCCGGGGTGCTGGCTGAGATGGCTGGCACGCCGCGTCAGCAGCAGCGTCGGTTCGGGCCGATCGATCAGCGCGATCAGGACGGCGGCGCGTGGTAGCTGGTGGTCAGTCGCAAGGGGTTGATGTGCTTGCAGGCGTTGGCGCAGGGCTTCTAGCATGTCGTTTCCTCGTAGGCATTCATCATGTGGCGCGAGGGTCCTGGCGGTCAAGGCGACTGCCATGCCGCTGGCCCCACCGCGCAACGAGGAAGCGGAGACGGGATGTCACTGAAGGGCGCCTTGAGATTTCATGGGAGAGCGAATGAATTATTGCAGTCACTGTGGTGAAACGGTGCGTCTGGCAGTGCCGCAGGGCGATGATCGTCTGCGCTACCTGTGTGATAGCTGCGGCACCATCCATTATCAGAATCCGCGCATCATCGCGGGCACCCTGCCGGTGCGGGACGGCAAGGTGCTGCTCTGTCGGCGTGCCATCGAGCCACGCCTGGGTTATTGGACCCTGCCGGCCGGCTTCATGGAGAACGCCGAGACCACCAGCGACGCCGCTGCCCGCGAGACGCGAGAAGAAGCCGGCGCCGAGGTCAAGCTGCAGGGGCTCTATACGTTGATCGACCTGCCGCATATCAATCAGGTCTACATGCTGTTTCGGGCCGAGCTGATCAGTGACTACTCGGCCGGCGTCGAGAGCCTCGAGGTGGCGCTGTTCGCCGAGGAGGAGGTCCCCTGGCAGTCACTGGCCTTCCCGACCATGGAAGTGACCCTGCGCCGCTACTTCGAGGACCGCCGCCACGGCGAGGGTGACGAGCATTTCCCGCTGCATCTCGAGCAGATCGACCTGGAAACCCGCGAGCACTTCTTCAACACCACCTTCCTGCCCGCGAGCTAGATCGTCTGGCCAATGCTGACCTCGCGTGCCTCGCTCTTCGGGGTGCGCGGGGTCAGAACGTTTCCAGTCGCCAGCAATCGAAGGCGACTTCTTCATAGGGGTGGGCGTCGCGCAGCGCCGCCACGGCAGCGGCGATGAGCGAATCGTCACATACCAGCTCTATCTTCAGTTCGGCGACGCGCTCCAGCGTGCCGCAGGTCCCGATATGCGGATTGGCGCTGGCCAGTGGCCGAAACTGGCCGGTGCCGCGTGTCTCGAAGCAGCAGGCCTCGTAGTCGCCGATGCGCCCTGCACCGGTGGCAAAGACGGCTTCCTTGACGTGTTCGGCGTCATTCTCCGGGACGAAGAACGCAAGCTTGTACATCGGATGACTCCTGGCAGAAGGGTGAGAGGGCGCTGTCATCAGGTGGCCCTGATCGACAGGGGTGCGTCAAGCGTGGCAACGGATGCTGGCAGTGCCTGCGTCACGCTCCCGGATGATGGCATAATGCGCGCTGCAACGGCCAAGGACATCGCCATGCTCAAATGGATCAATATCTCACTGCTGCTGCTGCTGGCACTGCTCCAGTATCGGCTGTGGTGGGGCGAAAATGGCATCACCGAATTATTCGATATTCGCGCACGCGTGCAGCAGCTTTCCAAGGAAGATGCGGTGCTGGACAACCGCAATCAGCGGCTCGGTGCGGAAGTGGTCGACCTCAAGAATGGTCTGGCGGCCATCGAGGAGCGTGCACGCAATGACCTCGGCATGGTGCGCAAGGACGAGCAGTTCCTGTGGGTGCCCAATGTCGCGGTGCCGGAACGCAAGGCGCCATCACCCGATGAAGTGGCTGACGGTGCGCTGGAGGGCAAGGGCCTGGAAGGCGGGCTGCCCAAGGTGATCACGCCATGATGCCGACAGACGCCTCGCGCGAGCCCCGTCTGTGGTATCTGGTGCCGGCCGCCGGCGTGGGCAGTCGCATGCAGGCCGACCGCCCCAAGCAGTATCTGGAGCTGTCGCCCGGGGGCTGCGTGCTGGAGGCGACGCTGGCGACACTCAAGCGCGCGCTGCCCGAGGCAGGACTCTGTCTGGTGCTGGGCGCCGACGATGGCTATTTCTCGCCATCGATGGTGCCGTGGCAGGACTGGCTGCGCGCCGATGGCGGCAGCGAGCGTGCCGACAGCGTGCTGGCAGGCCTGGATTGCCTGAGCCGCCACGCCCATGACGATGACCTCGTGCTGGTGCACGATGTCGCGCGCCCCTGCGTTCGCGAAGCCGATATCCATGCGCTGGTGGCGACCGCTCGTCGCAGTGCCGATGGCGCCATCCTCGCGGCCCCCGCCAGTGACACCATGAAGCGCGCCGCGCCGGCCGGCGACTCCCGCCCGCATGGCGATGGCGATGGCGATAAAGAGCGCGCGCCGAGCATCGCGCACACCGAATCCCGCGTCGGCCTGTGGCATGCCTTCACGCCGCAGGCCTTCCCGCTGGGCCTGTTGCGGCGGGCGCTGCGTGAAGCGCTTGGGGATAACCCCGCGCTTATCACGGACGAGGCCTCGGCACTGGAGGCCTGTGGCCGTGCCCCCGTGCTGGTCGCCGCCGCCCGCGACAATCTCAAGATCACCCATCCGGAAGACCTCGCCATGGCGCGCCTGCTGCTGGCCGCGCGCGAGGCGCTTCCCGATAGCCCCCGGACATCTGCCTGACATGACTGAGCAATCTGCAACACCCGCTGCTGCCACTTCCTCTGCGCAATCCGCGACCTCTTCCCCGCAGGCTGGCCATGTGCCGATGGCCCTGCGCATCGGCCACGGCTTCGATGTGCATCGCTTCGGCGATGGCGATCACCTGATGATCGGTGGCGTGAAGATCGCCTACGAGCATGGCTTCGTGGCGCACTCCGACGGTGACGTGCTGCTGCATGCGCTGTGCGATGCGCTGCTCGGTGCCTGTGGCATGGGCGATATCGGCAAGCATTTCCCGGACACCGACAGCGAGTGGTCCGGCGCCGATAGCCGTGGCCTGCTGCGCCACGTGATCGGGCTGGTCAATGCCGCCGGTTTCGGGGTCGGCAATGTCGATCTCACCGTGATGGCGCAGGCGCCGAAGATGGCGCCGCACATCCAGGCGATGCGGGAAGTGATCGCCGAAGACCTGCGCGTGCCGCTGGCGGTCGTCAACGTCAAGGCCACCACCACCGAGCGGCTCGGTTTCACCGGTCGCAAGGAAGGCATCGCCGCCGAGGCGGTGGTGCTGCTGGGCGCGCTGCCGACCGCGGTCGGAGCCGAGCATGTCTGAAGTGAATGACATGTCTGAGTCGCCCGAGGCGGATGCGCTGTTTGCCGAGGCGCTGACGGCGTTGGACGCCGCGGGCAGCGAGGCGTGGGTCAAGGAAGCCGAGTTGATGCAGCGCTGGCCGCATGCGCATGGCGGCCCGCTGGGAGCCGGCGACTTCCGTCACACGCCGGAGGACTTCCGGGTCACCGAGCTGATGGACTTCGTGCCCGAAGGTCACGGCGAGCATCAGTGGCTGTGGGTCGAGAAACGTGGCCTGACCACCGATGAGCTGTGCCGTGAACTGGCCGGCCTGTGTGAGGTCGCGTCGCGTGATATCGGCGTGGCCGGTCTCAAGGACAAGCAGGCGATCACCCAGCAGTGGGTCTCCGTGTGGTTGCCGGGGCGTGAAGCGCCGCAGGATCTCAGCGATGCGCTGGCCGAGAAGGGCGTCCGCGTGCTGGCCAGCGTGCGTCATCCGCGCAAGCTCAAGCGTGGCGTGCATCGCGGCAACCGCTTCGCGCTGCGTGTCAGTGGTGAGGCCGTCGCGCATCCCGAGTTCGAGGCGCGCTGGCAGACGCTGATACGTGATGGTGTGCCCAACTATTTCGGGCCGCAGCGCTTCGGGCATCAGGGACATAATCTCGGCCGGGCACGTGCCGTGCTGGTGCGTGGCTGGCGCAAGCGTGATGACCGCAGCGGCATGCTGCTGTCGACCGCGCGCAGCTTCCTGTTCAACGAGGTGCTGGCTGCGCGCCTCAAGGCGCATTGCTGGGCGACGGCGTTGAGCGGTGAGGTGTTTGCGCTCAACGGGACGGGCTCGCGCTTCGTCACCGATGGCAGCGAGTCGGCCGAGACGCTGGCGCAGCGCCTGGCGAGTGGCGATATTCATCCCACTGGCCCGCTGTGGGGCACCGGACGGGCGGAGGCTCATGCGCAGGTCGCCCAGCTCGAGCAGGTCCTGGCCACGCGTTGGCCGCAGCTGTGCGAGGGGCTCGAGAAGGCCGGCGTCAAGGCGGAGCGTCGTCCGCTGCGCCTGATGCCCGGCAAGCCGCGTCTGGAGTGGGATATCACGCCAGAGCAGGCAAAAACCGAAGGTGGCGAGGCCAGTGTCTGGCTGCACTTCGATCTACCGCGCGGCAGCTTCGCGACGGGCCTGTTGCGTGAGCTGATCGCCCATCCGCTGCTGTAGTGCCGTCAGGCGATATGACGACTATCCGATGATTCGCAAAGGAGTGAGATGATGCGCAGGATTCTGCTTTCCAATGATGATGGCGTGCACGCTCCGGGGCTCAAGGCGCTGCATGACGCGCTGGCCGGGCAGGCACGCATTCGTGTGGTCGCGCCGGACCGTGACCGCTCAGGGGCCAGCAACTCGCTGACGCTGAGTCGGCCGTTGTTGCTGTCCGCGATGGAGAACGGCTTCTACAGCGTCGACGGCACGCCCGCGGATTGTGTCTACCTGGGCGTCAATGGGGTCTGGGACGAGAAGCCTGACATCGTGATTTCCGGCATCAACCATGGTGCCAACCTGGGCGATGACGTGCTGTATTCCGGCACCGTGGCCGCGGCGATGGAAGGGCGCTCGCTGGGCATGTCGGCGATCGCGATGTCACTGTGCGGCAAGACCCACTTCGAGACCGCTGGACGCGTGGCGGCGAGCCTCGTCGGCGCGGCCGAGACCCTGGCATTGCCGCCGCGCTCATTGCTCAACGTCAATGTGCCGGATGTGCCGTGGAGCGAGATTCGTGGTTTTCGCGTCACGCGTCAGGGCCACCGTGGCCCGGCGGGCGCCCCGATCGAGGTCAAGGACCCGCGTGGCCGTACCCGCTACTGGATCGCGCTGGCCGGCGATGGCATCGATGATGGCGATGACACCGACTTCGCCGCCATCGCGGCAGGCTATGTGTCCATCACGCCGTTGATGACGGATCTCACCTCCCACGGGGCGCGTCACGATGTGGCGCAGTGGCTCGAGGCGCTGACCTGAGCGACGTAGCGCCAGCCAAGGCTCAAGATTTCGCTGTGAAGTCCTCGTTCGAAGGATATGAATCAAGACCATGAAGGACGTGTATCAGAACGCTTTCCCGCTTGCGCAGTCAGACAGCGCAGCGGGAATCGCCGGGCCCTTGCATCTCAGGCGACCGGACACGGCGCAGCTGAGCGGTATCGGCATGACGTCCCAGCGCACGCGAGACCGCATGGTGGCGCGCCTGGAGGATGCCGGCATTCGCGATGAGCGGGTGCTGGAGCTGATGGCCAGTGAGCCGCGCCACCTGTTTCTCGATGAGGCGCTGGCGCACCGTGCCTATGAAGATACCGCGCTGCCGCTGGGGCAGGGGCAGACCCTGTCCCAGCCTTACATGCACGCCCGCATGACGGAGCTTGCCCTGGCGCAAGCGCCGCGCCCGCGCGAGGAGTGTCGGGTGCTGGAGGTCGGCACCGGTTCGGGTTATCAGACATTGCTGCTGGCGCGCCTGTTCGCTCGGGTGTCTTCGCTCGAGCGCATCGCCGTGCTGCATGCCAGGGCCGCTCAACGCCTTGGCTGGTTCGGACTCGACAATGTCGCGTTGCGCCATGCCGATGGTGGGCATGGCTGGCAGGACGATGACTCGGCATTTGATCTGATCGTGGTGACCGCCTGCGCACCGCATCTGCCGCAGGCGTTGTTGAAGCAGTTGGCCCCGCAGGGGGTGATGATCGTGCCATTGGCCGAGGACGACAGTGATCGTCAGTGGCTGACACGAGTGCGCCACGTCGGCGACACTCAGGATATTCAGCGGTTCGAGGCCGTGCGCTTCGTGCCGTTGCTCGAGGGAGTGATCAGGTGAAACGAGCTTTGAGCGTGTTCTTCAAGGGCGCTGGCATGGGGGCGGCGGATGCCGTGCCCGGGGTATCAGGCGGCACGATTGCCTTCGTGACCGGCATCTATGAAGAATTGATCGAGTCCATCAAGCGCTTCGGCCCCTCCGCCATCGGCGTATGGCGTGAGCAGGGCTTCAAGGCGCTGTGGCAGCATTTGAATCTGGCCTTTCTGCTGCCGCTGGTCGCTGGCATCTTCGCCAGCCTGATCAGCGTGGCGCATGTGGTGACCTGGTTGATGGAGGCGCAGCCGCTGCTGCTCAACGCCTTCTTCTTCGGGCTGGTGGTGTGTTCCGGGGTGGTGGTCGCGCGGCGTATCACCACCTTCCGGATGGGCTATCTGGTGTGGTTGGCGCTGGGGCTGGTGCTGGCCAGCAAGTTGCCCAGCCTGTTGCCCGCCGCCACCGATGCCTCCTGGGTGCTGGTGGTCGGCGGTGCCATCGCCATCAGTGCCATGCTGCTGCCGGGTGTCTCCGGCAGCTTCCTGTTGCTGACCATGGGCCTCTACGGCACGGTGATGACTGGCATCAAGAGCTTCGATCTGCAGCTGATCATGCTGTTCGGCAGCGGCTGCGCCATCGGGCTGTTCACCTTCTCGCGTTTGTTGTCGTGGTTGTTTCGTCATCATCACACCGCGACACTGATGCTGCTGACGGGCTTCATTCTCGGCTCGCTGCCGGTATTGTGGCCGTGGCGCACCATCACCGATTATCGTCTGGGACCCAAGGGTGAACAGGTTCCGCTGGATTACCACTTCATGATGCCGGATACCTATACCAGTGTGACCGGTGAGCCTGCCCAGCTGTGGGCGGCACTCGCCCTGATGCTGGCCGGCGTATTGCTTGTCTGGTTTGCCGGAGAGCGCTCCGGCCCGGATGACGACTCCAGCAATTCCCGCAAGGAGCAGGAACATGCGTGACAGGATGGACAAGGGAATCAAACTGACGTTGGCAGGTCTGGCGCTGGGTGCGCTGACAGCCTGCAGCACGGCGACCACTCGCCCGCAGGTTCAGGACCTCAACGCCGGCAATGCGCGTATCACCTCCGACACCTATACCGTTCAGCGCGGTGACACCCTGTATGGCATCTCCTGGCAGAGTGGCCAGGATTTCCGGGATGTGGCGCGCATGAACGGCTTGAATCCGCCCTACACCCTGCAGCCGGGGCAGACGCTGCGTCTGAACCCCAACACCCAGCTGCCGGCCAGTGCGGCGGGCGCTTCCGGCACGAGCGTCGCCTCGAGCGGTGGCGTTGTTGCCACGCCGATGGGCGGGGGCAGTGATGGTTCGATCGCCGGCGGCAGCGAACTGCCTGACTGGCTGGCACCGGATGAATCCGCCATGGCTCAGCAGCAACAGCGCACCAGCCAGGCCCAGTCGCTGACGACTGGCTCGGGTGGCGTGTCCTCGGCCGCCACCGGCGCCGCGGCGGCTGCCGGGCTGGGGCCTGTCTACCAGGAAGGCAGTGAAGAGGCACTCGCCGAGACGGCGCGCAACTCAGCCACTGACAGCGCAGAGCAGGCCAGCAGCAGTGCTGCGCAGGCCAGTAGCTCGGCCAGTCAGACAGCCAGTCAGACGGCCAGCGAGGCAGCTGCCAGTGCGGCCGCCGCCCAGGCCGAGGCGCGCAAGGCCGCCAAGGAAAAGGCCGAGCAAGCCGCCGCTGCCGCCGCAGCAGAGCGCGAGAAAGCGGCCGCTAGCGTGAAAAATGAGGCTGCCAAGGTTGAAAAGGGCACCAATGTCGCTGGCGAAACCGCCAAGGCTGCACCGGCCAAGAAGACCTATGTTCCGGTAAAAAACGTTGACTGGCAGTGGCCTACGCAAGGCGAGATCATCGGCAAGTTCGGCGAGTCCGAGAGTGTCACCGGCGGCATTGATATCGCTGGTCAAAAGGGGCAACCTGTCAAGGCAGCAGGGCCGGGAATCGTGGTCTACGCCGGAAGCGGAGTACGTGGTTACGGTAACCTCATCATTCTCAAGCACAACGACCGCTATCTGAGCGCCTACGCCCACAACGACACTCTGCGTGTATCAGAGAACGATGTGATCGACGCCGGACAGGTCATCGCCACTCTGGGAGCCACTGACGCTGAACGTGCGCAGCTGCACTTCGAGATTCGCGAGGATGGGCAGCCCAAGGACCCACTGAAATTCCTGCCTAAACGCTGATTCCCACCGCTGCCACAACAACAAGTTCCTGGCACCAGACCAGAGACAACGGGGTATCGACATGAGCATGCTGGAAAAGGATATCGATCAGGCTGAGGTTGAGTTGTCCCTTGAGGATGTCGAGGAGGACGACGATACGCTTGAGGCAGAAGCGGAAGAGGCGGCATTCGAACGCGCCTTGAATCGTGAAGAGCGCAAGCACTACCAAAGCCTGGATGCGACCCAGATCTACCTCAACGAGATTGGTTTTTCCCCGTTGCTCAAGCCCGAGGAGGAAGTCTACTTCGGGCGTCTGGCACAGGCGGGCGACCCCGCCGGTCGCCAGCGCATGATCGAGTCCAACCTGCGTCTGGTGGTCAAGATCGCACGGCGCTATCTGAATCGTGGTCTGTCGCTGCTCGACCTGATCGAGGAGGGCAATCTGGGGCTGATCCGCGCGGTGGAGAAGTTCGACCCCGAGCGCGGCTTCCGTTTCTCGACCTACGCCACCTGGTGGATTCGCCAGACCATCGAGCGGGCGCTGATGAATCAGACGCGCACCATTCGTCTGCCGATTCACGTCGTCAAGGAACTCAACATCTACCTGCGTGCCGCGCGCCAGCTGACCCAGAAACTGGATCACGAGGCCACCGCGGAGGAGATCGCCGACTTCCTCGACAAGCCGGTCGATACCGTCAAGAAGATGCTGGGGCTCAATGAGCGCGTGTCATCCGTCGACTACCCGATGGGCGGCGAGAGCGACAAGCCGCTGATCGAGACCATCGCCGACGAGAATGACACCAGCCCGGAGTCCAGTCTGGTAGATGTCGACGTCAAGGCGCATGTCGATGAGTGGCTGGCGGAACTGACCGAGAAGCAGATGGAAGTGGTGGTGCGCCGCTTCGGGCTGCGCGGTCATGAAGCCGCGACGCTGGAGGAAGTGGGCGAGGAGATCGGCCTGACGCGTGAGCGGGTGCGTCAGATTCAGGTCGAGGCGCTCAAGAAGCTGCGGCGCATGCTCGAGAAGCAGGGGCTGACGCTCGAATCCATCTTTGAATGATGCGCGGGCACAGTCGTCATGGCTGTCGATACCCTGATGCATGTTGCCAGTGAAAACGGCCCGCTCGTGATTCGAGCGGGCCGTTTTCATATTGTGTCATCATTATTCTGGCAGAGTGGGGGCATTCTGACGTACTGCGCTCAGTGCAGGGTGCCCCATGGCACTGTTGTCAATTTGGAAACGCTGTATCGTGCAACAAAGTTAGCCAACTAACTGGACGCCCAAAAGAGCGACGATTAGACTAAGGCCACTTTTTCCACGACCCGCTTGAGCAGGGCTGAGGCAGTAGTCCAGCCGATGTGTGAGCTACCTTTTACCTTGTCCTGGTGCTTTCGAGGCGCCATGCAGGTCACGACTGTCACTGATCAGGAACAACGCATACATGGCCAACATTCGCATACTGCCACTGGTGCTGGCGATGGGTTTTGCGACCCAGGCTCAGGCTGCCAATCTGCTCGACATCACGCGTGATGCATTGACCCACAACGCCAGCCTGTCCTCCTCTCGCTCGCTCTATCAGAGCGTCGAGGACAATGAGCGTATCGAGCTTGCTGACCTGCTGCCCCAGATCACTGCCACGGGGACCGTGTCGCGTACCGATGTCACCGGCAATTCCCAGAGCGGCACCGAAGGCGATTACACCGACAGCAATATCGTGGTCAACGTCAACCAGCAGCTGTTCGATGCTGCCGACTGGTATGAGCTCGCGACCAGCAAGGACACCACCCGTCAGCAGAAACTGCTGCTGGATTCCGATCAGCAGCAGCTGCTCTATGATGTGGCGTCTGCCTATTTCACCATCCTGAACAATCGTGATGTGCTCGATGCGCGCATCGCCCAGGAAAAGGCCTTCTCCCGCCAGCTGGACCAGGCCAATCAGCAGTTCGAGGTCGGTCTGATCGCGATCACGGATGTACAGGAAGCCAAGGCATCATTCGATGACGCGCGTGCCCAGCGCATCGCGGCCGAAGCCGATCTGCAGGTCAGCTTCGAGGCCCTGCAGCAGCTGACGGGCCAGCAGTACGATTCCATCGATGGTCTGGAAGAAGATCTGGCGATCGAAGCGCCGGTGCCGGCCAGCCGCGACAAGTGGGTCGAGATGGCATTGTCCAACAACCCGCTGATCGGTGCTGCCCAGAAGGGTGTCGATGTCGCCAGAGGCGATGTGAAGACCTCCCGCGCAGGCCACCTGCCGGAAGTCGGCGCCTTCGCGACCTACTCCTACGATGAAACCGACATCGATACTGCCGGGGGGTATCAGGAATACAACCAGATCGGTATCCAGGCCTCCCTGCCGATCTATACCGGTGGCCGCACCTCCGCCCAGGTACGTCAGAGCACCCATCTGCTCGAGCAGAGCCAGTACGACCTGCTCGATCAGCAGCGCTCCACTACCCAGAGCGTGCGCTCGCTCTACAGCCAGGTGCGCAGCGACGTCCTGACCGTCAAGGCGCGCAAGCAGGCGATCGTCTCCAGCCGCAGCGCACTGGAAGCGACTCGCTCCGGTTATGAAGTCGGCACCCGTAACATCGTCGATGTGCTGGACGCCGAGCAGGCCCTGTATCAGGCGCTGGCGGACTACGCCTCTTCGCGTTACACCTATGTGCTCGACCTGCTCAACCTGCGTCAGGCGGCAGGTATCATCGATATCAACAGCGTGCGTGACCTCAACGAGAGCCTCAAGGCAGATCGTCAGGTGTCCCTGGTGCTGAATGATGAGAGCTCCGACGAGCTGGAAAACGTGACGCCCTGATCGTCCCGCGCTGGCTTACGCCACGTGCTGCATGCACCCCCGCAGGCTCTGCCTGCGGGGGTGCATGCGTTTTGGGGCATGCGTTTGAGGGCATCAGTTGGTCAGGTCACTGATCGTCAGGCATGTGTTCATCAGGCAAGTGATGGCCAGACAGGAGGTGCCGAAAAAGCAGCGCGCAAGGGCAGCGCGGCCTCGAGGCAGGCAGTTTCGTGGTGGTATTGGTCGAAAATCCTGCATGTGTTTTAAAAGGCAGTGGTTTCTATCGGTGATTTGGGGAAAGTTTGGTGTTTTTCAGCGTGACCTGACGGCGATGATGGAAAATAATTGAGGGGCTTGCTCTGCTGTCTGTCATTTTCACCGATCACCCTGGAGTCCCCTCATGTCCCGCCCACTGCGCGCTGATATTGATCTCGATGCACTGCGTCACAACTATCAGCTGGCCTGCGAGCTGGCGCCGCATTCGCGCGCCCTGGCCGTGATCAAGGCGGACGCCTACGGGCATGGTGCGGTGGCGTGCGCGCAGGCACTGGCGGACCTCGCCCCCGCCTTTGCGGTGGCCACGATAGAGGAGGCGCTGGCGCTGCGGGCGGGCGGCATCTCTCATCCGATCGTGCTGCTTGAGGGGGTGTTCGAGGCCGCGGAGTATGCCTTGGCGGCCGAGCATGACTTCTGGTGCGCCATCCACAGCGAATGGCAGTTGGCGGCCCTCGAACAGAGTGAGCTTGCGCAGCCCTTGTCCTGCTGGATCAAGTTCGACTCAGGCATGCATCGTCTCGGCTTCACGGTCGAGCAGGTGCTGGACGCCAAGGCGCGCCTCGAGGCGTGTGGCAAGGCGCGTGACCTGCACCTGATGACGCACTTCGCCAGCGCTGACAGCCTGACACCAGACTACTTCCAGCAGCAGATGGCGGCGGTGACGGCCTTGGCGGCCGAGGCAGAGCTGCCGCTGTGTCTGGCCAACTCTCCGGCGACGCTTGCCTGGCCAGAGACGCATGCGGCCTGGAACCGCCCGGGAATCATGCTCTACGGAGCAGACCCGCTGGAAGGCGCCAATGACGCCAGTCGGCGCCTGAAGCCGGTGATGACGCTGTCTTCGGCCATCATCGCCGTGCGTGAGATCGCCATCGGCGAGCCTGTAGGGTACTCGGGGCGCTTCGTGGCCACGCGTCCGACGCGTATCGGTGTCGTCGCCTGCGGTTATGGTGATGGCTATGATCGCCACGCCGTGGATGGTACGCCAGTGCTGGTGGATGGTCAGGAAACGGTGCTGGCCGGCAAGGTGTCGATGGACATGCTGACGGTGGATATCACGGACCTGCCCGAGGCGGGTGTCGGTTCTCGTGTGGTGCTGTGGGGCGAGGGGCTTGAGGTCAATCGCGTCGCCGCCAGCTGCGACACCATCAGCTATACACTGCTGACGGGGCTGCTGCCGCGCGTGCCCAGACACTATCATGGCGGCGTTGGCAGTGTGGCGGACGACAAGGGTGTTGCGCAGTTGGCCAGCGCTCAGCCGCTGGATACGCACGCCTGACCTGACGGCAAGGCTCGCGCGGTCTACAATGGCCGCCGTTGCCCGTCGAACGAGAGAGTCATGGCCAAGAAGAGCTATCCCGAGAGTTTTGCACACCCCCGCTACTGGCTGACCTGGCTGGGCATCGGTGCCATGAAGGCTTCGGCCTATCTGCCCTGGTGCGCCAAGTTGTGGCTGGGGCGTGGCCTTGGTGAGCTGGCATGGCGCTTCGGCAAGCGTCGTCGTCACATCACCGACACCAATCTCAAGCTGTGCTTTCCTGAGTGGAGTGAGGCGGAGCGCGCGCGTCAGGTGCGCAAGACCTTCCACGCCAACGGCATCGGTATCTTCGAGACGGCCACCGGCTGGTGTCGTGATCCTGAGCACATGCGTGATCGCGTGACCTTCAAGGGGCAGGAGCACATGGAGCGCGCCATGGCCCAGGGCAAGGGGGCGCTCATCGTGGGCATCCACTTCTCGACCCTGGATCTGGGCGGCGCACTGCACTCGCTGTTCTTCCCGGCCGATGTCGTCTATCGCCCCCACGACAACCCGCTGTTCGAGCGCTTCATGACCCGTGCGCGCAATGGCATCTTCGGCACCGCCATCGATCGTCACGACCTGCGGGGCGTGGTACGTCGCATCAAGAGCGGCCATGGCGTGTGGTATTCACCGGATCAGGACTTCGGCCGCGAGGTCAGCGTATTCGCGCCGTTCTTCGGCATCGATGCCGCCTCCATCAAGTTGACGGCCAAGATCGCCCGCATGACGGGCGCGCCGGTGATGCCCTTGATGTTCCATCGCAATCCGGACAATCGTACCTATACGCTGGAGTATCTGCCGGCGCTGGACAACTTCCCGAGTGGCGATGACGTCGCCGATGCCACGCGCATCAACGCCTTCATCGAAGGGGCGATCCGCAAGCATCCCGAGCAGTATCTGTGGCTGCACCGTCGCTTCAAGACACGTCCCGAGAAAACCGATCCGTCCCTGTACTGAGGTGAACCATGAGCAACGACATCTCTTCTCACGTCACCCTGGCCGAGGTGGAAGCGCGGTTGGCCGCTGGCGATACCTTCGTGCTCAATCAGGTCGCGGAATGGTGCCCGGATTGCACCCAGCGTCAGCGTCCGGCATTGCCTGCCTTCGAGGCGGCGCTTGCCCGTGGCGGTCTGCCACTGGTGACCCTGTGCGTGCAGCAGACCCGTGGGGTCTATCTCAGCGATGCTCATGCACAGCTGAGTGAGCGTATCGGCGGTGCGGGCTATCCACGCACCTTGCTGGTTCGCCACGGCCAGCCGGCGAGTCTCGACAGTGGATTGAACCGCGTCGAGGTGATGAGCGAGCCCGATCTCGTCGCCTACGCCGAGGCCTTGATCGCCGCGCTGTAGACCGACACCCCCGGCATCGATCTCCCGCTACTGTCAGGGAGATGACGCGAGTGATGCACAGCAAAGACCCCCGTTCGGCATCTCGCCGAACGGGGGTCTTTGCTGTGTAAAGCGGCACCCGACAAGCAACATCACCTGTCCGAGCTGCATGCGTGCGGTCAACCGAGTGCCGCCTATCGTGTGCCTATGACAAGACGTGCGGATGACGGAGCAGGCTTTCAACCCATCACAAGGGCTGAGGCAAATTCTTTTACTGAAGTGCGACATCATGTTGACAAAGCTTTAGTTTATTACCATCTTGGCAATAACGAGTCAGGTGGCAGACGCGCCTCCTGATCGCCGCTTTCAGTACCCTGGAGTGCGCCTGAGGCGTCATCCGTCAGGGGCTGACTCCGCCGCGACAATTCTCACATGACATAAGGAATTGACATGCTCAACTACGCCATCATCTTTCTGATCGTCGCTGTCATTGCCGCCGTACTGGGCTTCGGCGGCATCGCCGGCACCGCAGCGACCATCGCCAAGGTCCTGTTCGTGATCTTCCTGGTGCTGTTCCTGGTGTCCTTCTTCAAGAGCCGCCGCAAGCCGTAAGGCTCTGATTCCCTGCCACGAGTCAGACTGACGGCAACAGGCCGCAAGCCGTCATGTGATCGGATAGTACGATTCAGAAATGGTACGGCTCACAGACTGCAACGCCCGCGATGGTGATCGACCGTCGCGGGCGTTGCTCGTTCAGGCGCTGGCCTTTTCACCACTGAGGGCTGGGCAGGTTCAGACGATGGTGACCGGCCTGCAGGCCGTGTTCGATGAAGCGACGATCCACCTCGAATTCGGCCTGGGCGAGAATCGCCTCCACCACCTTGTCGGCATGCTGTTGCAGCAGCACCAGATGGCCGTATTGCGCGCCCATCAGCGACAGGGTCTTCAACAGCTCCAGCAGGGCCAGACAGATCGAGAGGTCATCACGGCCATAATGCAGAATCGGAGTGATGGAGCGGTAGAGGAGGCTTGCGAAGGACTCCATCTGCCAGCTGACGCGAACGGCCTTGTGATCATCCACGCAACAATTGCACAGCGGCACTGACATGCGCTCGCTGAGCAGCTCCGTCAGCTGGTGCATGCACAGCCGTGCCGTGCCGGGGTCATTGATGCCGGGCGACAGCGCCTTGATGGCGACTTCCATCAGCTGGGTCAGGCCGTGCTCGTGCAGGTCCTCGACGGACTCCCCATCCAGATAGCCAAGCGCGGCACGCAGGTTCTTGATCAACTCGGCCTGCTGTTCTTCATCGAGTTCTTCCCCAGCCGTCGCACCCTCTGGCAGGCCGTTGGGCCACTCGATGCGCATCAAGGGCATGCCGCTGACGATGAAGGCGCCCAGCGCGAAATCCAGATGCACCACCATGTCATGCTTGATGGCCAGCTGGCGCAGCGCCGAGAAGTCGACCTGCTGGATGTAGCCGCGCCGGCGTGCCCGCAGCAGTTGGCACTGGTCGTCGTCACGGCTGACCTCGCGCTCGCAGAAGCCATCGTCCCGATTGCGCTGACGCAGGCGCTCCAGCGAGAGGCGGGTGCGGCCGGACAGTCGCCGCGCGACGGCGTTGATCTGCACCGACTGCGAGACCTGATGGATGAAGTAGACGAACATCCCTAGGCAATTGACCATCATCAGCACGCCGAGATAGACCGCCAGCGAGCGCCACAGGGTCGGGGAGTCGCCCGTATTGGGCACCATCAGGTTGACCAGCAGGAACAGCAGGCTGCCCAGGTAGTGGCCGAGTACCAGCTGGTGGTGGCGCTCGGTCACCAGGCCCAGCAGCAGCTTGTGGGAGAACTGCGCGCCGGCCTGGGTGAGCACGCTCATCACCATGGTGAAACTGAAGACCATCAGCGAGATCAGGCCGCCGACCAACGCCGCCAGCAAGGTGCGCGGGGTGTCATGTTGCTTGAAGGTCAGTGCTTCGAAAAAGTCGCTATTGGGCAGCGAGGAAGGGTCCGGCAGCCCGGAGGGCATCACCGAGATCAGTCCCAGCAGGGTATAGACCATGGCCAGCATGCTGGGGAGATAGGCGATGCTGGTGGTCCAGGTTCGCAGCCACATGAGGGGTTGCTGTAGCCAGCGATTCATAGACGATTCCCGAGCGGATGGATTGGCAAGTTCCTGTTATGACGGCTCGCGCCGAGCACTGCAAGTCAGCGTGACGTGCTGGCAGGAGGGGGGCAGGAGGTGAGGAGGGGAGGAAAGAAGCAGAACAGGGCTGAACAAGGCGGACAGTGCGGGCAGAACCGAGCAGGGCAGACAAGAGCGGGCGGAACCGAACGAGGCGGACAGAGCGGGCAGACTGGAACGAACAGCAGGGCCCGATGGCAAGACGCCCCCACCGGTGACCGGTGAGGGCGTCTAGCGGCTTGCGTCGATCAGCGTGGCTGACCCCGCCGGCTCATCAGGCGTCGATACGCTTGTACTTCATGCGCTTGGGTGCATCGTTGCCGACACGCGCGTGATAGTCCGCTTCGTACTCGGTATAGCTGCCTTCGAAGAACACCACGTTGGAGTCACCCTCGTAGGCGAGGATGTGGGTCGCGATGCGATCCAGGAACCAGCGGTCGTGCGAGATGACCATCGCGCAGCCCGGGAAGGCCAGCAGGGCCTCTTCGAGGGCACGCAGGGTCTCGATGTCCAGGTCGTTGGACGGCTCATCCAGCAGCAGCACGTTGGCAGCCTGCTTCAGGGTCTGGGCCAGCTGCAGACGGCCACGCTCACCACCGGACAGATCAGACAGACGCTTCTGCTGGTCAGTGCCCTTGAAGTTGAAGCGGCCGACATAGGCGCGCGACGAGACTTCATGACCATTGATGTTGAGCATGTCCTGACCGCCGGAGACAGCTTCCCAGACGGTCTGATTGTCTTCCAGGCCATCACGCAGCTGCTCGACGTAGGCGACCTTGACGGTCTCGCCCAGCACGACTTCGCCGCTGTCCGGGGTGTCCTTGCCGGTCACCAGCTTGAACAGCGTGGACTTGCCCGCACCGTTGCCGCCGACGATACCGACGATGGCACCCTGTGGAATGGTGAAGGACAGATCATCGAACAGCAGCTTGTCGTCGAAACGCTTGGTGACGTTGTGCAGCTCGATGACCTTGTCGCCCAGGCGCGGTCCCGGCGGAATGTAGATCTCGTTGGTCTCGTTGCGCTTCTGGAAATCACCGGACTGCATTTCCTCGAAGCGGTTGAGACGCGCCTTGCTCTTGGCCTGACGGCCCTTGGGATTCTGACGAACCCACTCGAGCTCCTGCTGGATGGCCTTGTTGCGCGAGGCTTCCTGCTTGGCTTCCTGCTGCAGGCGAGCGTCCTTCTGCTCGAGCCACGAGGAATAGTTGCCTTCGAAGGGAATGCCCTGGCCACGGTCCAGCTCGAGAATCCAGCCGGCGACGTTGTCGAGGAAGTAGCGGTCGTGGGTGATGGCGACCACGGTGCCGGAGTAGTCGTGCAGGAAACGTTCCAGCCAGGCGACGGATTCGGCGTCCAGGTGGTTGGTCGGCTCGTCCAGCAGCAGCATGTCCGGGCTCGAGAGCAGCAGACGGCACAGTGCGACACGGCGGCGCTCACCCCCGGACAGCACGCCGACATTGGCATCCCACGGCGGCAGGCGCAGTGCTTCGGCGGCCACTTCCAGCTTGCGCTCGAGGTTGTGGGCGTCAGAGGCCTGGATCAGGTCTTCCAGCTTGGCCTGACGCGCGGCGAGGGCGTCGAAATCGGCGTCCGGCTCGGCGTAGGCGGCATAGACTTCATCAAGTTCGGTCTGGGCGTTCTTGATGTGAGCCAGGGATTCTTCCACGCACTCGCGCACGTTCTTGGAATCATCCAGTTCCGGCTCCTGGGGAAGGTAGCCGACATTCAGACCCGGCATGGGACGTGCTTCGCCGTTGTAGTCCTGATCGACGCCGGCCATGATGCGCAGCAGCGAGGACTTGCCCGAGCCGTTGAGACCGAGCACACCGATCTTGGCACCCGGGAAGAAGGACAGCGAGATGTCCTTGAGAATCTCGCGCTTCGGGGGAACGACCTTGCCCACCCGGTTCATGGTATAGACGTATTGCGCCATGGAATCCCAATTTGGTTGGAGAATGGAATGACGCGCAGATGATAGTGCCCGGCGTCACGCTTGGCCAGCCGGGCAGCCTGTGCCAGGCGAGCGCGGCGACTCACTGCATGACATTCCCTGTCCTGACGTCGACCCCTTCCATGGCCTGTCCGCTCCCTGGTATCCCTTCCCCTGCACGCCGCTGGTGGCAAGCTTACTCCTCTTCGCCCCAGTCACTGGCGTCGATCAGATCATCGTCGTCGGCTTCATCGTCCCAGCCTTCACGGATGGAGCGAGCCAGAGCGCGCTCCTCGAGCAGGGCTTCAAGACGTTGGCGGGAGTCATTGCGTTGTGGCTTGGCAGGTGAGCTGGAGGACGACAGCTCGAAGTCCACATCGGTGGGGCTGTCTTCGGCGAGTGCCGTGGCATCGATATCATCGAGGAATTGTTCACGGGCCATGGGCGGACCTCACGATCTTGGAACGACCTGCCCGATATCCAGCGCCTGGACTGGCCTGTGACACCGGGCACCGCCAGCGGCGATGCGCCGAAGGCTCTCTGGCTATATACCGCCCGTTGACGAGGATGACAAGCCTTTCGCTCAACCTGTCAGGGCTTTCGCCAACTGCCAAAGGCGAGAGGCCCACAACGACAACGCCCACCGGTGGGGTGGGCGTTGATGGTGCAATGCGGCACTGATTTTCAGTGACTGTTCTTCAGTGACCGTTCTTCACTCAGCGGCCTTGAGCGTCCGGCGCTCAGTTGGACTCGCTGGGATGCTCCGCGCGCAGGCGTTCCAGCTCTTCCTTGGCGGTCATCAGGCCGGTGACATCCTTCTGGACACCAACGAAATACTGCAGGTTGTCATGCTCATCGAAGACCGGTGTCATGGAAAGTTCATTCCAGAACAGGCTGCCATCCTTGCGATAGTTGCGCAGTATCTCGCGGCACGGGCGCTTGTCGCGCAGCGCGGCACGGATGTTGTCCAGCTGCGGCTGATCGCGGTCATCATTCTGCAGGAAGCGGCAATCGCGGTAGAGAATCTCGTCGGCGCTGTAACCGGTGAGGCGCTCGAAGCCCTGATTCACGTAGATCAGGATGTTCTCATCGCCTTCCTGTTCCGCCACCACGATGCCATCGTCCGAGGCATTCACGACTCTCTCGAGCAGCTCGGGGCTGATCATGTGGGGTCTTTTCATCTGACTCTGATCCTTGCGGCTTAAGAACCCGGCCCTGAAGACCGAGCCCGAGAGTACGGGTATAGGGTGCCTGTCCGTGTGCCCGGACATTCCAGCACCATGATCGGTTTCACTATGGCGGGGAGACGCGGCTTATGCAATCGCAGCCGCTAATGTGACAGGGCCCGACATCGTTGTCAGGCCCTGTCAGCGTGAGAGTCGATCAGATAGAGAAGGGGGAGAAAGGGGAGTAACAGGGGGGCCGTCATGCCTGCCCCGGATGTTCATTCGTCCTCCACCTCCGGCAGGCGCTGCGCGCAGAGCGCGGCACAGGCCGCGACGACCGCCAGAATCATCAGCAACCATTCACTGCCCAGCCACTGGGCGAGCCCGCCGATCAACAACCCCAGTACCAGCATAAGCACGCCGGTCAGGGTGTTGGAGAGCGCGACGTAGAGGGCGCGGTTGTCAGAGGTGGCGAGATCGACCACGTAGGTCTTGCGTCCCAGGCGGATACCGGCGTGGGCGATCACCAGCAGCCCGTAGACCAGCGCGTAGCTCCAGATGTTGTCGGCCAGCGCCTGTGGCCACCAGGCCATGCTGCCGGCCAGGGCGCAGCAGACGGCAGCGCCGGCCCCTGCGTTGCGCATCACGCGGCGGCTGGAGGTGTCGGCCAGCCTGCCCCAGATGGGGCTGGCCAGCATGCCGGCCAGTCCTGACACCACCACCAGCACGCCCAGTCCGCCCAGGCTCTCACCGCTCTGCTGCTGGCCGAGCAAGGCGATATACGGTAGTGCCAGCGCGCTTGAGAGCAGCAGGGCGCGTGCCAGATTGAAGTTGCGGAAGGCGGCGTCATGCTTGAGCTGGATGACCCCGTCGCGCACTGTCTCCCAGGCATTGGCGCCGCCGCTGGTGGCACCGCTGTCCTCGCGGATCATGGCGGCGCACAGGGCATTGAGTGTCCAGCCCAGCGCCGCGATGGCCATCAGTATCGCCAGCACCTGCTGCCCGGGCTGCTCGCCCAGCAGCATCAAGGCGACGCCGGCCAGCAGGGTCATCGCCCCCGCCACACTGCCACTCCAGCCCATCAGGCGCCCGCGGCGCTTCTTGGCGATGGTCTTGCCCAGCACGTCCTTGGTGGCGATGGAGGCCACCCCGCGCCCGAGCGACAGCAGGATCAACAGGATCAGTACCAGGCTGCCCGCGAGGGTGCCATCGAGTCCGTGACGCGTGGCGAAGTTGCCCTCGGCAAGCAGGCTGATCATCACCAGCCCCAGTGCCATCAGCGCCTGGATGGAGGCCCCGGCGACCCACACCCACTTGCGTTGCGGCAGTGGGCGAATGAAGCCTGCCACCAGCAGCTGAGGCAGCAGGGCGCCGGCCTCGCGAATCGGCACCAGCAGCCCCACCATCCACACCGGCGCCCCGATCAACCCCAATAGCCACGGCAGCACCAGCCGCGCACTGGCCATCTCGTCGGCCAGTTTGGTACCCAGCGAGGCCAGCAGATGACGCCAGAAATTGCCGGGTTGCTGGTGGCAGGCATCCTCGGAGATGTCCTTGCACATGCGCGAATCTTCATCGCCGGTCATGCGCTCGAAGAAGCGACTCTGACCGCTGCCCGACGGCCTCTCGTGGGCTTTGTCTGCAGACTCCCGCTCAGCCTCGCGGTCTTGAGCGTCTGACGGTGAGGAGGCCTCGGTAGAGGAAGACAGGGGTGACATGTGGCCAGGGCTCCGCTATCGGCGTCGTGTACGGGAAGTCGTGATGCAGATCACGCCCGTGCCGCCGGTTGAAGAAGGATCGATCGCAGTGCGACGTCAACTGAAGGAATGACTGCGCCGAGTATAGTTTATGTACAGTTTGTGTGTAGGTTTTGGTGTTGACCATTGCGCGACAGTGCAGTGAAGTGATCATTACATCATTGATTGGAGTAGGCACCACCATGGATCAGGCATCCACGCTGAAAGTCCGGATTCACTACTGCACCGGCTGCAACTGGCTGTTGCGTGCGGCCTGGTATGCACAGGAACTGCTGTCCACCTTCGGAGAAGACCTCGGTGAGGTGGCCTTGGCGCCGAGTCACGGGGGCCATTTCGAGGTGCTGTGCCAGGCCACCCCAGATTCGGAGTGGCTGGTACTGTGGGAGCGCAAGCGCGACGGCGGCTTCCCCGACAGTCGTGACCTCAAGCAGCGCGTGCGTGATGTGCTCGACCCTGAGCGCGATCTGGGCCATATCGACCGCGCCAGTCGTGAGCAGGGCTCGTAAGCAGCGCTTGTAAGCAGTGCTTGTAAGCAGTGCTTGCAAGCAGCTCCGCTACGCCATGGGCGCGTTCACCACCACTTCTTGCGCTTGAGTAGCCACATCTGCATCGCCACCACGCCCAGCGTGATGCCGACGAAGGCAGCGAAGCCCCACTGGCTGTCGCTGCCCGGTATGCCACCGACGTTGACCCCCAGCAGGCCGGTGAGAAAGCCCAGCGGCAGGAAGACGGCGGTGATGACCGACAACAGATACATACGCTGGTTGAGCTGCTCGTTGTGCTCGCTCATGCGCTGTTCATGGATGATCAGCGCGCGCTCCTGCATGGCCTGGAAATCCTCCACGTAGCGCGACAGCTGGTTGGCGATCTCGCGCAGGTCCAGACGCGCCTGTTCATCGATCCACAACGGCCCCTGGGAGAGTTGTGCCAGACAGTCGCGCTGCGGCCCCATGAAGCGTCGCAGGGTGATCAGGGGGCGCCGCAGGCGGGTAATGTCATCGGGGTCGATCTCGACATCATTGAGCTGGTCTTCCTCGATGATGGCGAGCTGCTCATCGAGGCGATGGCTGAGCTCCGCCACGCGATCGACCAGCGCATCGCTGAGCATCGCCAGCAGCCAGGAGATGCTTTCCGCGCCCTGGCCGGCTTCCAGTTGCTCACGCACCTGAGTGATCGACTGGAATGGCCGGCGGCGCAGGGTGATCAGACGGGTCGGGCTCATCCACAGGCGCAGTGACAGCAGGTCCTCCGGCGCGGCGCCGGGATTGAGGTTGATGCCGCGCAGCGTGGTGACCATGCCGCCGCCGAAGCGCGCTACGCGCGGGCGGGTATCCAGCTCGGTCAGGGCCTCGATGCTCGGCTCATCCAGCTGGGCAAGGTCGTCCAGGTAGTCATTGACGTCGCCGCGGGTGTAATCGAGGTGCATCCAGATCAGCGCGTCGGGGTCCTGCCATTGCTCGCGCAGGCTGTCGTCATCGAGCAGGCTGGCGCCGCCCTTGCCATCCAGGCGATAGGCGCTGACCAGTGCCGTGGTCGGGGCATCTCCCGCAGAGGGCGCGGGTGCCGGCGAGGCTTGCGGATCGGTGGCATCAGTCATTCACGAAATTCCTTTTTGGTGGCGCGGCTTGCAGCAGCGGGCAGGGCACGCGATGCTCGAATGTCAGGCCGTGGGCATTGTCGGTGCCATCGCCATGACACTCATCGCCAGGAAGGCGATACCCGAAATGCGAGGAAGGATGCCATGAGTCAGGATAGGGAAGCCATGCTCTACGGTCTGGGCGCCGTGGCCTTGTGGTCGACGGTGGCGACCGCCTTCAAGCTGGCGCTTGAGCAGATGTCGCCGCTGGAGCTGGTATGGCTGGCGGCACTGGTGTCGTGGCTGTTGATCGGCGTGCTGATGTGGCGTCAGGGCAAGCTGCGCGAAGCGCTCACCACCGGCTGGCGCGGCGGCTGGCGTACGGCACTCTGGGCCGGACTGATGAATCCGGTCGGCTACTATCTGGTGCTGTTCGGCGCCTACGCGCGGCTGCCGGGCCAGGAGGCGATGGCGCTCAATTACACCTGGGCGCTGGCGATGGCCTTTCTCGCCGTGCCGATCCTCGCGCAGCGACTGACGCGCATCGATGTCGCGGCGGGGCTGATCGCCTACGCCGGTGTGTGGACCATCGCCACGCGAGGCGAGATATTCAATGTCGCCTTCGCCGACCCGCTGGGCGTCGGGCTGGCGCTGGGCTCGACCCTGCTGTGGGCGCTCTACTGGTTGCTCAATGCGCGTGACCCGCGCGCGCCGCTGGTCGCCCAGTGGCAGAACTTCAGCATCGCCTTGCCGGTGCTGACGCTGCTGGTGGCCTTCGGGCCGGGCTTCGGCAACTTCATCGGCGCAAGCGCCAACCCCCAGGCGCTGACGGCGGGCATCTATGTCGGCCTGTGCGAGATGGGTATCGCCTTCGTGCTCTGGCAGCTGGCGGTGCACAAGGTGTCGCGCACCGCCAAGGTCTCCAACCTGATCTTCCTGTCGCCGCCCATCTCATTGACGCTTCTGCACTTCATCGTCGGCGAGCCGATCCTGACCTCGACGCTGGCGGGGCTGGTGCTGATTCTGGCCGGACTCGGCCTGCAGCAGCTGCAGAAGGCGCCGGCGGAGCTGTCACAATCGACCTGAGCGAGCCGCGCCGTCAGCGCACCGCCCGCCACTCGCTCGTCAGTCGTCGGGCAGGATGAGGCGATCGGCATCCACCACGATCAGCGGGTCCGGGGTGCCGATCATCTTCTTGTCCTTGCCGGGGTAGTCGAGCTGACTGAGCACATGGCGCAGCGCGCCGATACGGGCCCGGCGCTTGTCGTCGGAGCGGATCAGCGTCCAGGGCGCATGATCGCTGTGCGTACGTGCGAACATCGCCTCGGCGGCATTGGTGTACTCATCCCATTTCTTCTGCGCCACGGCGTCCATCGGTGACAGCTTCCAGTGGGTCAGCGGGTCGGCGGCGCGCTTGGCGAAGCGGATCGATTGCTCCTCGCGGGACACCGAGAAGTACAGCTTGACCAGGTGCAGGCCATCCTCGACCCACAGGCGCTCCTGCTGGGGCACCTGCACCAGAAATCGTTCGACTTCTTCCGGCGTGGCGAAGCCCATCACCGCCTCGACCCCCGCGCGGTTGTACCAGCTGCGATCGAACAGCACGATTTCGCCACTGGTGGGGAAGCGCGAGACATAGCGCTGGAAATACCACTGGCCTTTTTCCGTCTCGTTGGGCTTGTCGAGGGCGACGATGCGCGCGAAACGCGGATTGAGATACTCCATGAAGCGCTTGATGGTGCCGCCCTTGCCGGCGGCGTCACGCCCCTCGAACACGATGGCCAGACGCCCGCCGCTGTCACGCAGCCAATGCTGCACCTTGAGCAGCTCGATCTGCAGCGCGCGCTTCTCGGCCTCATAGACCTTGCGCTTGAGGCGCTCGTCGTAGGGGTAGGCGTCACTGGAGACCGGCCCCAGCGTCATGCGCGGGGCATCGCCAGTGGCGTGCTTCTTGCTGGCCTTGCCCTTGGCGTCCTTGCGCTTGGCATCCCTGGCCTTCGAATGCGCCTTGCCGGCATCCGCCTTCCTGTTGTTGGATTTACTCATGGCAGTACTCCCTGTGAGGATGGGGCCTGGCCCCGACGACCGACGACCCGGGCTGATGACGTCAGCGCTGCAAGGCCTCATGGCCCAGATGGCCTGCCTGACAGGCACTGATCAGGCAGGCGCGGATTGTCATCTCGCGGCAAGGTAGGCGCATGCAAGCTGTCGTGACATGCGCCGCGCCTGATATTGATCACTCCGCTGACGCCGCTTGTTGCGCCAGTGGTGCGAGTGTCGGCCAGATGGTGTCGAGCAGCTGCGGTTGCGCCTTGGCGGTGGGGTGAATGCGGTCCTGCTGCATCAGCTTCTCGCTGGCTGGGGCCGTGGCGATGCCTTCGAGGATGAAGGGCACCAGCGGCACGGAATATTCGTCGGCCAGGTCCCGGTAGACCTGACGGAAGGCATCGGTGTAGGCCGGGCCGTAATTGGGCGGAATCTCGATGCCGAGCAGCACGGGCTGGGCATCGGCGTCCTCCACGGCCTCGATCATGCTGGCCAGATTGGCCTGCATGCGGGCGGGGGGCAGGCCACGCAGGCCGTCGTTGCCGCCCAGTTCGATCATCACCAGTGAAGGGTCGTGTCGCGCGAGCAGGGCCGGCAGACGGTTGAGGCCGCCTTCGGTCGTGTCGCCGCTGATGCTGGCATTGATGACCTCAGGCGCATCGCTGCCCAGGCTGTCCTCGAGGCGCTCGTCAAGCAGCGCGACCCAGCCCTGGCTGCTGTCGATGCCGTAGCCGGCCGAGATGGAGTCGCCGACCACCAGCCACGGGGCCGGCGCATCGGCCAGCGCCACCTGAGGCGTCAGCACGGCCACGAGGGCCAGTGCCGAACTGGCGAGGGCATTGCGCAGCCGCTTGAGTCCCGGCGTGTCGGGGGCTTTGCCACCGCGCGCCAGGCGCTGGGTGTCACGCCGATTCACTAGCCATTTCTGCATTCATCATCTCCATCATCTGCACACTATTCATACCCGTTTCGGGGTCTGGAGTTCGTGCCCACCCCGTTCTCTACCATAAGCGAGCAGACACGATGTCACATAACGCCTCCATTAACGACGCGACCCCTGCGTCGGATCAAACCTCGTCAGACGCGCAGGCCAGCGCAACGCCTGCGCCGGTGCTGGAAGTGAGCGGGCTGGCGCAGCGGGTGACCAGTGGCGAAGGGCGCCTGACCATCCTCGAGGACCTGGAGCTTGCCGTGCAGGCCGGAGAAAGCGTCGCCATCATCGGGGCCAGCGGTTCCGGCAAGTCGACGCTGCTGGGTCTGCTGGCGGGTCTGGACAGCCCGAGCGAGGGTGATATCCGCCTGTTCGGAAGCTCGCTTGCGGGGCTTGATGAGGATGGCCGTGCGGCGCTGCGCGCGGGGCAGGTCGGCTTCGTGTTCCAGAACTTCCAGCTGCTGCCGACGCTGACGGCGCTGGAGAACGTGCTGATGCCGCTGGAGCTGGCCCCGCAGGGCGATATCGAGGCGCAGGCGCGTGACTGGCTGACGCGGGTCGGGCTGGGAGAGCGACTCGATCACCTGCCGCGTCATCTGTCCGGCGGCGAGCAGCAGCGCGTGGCCATCGCGCGCGCCTTCGTCGCGGGGCCGGGGCTGGTGTTCGCCGATGAGCCGACCGGCAATCTGGATACCGCCACCGGCGAGCGCATCGCGGAGCTGCTGTTCACCCTCAACCGTGAGCGGGGTACCACGCTGATTCTGGTCACCCATGATTTGACGCTGGCCAGGCGCTGTGATCGCTGCCTGAATCTCGAGGCCGGCAAGCTGGTGGAGTGGAAGGATGAGGCGAGTGCGCCGGCCGTGGCGACGCCACAAGGAGGCGACGATGTCTGAGTCCCGGGTGTCTGACCGCGCGGCGACATCTTCCGCCAACGCGCAGCGCCCGCGTGGGGCGCGCCTGCCGCTGGCGCTGCGTGGCCTGCTGCGTGACCTGCGCGCCAGTGATGTGCGTGCGCTCTTTCTGGCGCTGATGCTGGCGGTCGCCGCGACCACCATGATCGGCTTCTTCCTGGACCGTCTCGACCGTGGGCTCAATCGCCAGGCGAGCCAGCTGCTCGGCGGGGACCTGGTGCTGGAGTCCAGCAACCCGCTCGACCCGCGTTTTGCCGAGGCCTTCCGCGCAGCGGGGCTTGAGATGTCGCCGCAGCTGGGCATGGTCTCGATGGCCTCGCACGGCGACAGCTTCGTGCTGTCGAGTCTCAAGGCGGTGTCGCCGGGCTATCCGCTCGCCGGCCGGGTGGAGCTGGAGTCGGATGCCACGGGCGAGGAGGCTCAGGCGCCAGGCACCAGTTCACGCGCGGAGATTCCGCCGCCGGGCGAGGCGTGGATCGTGCCGCGCCTGGCCATGGCGCTGTCGGCCGAGGTCGGCGATACCCTGACGGTCGGACGCAAGCAGCTCACCATCAGTGGCCTGATCACGCGTGAGCCTGATCAGCAGGGCGGCTTTTCCGAGTTCAGTCCGCGCCTGATGTTCAACATGGAAGATCTCGACGCCACCGGTCTGATCCAGCCCGGCTCGCGGATGGAATATCGCCTGCTGGCGGCGGGCGATCCGGCGGCGGTTCAGCAGGCGCGTGATGCCATCGCGCCGCTGCTGGCGAGTGCCGACAACGCCGAGGTGCGGCTCAAGGACGTGCGCGAAGACCGCCCGCGTCTGGGGCGCTCACTGGAGCGTGCCGACAAGTACCTGAGTCTGGCCGGGCTGGTGGCGGTGCTGCTGGCCGGGGTCGCGGTGGCGATGTCGACGCGCCGCTATGTGGAGCGGCATCTGGATAGCGCCGCACTGTGGCGCTGCTTCGGTGCCTCTCAGCGTCAACTGTCACGGCTGTTCGCGGCCCAGCTTGGCTGGTTGGCCCTGCTGGCGAGTACCGGGGGTGCGGTGCTGGGCCTGCTGGGGCAGATGGGGCTGGTGGCGCTGCTGGAGCGCTTCCTGCCGCTGGAGCTGCCCGCACCCGGGCCGCTGCCGCTGGCGTTAGGGATTCTGACGGCGCTGGCGGTACTGGTCGGCTTCGCCGGCCCGATGCTGCTGCGTCTGCGTCAGGTCAGTGCGCTCAAGGTGCTGCGGCGTGAACTGGCCCCGCTGCCTGCCTCGGCGTGGGTGGTGGTGGCGATCGCCAGTCTGGTGTTCGGCGCCCTGATGTGGCTTTACTCGGGTGACCTCATGCTGGCGGCCGGCCTGCTGGTCGGTGGCATCATCGCGCTGGGCCTGCTGATGGTTGTGGGGCAACTGCTGCTGTCGCTGATGCTCAAGGTGGTGGCGCGCATGCGCGGTCAGGGCGGCTGGAGCCGGCCGATTCGCCTCGCCGGCGGCATGCTGGCCAGGCGGCGCGGTGCCAGCCTCGGCCAGCTGGTCGCCTTTGCCGTGACCTTCGCGGCGATGGCGTTGATCGCGCTGGTACGCGGTGACCTGATCACCCGCTGGCAGGCGCAGATCCCGACCGATGCGCCCAATCACTTCGCGATCAATATCCAGCCCGGAGAGCAGCAGGCCTTCGGTGAGCAGCTGACCGCGATGGTGGATGAGCAGGCCGGTGACAGCCAGAGCGAGCTCTACCCGATGGTGCGTGGTCGTATCACGGCGCTCAAGGGCGAATCCCTGCTGGGACGCTCCCAGCAGCGCCTGCAGGCAGCCCAGTCGGATCAGCCGGCGGCAGGCGGCATGCAGGAAGGGCGCAGCGACGAGGGGGACGGTGAGCAGCAGGGCGTCCCGCAGCGTGAGCTGAACCTGACCTGGCATCGTGATCTGCCGGACCACAACCGCCTGTCGGCGGGCGAGTGGACGCCGATCAGTGACTTCGCCGATGCAGACAGCGAGGCGCGCAGTCGCCGCGCCGCCACTCAGGGTGTGCCGGTGTCGATGGAGGAGGAGCTTGCCGAGCGCATGGGGCTGGTCATCGGTGACAGCCTGTCGTTCACCATCGGCAGCGAGACCGTCAAGGCCCAGGTGGTCAATCTGCGCCATGTCGACTGGGACAGCTTCCTGCCCAACTTCTACGTCATCTTTCCGCCCGGCGCGCTCGAGAGCTTCGCCCACAGCTACATGACGGCGTTTCATCTCGAGGACGAGCGCAAGCTGGCGCCGCTGGTGCGCGACTACCCCAGCGTGTCGTTGATCAATATCGACGCCATCCTGACCCGTGTGCAGGAGCTGATCGCCCAGGTGTCGCGCGCGGTGGAGCTGATTCTGGGGCTGGTGCTGCTGGCGGGGGCCAGCGTGCTCTACGCGGCGCTGGTAGCCAGTCGTCCGGCACGTGAGCACGAAGGCGCGCTGTACAAGGTGTTCGGCGCCGGTCAGGGGCTGCTGGCCCGCCTGCAGGCCGCTGAGTTCGTGCTGCTCGGCCTGCTCAGTGGGCTGCTGGCGGCGATGCTCGCCGAAGGCGCGGCGGTCGGACTCTATTCCGGCTGGCTGGGGCTGCCGGTGGTGCTGCATCCGTGGCTGTGGGTGCTGCTGCCGCTGACGGGTGGCGTGCTGATCGGCGGGCTGGGCTTCTGGCTGTCGAGAGAAGTGAGGCGTCAGCCGCCGATGGCGGGGCTGCGCGCCCTGCAGTGAGCGCCATCAGGCCTCGTCATCGCAGCGCCGGATGATGGCACCTGACGACCTCAACCTGCGGCCTCATGATCGTTGTCTCGGTCATGGGGCCGTCTTGCGTTAACAATGATGCTGATTCATGTGAATCGGACCGCTGGCTGAGGTATCATGCTGGTCCTGATCTTACCCCCAGATGGCGAGCCGGCCGCGCCGGAATTCGCTGTCGTCATCACCCTTCAGGCGAGGACACCCGATGTTCACCCGTGACATGCAGATTGCCGGTTTTGATGATGCGCTCCTGAGCGCCATGGACGACGAAGTCGTTCGCCAGGAAGCTCACATCGAGCTGATCGCCTCCGAGAACTACGCCAGCCCCCGCGTCATCCAGGCGCAAGGCTCCCAGCTGACCAACAAGTACGCGGAAGGCTACCCGGGCAAGCGTTACTACGGCGGTTGCGAGTTCGTCGACAAGGTCGAGCAGCTGGCCATCGATCGTGCCTGCGAACTGTTCGGTGCCACCTACGCCAACGTTCAGCCGCACGCCGGTTCCCAGGCCAACAGTGCCGTCTTCCAGGCGCTGGTCTCGCCGGGTGACACCATTCTGGGCATGAGCCTGGACGCGGGGGGTCACCTGACTCACGGTGCACGTCCGAACTTCTCCGGCAAGCACTACAACGCCGTGCAGTACGGTCTGGGCGAGAACGGCCTGATCGACTACGCCGAAGTCGCGCGTCTGGCGCGTGAGCACAAGCCGAAGATGATCATCGCCGGCTTCTCCGCTTACTCCCAGATCATCGACTGGGCCGAGTTCCGCAAGATCGCCGACGAAGTGGGTGCCTACCTGCTGGTCGATATGGCCCACGTGGCCGGTCTGGTCGCCGCTGGCGTCTACCCGAGCCCGCTGCCCCACGCCCACGTCGTCACCACCACCACGCACAAGACCCTGCGCGGTCCGCGTGGCGGCCTGATCCTGTCCGCCGAAGGCAATGCCGACATCGAGAAGAAGCTGAACTCCGCTGTCTTCCCGGGCGGCCAGGGTGGTCCGCTGATGCACGTCATCGCGGCCAAGGCGGTCTGCTTCAAGGAAGCGATGGACCCGGCCTTCACCACTTACCAGAAGCAAGTGGTCAAGAACGCCAAGGCGATGGCGTCCGTGTTCCTGGAGCGCGGCTTCGAAGTCGTCTCCGGCGGCACCGAAGACCACCTGTTCCTGCTGTCTCTGGTCAAGCAGGGCCTGACCGGCAAGGACGCTGACGCTGCGCTGGGCCGTGCCCACATCACCGTCAACAAGAACGCCGTACCGGGTGACCCGCAGTCGCCGTTCGTCACCTCCGGTCTGCGTATCGGTACCCCGGCCGTCACCACGCGTGGCTTCCAGGAGCAGGAGTGTTTGGAACTGGCCGGCTGGATCTGCGATATCCTCGATGCGATGGTCGCCGGCGATTCCGCCGCTGCCGAAGCCGAGGTGCAGGCCAAGGTCTCCGCCGTCTGTGCACGTCTGCCGGTCTACGCCTGAGGCGTGACGAGGTGCCAGCCCGGCTGGCCCTCACCGTAGCAGTGCTGACAGAGGCGTAACGCTGTCATGCACCAGATAAGAAACGCCTGTCGCGCAAGCGGCAGGCGTTTTTTTGTGCCCGCACCACGGCCAGACGAGTCCGAGCGGTGTGGTGCGCAGCGGGGTGGGAGAGTGGTCAACCAGCGCTCAGAAAGATCAGCCTGTGCCCGGGAGCGGACGCGCTACGCTATTCTCGATGCCGGACACACTCTGCTCATCTTCGTGCAAGGAGGCTTTCATGGCCGTCATGCAGCACCATGCCTTTCTGATCCTGGTCGAGAACAGCGGCAATACCTCACTGAGCAGTCAGGGCAGCGGCGAGGTCCGCATTTCCGTCGCCACGCTGGGGACGCTGAGGGCGGCCGAGCGGCTGGTCAGTGAGCTGGTCGCCCAGGGCGTCAGCCAGATCGAGCTGTCGGCCAGCTTCGGCGCGGCAGGCGAGGCAGCGCTGAGAACGGTGGTGGCAGACAGCGGTGCCGAGCGTACGGTGTCGATCGGCCGCGTGCGATTCACGGCCTGACGCCAGCACACGGGGGAATTGCCAGTACCTGAATAGCCCTTTCGCAACAGGGATTTGCGTAAAGGTGTGACCAAAGTCGGGTCCCACCCTTGGTCTAGGGTGTCTTGTTGGCATGTCTGACATGGGCTATTCCTTGACGGACAAGAGCGCGCCGCGATGCATCCCATGAAGGATGTGCGCGAGCTACAAATGACGCGCCACGCCATCAAGGAACGTTCGATCATGACCACGCCTCCCACGAGTGCCGCTGGCGGCAGCCCGCGCACCAATGCCTCTTCTTCAACGCCCGTATCCACAGCGTCTGCCTCAGCTGGAGACACCTCGACCGCGCGTGTCGATGTCGCCGAATGGCTGGCGCAGGCCATCTTCGAGAATCGCTACCCGCCGGGCAGCCTGATTCCTCGTGAGCTGGACCTGTGTGATCAGCACGCCCAGAGCCGCGCCACCGTGCGCACCGCGATCCAGAGCCTGGTCAATGCCGGGATTCTCACCCGCACCACCGGCCAGGGCACCCGCGTCAATCCGCTCAGCGAGTGGCATCTGCTCGATCCGCGCGTGACCGGCTGGATGACGCGCTACGCGATGCCGCATCCGCAGCTGGCGCGGGACATCTACGCCTTCCGTATCTCCATCGAACCCTTCGTCGCCGCTCTGGCAGCCACCGAGGCCACCGCCCAGGACCTGTCCGCCATCGAGCAGGCCTACGACGGCATGGCCGCAGCGGTGCATGGCGGCAGCGCCATGGAGGAGTTCGACCGCGCCGATATCGCCTTCCACGACGCCATCTTCGCCGCGACCCACAACGTCATCTGGGCGCAGCTTGGCCATGTGCTCAAGCCGTCGATCAGCCTGCTGGTGGCGACTTCCAATCACAATGCCTCGGAGCTGGGCGACAGCCTCGGCCGCCATCGCGCGGTGATGGAGGCGATTCGTCTGCGCCAGCCCGATGCCGCCCACGCCGCGACCCTGCATGTGCTGGACCGCACCGGTCAGGACCTCGGGCTTGCCATGCCTGCGGCCTCTGAAGGCAGCCATCCCGCCGGGCGCGCCCAGGAACCGCTGGAGCTGCTGCGCCGCTTCGGCCAGCTGCCCAGCCTGTCTGCACCGCTATCAAGCGAGTGAACGGCACCTCGCGGCGTTTCGCCACGCCGGGAAGTGCCTGCACGTCTTCCACTGACCCTAGAACGTCATAACAACAAGCCAGGAGTTTCACCATGCCGCGTTCCACTATCTCGCCGCTCACCACTACCTCGCCGCGCACCACTGCCGCTCCCGCCCGTGTCACGCTCAAGGCGCTGGCTCTGTCCACCGCCGTGGCCGCCACGCTGATCGCCACACCGAGCTGGGCCGCCGAGTATGAATGGACCTTCCAGACCTCCGAGACGGCCGGGGAGCCGCAGTTCGAGGTCAAGAAGGCCTGGGCCGACAGCATCAAGACCATGTCGGATGGCCGCATCGCCATCGAGATCCTGCCGGTCAATGCCGTGGTGCAGGCCAACCAGACGCTGGACGCCGTCAGCGCCGGCATCCTGCAGGGCCACCTGACCGATCCGTCCTACTTCTCGGGCCAGAATCCGGCCTTCGGCATGCTGGGCAATCTGGTGGGCGCCTGGGGTGACCCGCTGGAATATCTCGAGTACATGCAGCACGGCGGCGGTGAGGAGCTCTACAACGAGCTGGTCGAGCCCTACGGCGTGCACCTGATCGGCGCGGGCGCCACCGGGCTTGAGTCCTTCGTCTCCAAGAAGCCGGTACGCACCGTCGATGACCTCAAGGGCCTCAAGGTGCGTGCCCCGGAAGGCATGGTCTACAACATTTTCCAGAAAGCTGGCGCGGCGCCCGTCAACCTGCCGGGCTCCGAGGTCTACACCGGTCTGGAGAAGGGCGTGATCGACGCGGCGGATTACACCGTCTTCGCCACCAATGATGACCAGGGCCTGCACAGCTTCGCCAAGTACCCGTCCTACCCGGGCTTCCACTCCCTGCCGATGGTGGCGGTGTCGATGAACAAGGGCATCTGGGACGGCCTGCCGGCGGATCTCAAGGCGATCATGGAGAGCGCCACCGATGCGATGGCCTACGACATGGTCTTCACCCTCAAGGCGCGTGACATCAAGGCGGTGAGCGCGGCGCGTGCCAATCCGGATATTGAGGTGATCGACATGGCGCCGGAGGAGCGCGCCAAGTTCCGTCGCATCGCGCAGCAGGAGTGGAAGGTGTGGGCCGAGAAGAATGAGCTGACCGGCAAGGTCTACGAGTCCGTGGTCAGCTTCCTGACCGACCGCAACCTGATGTGAGCCCGCTGGCGCGCGGGATGGGCGCCAGCCGCCGTGTGGCAAGAGGCATCAGCTAACCACGCTTTTGGCCACACGATCGCAGAACGATAAAGACGCGGGAGATCAAGGTCGGCGTGCTCACTGGGCGCGCCGATTCTCCTTGAGGCAGCGAGTCAGCAAGGAATTCGATATGGCAGAACATGATGTGGCGTCGCCGGGGCTACCCGAGGCGTCGGATGACCACGACCCGAATCTGGGCACGCGGACGCCGCTGGACCGCCTGGTGGGCAAGGGCACGCGCGCCGCGGCGTGGCTGGTATTGCTGGCGATGGCGATCAGCGTGTTCGAGGTGGTGATGCGCTACGGCCTCGATTCGCCGACCTCCTGGGTGCACGAGACGGTGATCTTCCTGGTCGCGACCAGCTTCGCGCTGGGCGGCCCGGCGGCCCTGGCCAACAATCGCCATATTCGCGTGCGTGTGCTCTACGACCTGGTCGGCACGCGCTTTCGCTACGTGCTGGACTGTTTCAATGACGTGATGACGTTCGTCTTCTGTCTGGCGATGAGCTATGCGGGCTGGGTGATGTTCTGGCGTGCCTCGCACAGTCCGCTGGGCGAGTGGCAGCTGGAGCGATCCGGCACCTCATGGAATCCGCCGTTTCCGGCGCTGACCAAGGGCGTGATCCTGTTCGCGCTGGCGGTGATGACCCTGCAGGCGCTGTGGCATCTCTACCAGACCTTCTTCTCGCCCCGCCCGCCCGAGGGCGGCAGTGAGGGAAGTGGCGCATCCGACGCCACTTCCGATGCCGCTCCCGACGCCACAGCTGACCACAAGGAGCCGCGCTGATGGATATTGCAACGGCTACGATGCTGCTGGTCGGCGGCATCTTCGCGCTGCTGGTCACCGGCCTGCCGCTGGCCTTCGTCACCGGCCTGGTCGCGCTGGCCTACACCTTCGGCTGGTTCGGCCCGATGGCGCTGCCGCTGGTCACCAGTCGTGTCTATGGCTTCGTCACCGAGTATTCGCTGGTGGCGGTGCCGATGTTCGTGTTGATGGCCTCGCTGCTGGATCGCTCGGGGATCGCCAAGGACCTGTTCAATGCCATGCGCGTGATGGCAGGGCGACTGCCCGGCGGCGTGGCGATCCAGACCATCGTGGTGGCGTTCTTCCTCGCCGCGATGTCCGGCATCATCGGCGGCGAGATCGTGCTGCTGGGGATTCTGGCACTGCCGCAGATGCTCAGGCTCGGCTATGACAAGCACATCGCCATCGGCGTGGTGTGTGCCGGCGGCTCGCTGGGCACCATGATGCCGCCCTCCATCGTGCTGATCATCTATGGCCTGATCGCCAACCAGTCGATCGCGGACCTGTTCACCGCGGCGATCACCCCGGCCATCGTGCTGATGGCAAGCTACATCATCTACGTGCTGATCCGCTGCCTGCGCAACCCTTCACTGGGGCCGGTGATGCCCGAGGAGGAGCGCCGCGCCAGCTTCCAGAGCAAGCGTGAGCTGCTCAAGGCCATCGGTGTGCCGGCGGTCATCGCGGGGCTGGTGCTGGGCTCCATCTACGGTGGCGTGGCCTCGGTGACCGAAGCCGCGGCGATGGGCAGCTTCGGCGTGCTGGTGGCGGTGATGCTGCGCGGCGAGTTCTCCATCACCCTGATGCAGCGTGCGCTGTCCCAGACCATGAACACCTGCGGCATGATCATCTGGATCGGTATCGGCGCGGCGGCACTGGTCGGGGTCTACAACCTGATGGGCGGCAACCGCTTCGTGTCGAGCATGATTCTCGGCCTGGATATCCCGCCGCTGGCGATCATCATGGTGATGATGGCGATCCTGCTGCTGCTGGGGCTGTTCCTCGACTGGATCGGCATCGCGATGCTGACCCTGCCGATCTTCGTGCCGATCATCGTGCAGCTCGGCTACGACCCGGTATGGTTCGGTGTGCTGTTCGCGGTCAACATGCAGGTGTCCTTCCTGTCGCCACCCTTCGGGCCTGCCGCCTTCTATCTGAAAGGCGTGGCACCGGAAGGCATCAGTCTCAAGGATATCTTCGTCTCGCTGCTGCCGTTCATCGCCATCCAGCTGTGCGTGCTGGCGATGTTGCTGCTGTGGCCGCAACTGTCGCTGTGGCTGGTCTAGTCTCAACAGACTTAGCCGTAGACTCGACGCCCTCGCAGATGCGAGGGCGTCGTCGTTGGTGACGAAAGATTTGCGCCGTCGTGTGGCGAGGGGGCATGCATGGCAGGCTTTGTGCTCTTTTATGGTGCAAATGAGCGGACGCACAAACACAGCCACGGTGAGAAGGGGCAGGCTGTCATGGCAGCTGCACCATCTTGGCACATTCCCTGCAATGCTCTTGCAATGCCTGTCCGGTGCCACGAGATCCTGTCGAGGTGACCCCCGACACGCTGCAGCACTTCACGAGGAGAGTTCACATGTCAGAGACTCAAGCACCGCTGTTGTTGCTGACCGATCTGGATGGCTCGCTGCTGGATCACCACGATTACTCGCCTGGGGCGGCGCGCAGCTGGCTGACCCGCCTGCGCGCGCGCGGTGCCTGGATCGTCCCCAACACCTCCAAGACGGCGGCCGAACTGGCGCCGCTGATGGACTCGCTGGGCTTGGCGGGCCAGCCGTGGATCGCCGAAAACGGCGGCGTGGTGGCGTTGCCGGCCGATTGGCTGAGTGCCTACCCGCTGGAAGAGGCCAGCGCCCCGGACGCACACGGCCTGTGTCGTATCGCGGTGGCGATGCCCCGCGACAGGATTCTCGCGGTGCTGGAGGAGCTGAGCGGGGAGTTCGCCTTCGAGGGCTTTGCCTCGATGTCGGTGGCGAGAATCAGCGAGCTGACGGGGCTGGGGGAGGGCGACGCGGCCCTGGCGGGACAGCGTGATGCCAGTGAACCGCTGGTGTGGCGTGACGCGCCGGAGCGTCTCGAGGACTTTCGCACGCGTCTGGCCAGCCATGGCCTCAAGCTGACACGTGGTGGGCGCTTCCATCACGTGACCGGGGACAGCGACAAGGGCGTGGCAGCGCGCTATCTGATCGCCCGCTACCGGCTCTACGAGCGGGTGCGCCCCTGGACGCTGGGCTTCGGCGATGGCGCCAATGACCTGCCACTGCTGGCCGCGGTCGACAACGCTGTGCTGATCCCCGGCGTCGGTGATACCTCTCAGCGTGATCGGGAGCTTGCCGATTATCCGCTACTGGCGGATGAGCGCCGCTGTTTTCGCGCCAATCTCCCCGGACCGCAGGGATGGGTCGAGGGATTGCGTCACTGGCTGGCCAATGGCCAGCCGGAAGAATGGACATCCAGAGGTCTGGGCGCCTGACGCCTGCCTGATGCGTGTCTTCGGCATGACAAGGAGCTGACATGAGCGATTTTTACCAGAATGGCATCATCACCAACTTCCATAACCTGACCGATCGTCCGGTGGAAGATCTCGAAGCGGACCTGATGCGCTTCTCCCGCAAGCGACCGATGAGCCTGATTCTGCCGTCGCTGTATTCCGAGCTGGAAGGCCCGGCGCTCAAGCATATCGTCGAGGAGCTGGCGCAGGTGCCCTACCTCAGCGAGATCGTGATCGGGCTGGACCGCGCCGACCGTGACCAGTTCGAGCATGCCAAGGAGTTCTTCTCACATCTGCCGCAGCATCACCGCATCCTGTGGAACGACGGCCCGCGTCTGCGGGCGCTGGATGAGGAGCTGACCGAGCATGGCCTGGCGCCGATGGAAGCCGGCAAGGGGCGCAATGTCTGGTACTGCTCAGGCTACGTCCAGGCCTCGGGCATCGCCGAGGCGGTGGCACTGCATGACTGCGATATCGTCACCTATGACCGCGGCCTGCTGGCGCGCCTGATCTACCCGGTAGCCCATCCGCAGTTCAACTACGAGTTCTGCAAGGGCTACTACTCGCGCATCGCCCAGGGCAAGCTGAACGGCCGCGTGGCACGCCTGATGGTCACGCCGTTGATCCGTGCGCTCAAGAAGGTCTATGGCCCGCTGCCGTACCTGGATTATCTCGACAGCTATCGTTATCCGCTGTCCGGCGAATTCTCGATGCGCACCGACGTGCTGGCGGACATCCGCATTCCCAGTGACTGGGGGCTGGAGATCGGCGTGCTGTCCGAGGTCCATCGCAACTACTCCACCAAGCGTCTGTGTCAGGTGGACATCGCCGATGCCTACGATCACAAGCACCAGCCGCTGTCCGAGGAAGATGCGCTGGGCGGTTTGAATCGCATGAGTTTGGACATCGCCAAGGCCATGTATCGCAAGCTGGCCACGCTGGGCGTCGAGATGCACGGCGAGACCTTCCGCACCATCAAGGCCACCTACTACCGTATCGCGCTGGACCTGATCGAGACCTACTACAACGATGCCGTCATGAATGGCCTGACGGTGGACCGCCACAGTGAGGAAGCGGCGGTGGAGCTGTTCGCCGCCAACATCATGGATGCCGGCAGCGCCTTCCTCGACAATCCGCGCGACAAGCCCTTCATCCCGAGCTGGAACCGGGTGCAGTCTGCCGTGCCGGACCTGCTCGAGCGCATGCACGAAGCGGTGGAGCTGGACAACCAGTAAGGCTCGCGGCGGGAAACAGCAAGACCTACGACAACGGGGCTGCCACTGGCAGCCCCGTTGTCGTAGGCAGAGGAAGAAACGCGGGCGTCAGACGACCTCGATGGCCGGCGGGCGCACTGTTTGCTCCATCAGCCAGGCCGCCTGATAGGGACGGCGAGCCATGGTGGGGTCGTAGGCCTTGTCGTGGCACAGGTGGTCGGTCAGCGCGACGCCTTGCCAGCTTTCCGGCAGCGGCAGTACGCGCGGCTGATCGGTGACATTGAGGGCGAACAGCAGGCGTCGCCCTTCATGGGTGACGCGCTCGAAGACGAAGAAATCCGGGCCGACATCGAAGACATTCTGGTCGGCATCCGGGTGGAAGCAGGGTTCGTTGCGGCGCAGTGCCATGCGGCGCTTGAGGGCGTGGAAGACCTCATGGGTCGCGGTGTTGGGGCTTGCCAGCAGCGCTTCCAGTTCATCACGCTGCCATTTGCGGCGGTTGATGGCGCGCAGATGGCCATCGCGCTCGACGCCTTCCTGGTGGTTGGGAGTCGCGGTCAGCGAGTGGATGTACAGCCCCGGGATGCCCTGCAGGCTCAGCATCAGGGTCTGGCTGGCGATGAAGCGCTCGATCTGCCACGGGTCCTGGCCGCGCCGCGTGCCCTTGAGCGCATCGAAGTAGCTGATGTTGAGCTCATAGGGGGTGTCGGCGCGGCCCGGGTTGGCGCGCATGCTGACGTAGCCACCGAAGTCATGCACCAGCCGCACCAGGGTGTCGCGCTCGTGGTCGGGCAGCAGGCCCTCAAGGGCGCGAACGCCGATACCGTCGTGACTGGCGGTGAAGTTGAAGTAGCTGCAGCCGGAAGGCAGGGACGGCAGGCTGGTGGCCCACTGGGTCAGGGCGCTGGCATCGCCGGAGGTCAGGGTGTGCAGCGTCAGCGGCGGCAGCGTGAACTGATAGATCAGGTGCGCTTCATCGGCCTGGGCGCTGCCCTCGATGGCGGTGAGGTCGTGCTGTGACAGGCGATCGAGCCCGAAGTAGGACATGTTCTCGGCGTGGGGCACGTTGGTTTCGGTGATCAACAGGCTGCCCGGCGCCAGATGGTCGACGATGGCGCGCAGCAGGCGCACCACGGCGTGTGTCTCCGGCAGGTGGATGCAGGAGGTGCCCTGGCGTTTCCACAGGAATGCCACCGCATCGAGGCGGATGATGCCCGCGCCCTGCTCGAGGTAGTAAAGCAGGATGCCGATGAACTCGAGCAGCACATCGGGATTGGCGAAGTTCAGGTCGATCTGGTCATCCGAGAAGGTTGCCCAAAGATGGCGCAGGCCACGACGGGTATGCACCGGCGTGAGCAGGGCAGATGGACGCGGGCGCACGACCTCGGAGACATCGGTGTCGGGGTCCATCTCGATGAAGTAGTCGCGGCCGGGCTGCACGCCGGCCAGATAATCGGCGAACCACAGTGACTCGCGCGAGCAGTGATTGATGACCAGGTCTGCCATCAGGTCGCGCTGCTCACTCAGGCGCCGGATGTCCTGCCAGTCGCCGAGGACCGGATTGACCTCGCGATAGTGGATGACGCTGAAGCCGTCATCGCTGCTCCACGGAAAGAAGGGCAGCACGTGGACACCGGACAGGCTGTCGTCCAGTCGGCTGGCGAGGAAGTCGTGCAGGGTCGCCAGTGGCGCCTCGCCTTCCTGCTGCAGGCTGTCGCCGTAGGTGATCAGCCACTGGTCGCGCTCGCTCCAGAGCGGCTCGCCTTCCGGTACGCGGGGGTTGAGGCGCGTGCGATGGAAATCCAGCACCGTCTCCAGGCGTCTGAGGACTTCTTCATGACGCTGTGGGTAGATCTCGGCGAGCAGGCGTGTGGCGTGCGCCTGGAAATCAGCTTGCGAGAGACGTTTGGCGAGAGAGACTCTGGCGCGTGGCCTGGCGCTGCCCTCGCTCGGCGCAGGATCTGAGGCAGTGGATGTCGAGTGATCGGGAGATGACGTATCGGACATGGGCAATCCTCGTGGCAGCAAAAGCGGTCAGACTCTGCCTCGTGAGCCGCAATGGCAGAGCGTGTCGCGGGTGATCTTCGGGAAGCCCGCCGGTGCAATCCTGCGGGGCCGGTGGCAAGACTGGAAATCACATATCAGATGAAGTCGGCTGGCCGTCGCTTGGTGAAATCCCTGAATGGCGCATCGCTCAGCGGCGCCCGTGGGTGACGGCCTGGCGCCTTTACTCATGAGTCATGCACGCCTCGGGCCAGATTCGTCAAGCCTGCAAGGCAGGACGGCCAGCCTGCATGTGCCGGCTGGCCGTCCTGTCTGGCGTCATGTGGCCTGCGGCCAGCTGACGCCACTGCGCTTCATGACATGCTTTACTTGCGCAGCACGCGATACAGAATCAGCAGAATGACGGCGCCGAGCACGGCAATGACAAAGCTGGCCAGATTGAATCCCGTCACTTCACCGAAGCCCATCAGGGTGCCGACCCAGCCACCGACAACGGCACCCAGGATGCCGATGATGCTGGTGACGATGATGCCACCCGGGTCCTTGCCGGGCACGATCACCTTGGCGATGATGCCGGCAATAAGACCGAATATGATCCATGCAATGATTCCCATGTCGCAGCTCCTTGCGTCATCGTGATCAATCTCGCGGCAGAGATCATCTGCCGCCAGTCGTGAAAGGATTTCACGGCTCGGGCAAGCGTCCTTGTGAGGCGCTGCACCCTGATGTCATCTTTCGGTTATCGGGCGGGGATTTCAAGCCTGCCGGCAGGTTGATGGACGCTTTCGCCGCGGTGTCCGCCCCCCCGGGGCGACAATCCAGGAAACTCCTGTCGCCCCTTGGGCGCTCCTCAAGGCTAGTTCAGTCATGTCGGGGCTGACATAGGCTCCCGTGGCGGTGCCTTAACGGTTACAATACCCGCCATTCGCTGTCATTCGGCTGCGCTGCGCCACTTCCTCGCTGTGCTTCGCGCGGGGCCGCAGCCACCTCGCACCCAAGCAGGCTCTCCAACATGCACTGTCCCTTCTGTGGAACTCATGAAACCAAGGTCACGGATTCCCGACTGGTGGTCGAGGGTGACCAGGTGCGGCGGCGTCGCCAGTGCGCGGCCTGCGGTGAGCGTTTCACGACCTACGAAACGGCGGAGCTGGTCATGCCGCGCGTGGTCAAGGGCGACGGTTCGCGTGAGAGCTTCGATGAGCACAAGCTGCGTGCCGGCATGCTGCGCGCGCTGGAAAAGCGCCCGGTTTCCTCCGAGCTGATCGAGGCCGCGGTGGAGCGCATTCGTCAGCGTCTGCGTGCCACCGGCGAACGTGAGATCGAGGCGCGGCGCATCGGTGATGAGGTCATGCAGCAGCTCAAGCGGCTGGATCAGGTCGCCTATATCCGCTTCGCTTCGGTCTATCGTCGCTTCCAGGATCTTGATGAGTTCCGCGCCGAGATTGACCGTCTCGCCCAGGAACCCAGCTTCCTGCCGGGCGAGGAAGACGCGCGGCCCTGATGCCTCGCCACAGGCATCCTTGCAGATGCCCTCGAGGCCTGCGCCTGCTGGCCCTGTCGCGTCACGCTGCGTGGCTCAGGCCTCGGGGTATTGTCTGCCGTCTGGGCAACGCCTGACCTTCTCTCGTTTCACGCCAAGGTATCGCATGTCTCTTTCTCCTCATGCTTCTCATGCTCCCCGTGACAGCCACTCTCACGACCGCAGTGCTCCCTCGGCGCGTGATGCGCGCCACATGGCCCACGCCCTGCGCCTGGCACGACTGGGCAGCTACACGACGCAGCCCAATCCGCGTGTCGGCTGTGTCCTGGTAGAGGCCGAGACCGACGAGGTGATCGCGAGCGGCTTTCACGTGCGTGCCGGGGAAGGGCATGCCGAGGTCAATGCGCTGGCAGAGGCAGGCGAGCGCGCGCTGGGCTGCGTGGCCTATGTGACGCTGGAGCCCTGCTCCCACACCGGGCGTACCGGCCCTTGCTCACTGGCCCTGATCGCGGCGGGCGTCTCGCGGGTGGTGATCGCGATGCGTGATCCGAATCCGCAGGTTGCCGGGCGCGGCATCGCGCTGCTGCAGGGCGCGGGCATCGCGGTGACGGTCGGGGTGATGGAGCAGGAGGCGCGAGCGCTCAATCCCGGCTTCCTGTCACGCATGGAGCGCGGTCGGCCCTTCGTGCGCCTCAAGCAGGCCATGAGTCTGGACGGGCGCACGGCGATGGCTTCCGGCGAATCCCAGTGGATCACCGGCCCCGAAGCGCGCAGTGCCGTGCAGCGTCTGCGCGCGCGCTCCAGCGTGGTGATGAGCGGCATCGAGTCGGTCATCTTCGATGATTCGCGTCTCAATGTGCGCGCCGACCAGCTCGGGCTCGAAGACCATCCGCTGGGGCTCGAGGCGCTGGTGGCGCGTCAGCCGTTGCGCGTGGTGGTGGACAGCCATCTGCGTCTGCCGCTGGCGGCGCGCATTCTGGCGCAATCCGGTCGTACGCTGCTGGTATGTGTCGCGGATGAGACAGCGGCGCTGGCTGAGCGACGTACCTTGTTGGAGGCGGCCGGTGCCGAGGTGTTGGCGCTGCCGGCCGGCGAAGATGGACGCGTGGACCTCGAGGCCCTGCTGCGCTATCTGGCCGAGCACGAGCAGGCCAACGAGGTGCTGCTGGAAACCGGCGCGGTGCTGGCCGGGGCCATGATTAATGCGGGGCTGGTCGATGAGATGCAGATATTCATGGCACCGACGCTGCTGGGGGGCGAGGCTCGCCCGCTGCTGGCGCTGCCGGGGCTGGATCACATGGCGCAGCAGCGACGGGTCGAGATTCGCGGTATCCGGGCGGTGGGGCGTGATTGGCGCATCACCGCAGTGCCGGTAGCATCGCCAGACCCGCAGGAGAGCGGCGACTGATTTCTTCTTGTCACGCAAGCACTTGCCGCCGTCTGGCGACAGCGGCGTCGCTGGGTGCTGGCGCAAAACGGGGTGGCGGGGTACCCTGACGCCCGACTTTTTGATAATACGCGTGGGTCCGGCATGGGCCGGCGCAGCCCGTAAAGTGGAGCAAGCATGGCGCTATCAGGCATCGCAGCACTCGTCGAGGATATCCGGCAAGGCAAGATGGTCATCCTCATGGATGACGAGGATCGTGAGAATGAAGGCGACATCATCATCGCCGCGGAAGCCGTGACAGCCGAGCACATCAACTTCATGGCACGCCACGCGCGTGGCTTGATCTGCATGCCGATGTCGCGTGAGCATTGCGAACAGCTCCAGCTGCCACTGATGGTTCAGGCCAACGGTTCCGGCTTCGGCACCAAGTTCACGCTCTCCATCGAGGCCACCGAAGGCGTCACCACCGGCATCTCGGCGGCTGACCGCGCCCGTACCGTGCAGGCTGCCGCCGCGCGCAATGCGCGCCCGCAGGACATCGTCCAGCCGGGGCACATCTTCCCGCTGATGGCGGAACCGGGTGGCGTGCTGCGTCGTGCCGGCCATACCGAGGCGGCCTGTGACCTGGCGTCCATGGCGGGCTTTGGCGCGACCGGCGTGATCTGTGAGGTCATGAACGACGACGGCAGCATGGCGCGTCGTGAAGAGCTCGAGCGCTTCGCCGCCGAGCATGACCTCAAGGTCGGCACCATTGCGGACCTGATCGAATATCGCATCCACAATGAGCAGACCGTGGAAGTGCTGGACAGCGAGCAGGTCGAGACCGCCTTCGGCGAGCTGACGCTGCATTGCTTCAGCGATCGCATCCAGGGCCGTCACCACCTGGCGCTGGTCAAGGGCACGCCGGACGCCGAGTCTCTGACCACCGTGCGCGTGCACGTGCAGGACCCGATGCGCGACCTGCTGACCCTGCGTCAGCCGGGCAGCAGCAGCTGGGCGCTCAATGATGCGCTCGCCGAAGTCGCCGCCGCCGATGCCGGCGTGCTGGTACTGCTGGACACCGGCAGCGACGCGATGGATTACAAGGATCGTCTCGATGTCTTCCTCGGACGACGTCGTACGCCGCGCACCAACGAATCCGATGGTGCGGGCAATTATCTGACCACCGGTACCGGTGCCCAGATCCTTCGGGATCTCGGTGTCGGCCGGATGCGTCTGCTCAGCTCGCCGTGGAAGTTCTCTGCCCTGTCCGGGTTTGGCCTCGAAGTGGTCGAACTGGTCGGCAGTGATGACACGGCAGGCGAGACAGGCGCAGACGCCGCAGGCGCGTAAGCGCTTCGGCACCCCAAATGGCGGGGGAGGTTGCGCACTTCTGGCGGCCTTCCCCGGTATGATTGATATCCCCGCCCCGGTTCTCCGGGGCGCTAGCATTGTGGACTGACCATGCAACCGATTGCTCAACTCGAAGGCACTTTCACCAATGTCGATGGCCGTTACGTCATCGTCGTCGGGCGTTTCAACCACCATGTCGTCGACAGCCTGGTGGAAGGCGCGGTCGATTCTCTCGTACGCCACGGCGTCGATGAGGAAAACATCGACCTGATCCACGTGCCGGGTGCCTGGGAAATTCCGCTGGCCGTCAAGGCCGTGCTGGCCAAGGTCAAGCCGCACGCTGTCATCACGCTGGGCGCGGTGATCCGCGGTGGTACGCCGCACTTCGAATATGTCGCCGGTGAATGCAACTCCGCGCTGTCGCGTCTGCAGCTCGAATTCGACACCCCGGTCGCCAATGGCGTGCTGACGGTGAATTCCATCGAGCAGGCCATCGAGCGTGCCGGCACCAAGGCTGGCAACAAGGGTACCGAAGCGGCCATGGCGGCGATGGAAATGGTCTCCCTGCTCAAGGCCATGGGAGGTGACGCGTGAGCGAACGCAAGGAACGTACCGAGCGCGAGCCGTCCAAGCAGCAGCAGGCGCGTCGCGCCGCTCGCGAGCTGGCCGTGCAGGGCATCTACCAGTGGCAGATGACCGGCAAGAACATGACCACCATCGAAGCCGAGTTCCGTGGTCAAAAGGTCGACGATGACGTCGAGCTGCACGAGAACTGGGTCGAGGTGATGCGCATCGCCGACCAGGCCCTGTTCCACGAGCTGCTGCACAACGTGCCGCGCTTCCAGAAAGAACTGGATGCCAGCATCAGCCCGCTGCTCGACCGTCGCCTGCAGGATCTCGACGAGATCGAGCTGGCCATCCTGCGTCTGGGCGCTTACGAGCTGTCCAAGCGCATGGAAGTGCCGTATCGCGTGGCGATCAACGAAGGGGTCGAGCTGGCCAAGACCTTCGGTGCCACCGACGGGCACAAGTACGTCAACGGGATCCTCGACAAGCTGGCAGTCAAGCTGCGCAGTGCCGAGGTGACCCAGGCCCGCCTGCGCTGACATGCCAGGTGAATTCGAGCTGATTGCCCGCTACTTCCAGCGCGATCTGTCCGGGGCACCGGGCGTGTTGCTGGGGCCGGGTGACGACTGTGCACTTCTTGCCGCCAGTGATGGCATGCAGATGGCGGTCAGTGTCGATACCTCGGTGGCGGGGGTGCACTTCCCGCCGGATGCGCCTGCGGCGTCCATTGGCCATCGCGCCCTGGCCGTCAATCTGTCTGATCTGGCGGCGATGGGCGCGACCCCGCGCTGGGCGTTGCTGGCCCTGACGTTGCCGGACGTGGATGAAGACTGGCTGCATGGTTTTGCAGCCGGTTTCCACGCGCTGGCGGATCGCTACGGCATCGCGCTGGTAGGCGGCGACGTCACGCGCGGCCCGCTCTCCATCACGATCACCGTGCATGGCGAGCTGCCGTGCGTACTCGAGCCTGCCCAGCAGGCCGATAGCGTGACCCGCCCGATTCTTCGGCGTGACGGCGCCCGTGAGGGGGATCTCATCGCGGTCACCGGCCTGCCGGGGCTGGCGCATGCTGGCCTCAAGGCCTGGCAGGATGGCGTACGCGATGTGCTGAATCCTTGCCTGGCGGCCTACCTGCGACCAGAACCGCGGGTCGATGCGGGGCTGGCGCTGCGTGAGCTGGCCAGTGCGGGCCTGGATGTCTCCGATGGCGTGATGGGCGACCTGGCACACATCTGTCGTGCCAGTCAGCTGTCGGCGTCGCTGGAGCTTGGCGAACTGCCGCTGGCGCCGGAGCTGGTCACGGCGCTGGGCGAGCAGGGTGCCCGCGAGGCGGTCCTCAATGGCGGCGACGATTACGAGCTGTTGCTCACGCTGCCCCAAGAGAATCTCGAGACGGCCAGGCTCGCCCTGCGCTCGCTCAATCTGTCCTTGAATGTCATCGGTCGCATGCAGGCGGCGGGCAGCGATGCGCCGCGCGTGATGCTGATGGACAAGGGCGTTGAGCAGGCAGCGACGGGCCAGAGCTGGCAGCATTTCTCTGCCTCGCAGGCTTCTGTCACACAGGGCTCTGACACACAGGTCTCTGCCACGCAGGCTTCTAGGGCAGACGGCTCCGGCGGCGATGCGTCGCCACGCAACGCGAACGGGGTGGCACCATGAATCGCGCTCCCGCCAGTGTCTGGCGGCGCCCCGTCCACTTCCTGGCCTTCGGTCTGGGCAGTGGTACCGCGCCCTTTGCACCGGGCACCTTCGGTACTCTCGCGGCAATCCCGTTCTACTGGCTGATGACCAACCTCACGCTGTGGCCGTATCTGGCCATCGTGCTGGTCGCGTCGCTGGTCGGGATCTGGATCTGTGATCGCACCTCGCGCGATCTCGGTGTGCATGATCACTCCGGGATCGTCTGGGACGAATTCGTCGGCTATTGGATCACGATGGCCGCCGTGCCATTCTCTTGGCAGGCAGCGCTGTGGGGCTTCGTGGTCTTCCGGGTCTTCGATATTCTCAAGCCATGGCCGATTCGCTGGGCCGACCGCCGGGTTGCCGGTGGCTTCGGCATCATGCTGGATGACGTCTTCGCCGGTATCTATGCCTGGTCGACGATGCATCTGTGGCTGTGGTTGCACTGACGCTTCGCTGCCTTGGTGGCGAGGCTCACGCACATGTTTCACTGATGGAAGCAGATGCGACAAGAGGCACCGCGCAGACGGTGTGATGCTCCAATAACGGACAAGGGTTAATGCGATGGGCAAGGGACTGGTAACCGCGACGGCAGTGGTCGTCATCGGGGCAGCCGGCTATGTCGGCGGCGTGGCTTACTCAAGCCAGCGCTTTGAAGATGAGATGGCCCGCATGGTGGCAGAGCTCGACAGGAGCTCCGACATCAAGGCGACCCGTGAGGATGTCGACAGCGGCTGGTTCGGCTCCACGGGCCGGGTAGAGATGGAACTCGCCACCGGGGACGGTGAAGGTCCCATGCGCATCGTACTGCCCTATGAAGCCGGCCACGGCCTGCTGTCGACCACCATGCAGGGCAACGTCAAGGTGCTGTACGGTACGCCGTCACGCGATGTCTTCGCCGAAGTGCTCGGCGATGGCAAGGCGATCGCCTTCGATGGCAGCGTCGACAACTTCAGCGGCGCCAGCGACACCACCCTGACCTTGCCGGCCTTCGACTGGCAGGACTCGGAGAGCGGCACGCGCATCGACTTCCAGGGCGGTGAGCTGCTGGCCTCCCACGATGGCGGTGACACCCCGGAAATTACCGTGGATGGTGAGATCACGCCGTTCGATATCACCAATGGCGCCGAGAAGGTCAGCGTCGGCACCCTGAGCCTCAACGGCATCTATCGCGGGGCGGACAATGACTTCCGCCAGGACGACAAGATCGTGCTGGACACCCTGACCATCGACAACGGCACCGGTCAGCCGCCGGTGGTCGCCAGCGACATCCGTTACAGCGGCGAAACGCGTCTGGACCCGACCGAGCTGCGCTATCTGATGAAGCTGTCGGTGCAGGATGTCAGTGCGGGTGATCAGCAGATGGCCAGCGGCGACGTGTCCATCTCGATCGACCGTCTGCAGGGTGCGGCCGTCTATGACTTCATCACCCAGCTGCAGGGCTTGCTGGAAGAAGCGGGCAAGCCGTTCGAGGAGCTGAGCGAAGAGCAGCAGGTCGCCATCCTCGAGAAGGTCGAAGCGCCGCTGTTCACCATGCTGAGCACCTCTCCGCGCATGACGCTGGAATCGCTGAATGCCAAGAGCGATGCCTTCGGTGTCGACATGCAAGGTGATGGCCAGATGATTCTCGATGGTGCCGACATCACTGATCTGACCATCCAGGAACTGCAGACCGTACCGGGTCAGCAGGCCTTCCTGAATCGTCTGAGCGGGCGCTTCGAGTTCCGCAACGTGCCGCCGATGATGGCCATGATGGCGGGTGTCTCTCCGCAGGCCGCCGACCGCAACCTCGTGGTCGAGATCGACGGTGACAGCGTGAAGATCAACGGCACCCCGATCTACTGAGCGCCGCGCAGTATGCTGGAAACGACAATGCCCGCCTCATGGCGGGCATTGTCGTTTCCAGGGGGCGCATCAGGTGCCACCCTGAACACGCAGTGTTGCGCCCCCGGTGCGGCAAGCCTGCCTTGATAAAGTGGCTCACTGGCCGCATTGGGGGAGATGATCGCCTCAACCGAGGCCTGGTTTCATGAGGGTTGCATGCCACGTCACGAAGAGATTTCCGATAACGACGATATTCTTGCCGGCTTCGAGGATGACAGCCAGTCACAAGAGCCTTCTTCTTCTTCCGCCTCGGGTGGGCTGGTGCCCAGTGGTGACCAGCTGCCGGAGCGCATCTACCTGCTGCCGATTCACAATCGCCCGTTCTTCCCGGCCCAGGTCCAGCCGCTGGTGATCAACAAGCAGCGTTGGGCCGAGACCATGCAGCTGGTCGGCAATACGCCGCATCATGCTGTCGGTCTGGCCTTCGTCGGCGATGTCGAGGTCGATGAGCTGGGGGTCGAGCACTTCCCCGAGATCGGCTCTGCCGTACGCGTCCACAAGCCTGAAGACGGCGATGACCAGGTACAGTTCATCGCCCAGGGACTGCGCCGCTTCCGCATCACGCGCTGGCTGTCGCGCAAGCCTCCCTATCTGGTCGAGGTCACCTATCCGCGCGAGCCGGTCGATGCCGAGAGCGATGAGGCGCGCGCCTACGCGATGGCGATGATCAACGGCATAAAGGAGCTGCTGCCGATCAACCCGCTGTACGGTGAGGAGCTCAAGCAGTACCTCAACCGCTTCAGCCCGCATGAACCGGGTCCGCTGACTGATTTCGCCGCCGCCATCACCTCGGCCAAGGGCGCTGAGCTGCAGGAGGTGCTGGAGTCGCTGCCGGTGATGGAGCGCATGCAGAAGGTGCTGCCCCTGCTGCGCAAGGAAATCGAGGTCGCACAGCTGCAGACCGAGATCTCCCAGCAGGTCAACGCGCAGATGGAGAAGCATCAGCGCGAATTCTTCCTGCGCGAACAGCTCAAGGTCATCCAGCGTGAGCTGGGCATCTCCAAGGATGATCGCGAGAACGACGTCGATACCTTCCGCGGCCGTCTCGACGAGCTCAAGGTGCCGGAGCGTGTCCAGTCGCGCATCGATGATGAGCTCGACAAGCTGTCGGTGCTGGAGACCGGCTCGCCGGAATACGGCACCACGCGCAACTATCTTGACTGGCTGACCTCGCTGCCGTGGGGCATCACCTCCACCGATCAGCTCAATCTGGCGCATGCGCGCACCGTTCTCAATCGCGATCACGATGGGCTGGATGATGTGAAGTCACGCATCGTCGAGTTTCTGGCCGAGGGCACCTTCAAGGGCGATGTCGGCGGCTCGATCCTGCTGCTGGTCGGCCCGCCCGGCGTGGGCAAGACCTCCATCGGGCGCTCCATCGCCCAGGCACTGGGTCGTGAGTTCTATCGCTTCTCGATCGGTGGCATGCGTGATGAGTCAGAGATCAAGGGCCATCGCCGCACCTATGTGGGTGCCATGCCCGGCAAGCTGGTGCAGGCGCTCAAGGAGGTCAAGGTCGAGAATCCGGTGATCATGCTCGATGAGATCGACAAGCTGGGGCAGTCCTTCCAGGGCGACCCGGCCTCGGCGCTGCTCGAGGTGCTGGATCCGGAGCAGAACGTCGACTTCCTCGATCACTACCTCGATGTACGCCTCGATCTCTCCAAGGTGCTGTTCGTTTGTACCGCCAATACGCTGGACAGCATTCCCGGCCCGCTGCTGGACCGTATGGAGCAGATTCGCCTCTCCGGCTACATCGCCGAGGAGAAGATGGCGATCGCCAAGCACCACCTGTGGCCGAAGCTGCTGACCCGCGACAATATCCCCAAGAAGCGCATCAATCTGAGTGACGCCGCGCTGCGTCAGGTCATCGAGGGCTATGCCCGTGAGGCCGGCGTGCGCCAGCTGGAGAAACAGCTGCACCGTATCGTGCGCAAGGCGGCGGTGAAGTTGCTGGAAGAGGAGCTTCCGACCGTGAAGGTCTCGGTCAAGAACCTCGAGGAATTCCTCGGTGCGCCGATCTTCCGTCGCGAGAAGGTCCTGGCCGGCGAAGGCGTGGTGACCGGGCTTGCCTGGACCAGCATGGGCGGTGCGACCCTGCCCATCGAAGCTACCCGGGTGCATGGCCTGACACGTGGCTTGAAGTTGACCGGCAAGCTGGGCGACGTGATGCAGGAGTCGGCCAACATCGCCTACTCCTACACCCTGGCCAATCTCGAGGCCTACGATGCCGAGCCGGACTTCTTCAACGAGTCCTTCATTCACCTGCACGTGCCTGAAGGCGCGACGCCCAAGGACGGCCCCAGCGCCGGCGTGACCATGACCACGGCGCTGATGTCGTTGGCCAAGCATCAGGCGCCGCGCAAGGGGCTGGCGATGACCGGTGAGCTGACCTTGACCGGTCAGGTGCTGCCGGTGGGCGGTATCCGCGAGAAGGTGATTGCGGCGCGGCGCAGTGATATCTACGAGCTGATTCTGCCGCAGGCCAACCAGCGCGATTACGATGAGCTGCCGGAATACCTGAAGGAAGGCATGATCGTGCACTTCGCGGCGCGCTACGCGGATGTCTCGCGTGTGGTCTTCGACAGTGACAGCGCCCAGCGTCATTGAGTGGTGTGTGATCAGCGGCGAGCCCTGAGTGGCAAGCGCTGATTGCCAGGCTCTGAGCGCCAGATGCTGAGCTCCACCAGCGCCGAAGTCAGCCGCAAGACGACAGAGGCCCCGCCAATTGGCGGGGCCTCTGTCGTTTCTGTGCTTTCTGCTGCCTGTGCTTTCTTCTTGCTGTGCTTGGGTTTGTCGATTGTCTGTCGATTCCGGGAAAGTCTGGGAGAGCGATTGGAAGAGCGATCGGGAGGGTGGTCGTGAAAGGAGCTGGTCAGCCTGGCTCGTGCTCAGGCGGTGTCGAGTTGCTCGAGGACGGCCGCCTCGGCGGCATTGCGCCCGACGCTGGCGATGCCGTTGTCGCGGCCGGATTCCGACTTGTACATCTGACTGCGGCCGATCTGCTGGCTGTTGGCGGCCAGCAAGGTGAAATAGAAACGTCCGTCCTTGGCGACTTCCCGGGTGAAGCGTTTTTCCTCGACGGCATTCTTGCGCACGGATTCCACGCCGTTCAGGCAGCCGCGCTTGTCGGCATAGCCCTGACTCTGCAGGATCTTCTCGCCGTTGCCTGCCTTCAGTGCAAAGTAGAACTTGCTGTCCTTGCCCCGAGTGATGACGAATTTTCCGGCCATGGGTGACTCCTGTTCCTTGTGGGGTGTCTGGCATTGCCTGATGTGTCGTCCTTCAGTGTAATCAGCGCCTCCCGCCGCAGGCCCACGCTAGAGACCGCTTCATTCAACGCTTTCGGTGCTTGTCGGTATCTTTCGGGGCTACTGATGGCGTGGGCGGTGCTATCTGGTAGGCAAGCGGGGCCGGTACATGACAGAATTGACCCTAGGCAGACAGCGTTGACCCAAGAGGTACGCGTCTCCTCTGGACACCAGGTGTGCGTACCCCGAGCGGGGCGCCGCCTGACCAAAACAGAAGCCGCTCCCGTGCGGAGTGATTCTGCAGCGGATTGCGCAGAAGGGCGGCGTCAGTTTCCTGATCCTGCCAGGCGCAATTCCATGAATCAGTCCCTCTTCGCACAGGAGAGCGGCCAAGCATTGAATGAGGTTTACCATGCCAGAGTATCGCTCCCGTACGACCACCGCAGGTCGTAACATGGCCGGCGCTCGCGCCCTGTGGCGCGCCACCGGCATGAAAGATGGCGACTTCCAGAAGCCGATCATCGCCGTTGCCAACTCCTTCACCCAGTTCGTGCCGGGCCACGTCCACCTCAAGGACATGGGGCAGCTGGTCGCGCGCGAGATCGAGAAGGCCGGCGGTGTCGCCAAGGAATTCAACACCATCGCGGTCGATGATGGCATCGCCATGGGCCACGACGGCATGCTGTATTCGTTGCCGTCGCGTGACCTGATCGCCGACAGCGTCGAATACATGGTGAATGCCCACTGTGCGGATGCGCTGGTGTGCATCTCCAACTGTGACAAGATCACCCCGGGGATGTTGATGGCCGCCATGCGCCTCAACATCCCGGTCATCTTCGTCTCCGGCGGCCCGATGGAAGCCGGCAAGACCAAGCTGCTGGATCACGGCCTCGATCTGGTCGATGCCATGGTCATCGCCGCCGATGACAGCGTCGACGACGAGACGGTCGCCGAGATCGAGCGCAGCGCCTGCCCGACCTGTGGCAGCTGCTCGGGCATGTTCACGGCCAACTCCATGAACTGCCTGATGGAAGCGCTGGGTCTGGCATTGCCGGGCAACGGCACCGTGCTGGCCACGCACTCCGATCGTCGTCGCCTGTTCGAGAACGCCGGGCATCGCATCGTCGAGCTGGCGCGCCGTTACTACGAAGGCAACGAAGAGCACCTGTTGCCGCGTGCCATCGGCTCCCGCGCCGCCTTCGCCAACGCGATGACGCTGGATATCGCCATGGGTGGCTCGACCAATACCATCCTGCACCTGCTGGCCGCCGCTCAGGAAGCCGGTGTCGACTTCACCATGTCCGACATCGACAAGCTGTCCCACAGCGTGCCACAGATGTGCAAGGTGGCGCCGAACACCCAGAAATATCACATCGAGGATGTCCATCGTGCCGGCGGCATCATGGGGATCCTGGGCGAGCTGGATCGTGCCGGTGTGCTGGATACCTCGGTGCCGACCGTCTACGGCGACTCGCTGTCTGCGGCGCTGGAAGAGTGGGACATCATGCGTTCACCCACTGATGAAGTCGTCGAGTTCTATCGTGCCGGCCCGGGCGGTATCCCGACCCAGACCGCCTTCTCGCAGAGCGCGCGCTGGCCGAGCCTGGATGGTGATCGCGCCCAGGGCTGTATCCGCGATTACGACCATTGCTTCTCCACCCAGGGCGGCCTGGCCGTGCTGTACGGCAATATCGCACTGGATGGTTGCGTGGTGAAGACCGCTGGTGTCGATGACTCCATCCTGGTCTTCGAAGGCCGTGCCTACGTCTGTGAGTCCCAGGATCAGGCGGTGGAAGACATCCTGGCCGACAAGGTCAAGGAAGGCGACGTCGTGATCATCCGCTACGAAGGGCCGAAGGGCGGTCCGGGCATGCAGGAAATGCTCTACCCGACGTCCTATCTCAAGTCCAAGGGGCTGGGCAAGGCGTGTGCGCTGCTCACCGACGGTCGTTTCTCCGGCGGTACCTCGGGCCTGTCCATCGGCCACGCGTCTCCGGAAGCGGCGGCGGGCGGTGCCATCGGTCTGGTCGAGCATGGCGACACCATCCTGATCGACATCCCGAACCGCACCATCAACGTCAAGCTGAGCGACAGTGAGCTGCATGAGCGCCGTGAAGCGATGGATGCCCGTGGCAAGGATGCCTGGAAGCCGAGCATCCAGCGCAACCGTCGTGTCTCCGCCGCGCTCAAGGCCTATGCCTTGCTGGCGACTTCCGCTGACAAGGGCGCCGTGCGCGACCTGAGCAAGCTGGACTGAGAATCGGTCTCAGATATCTGACCCGGTCTCTGAGCAGGCCTCTGCGCTGAAACACCGCGCAAGCCTGTGTGACTCCTGTATGTCTCCTTTGTGAGTACTGAGTGAGTGCTGAGTGAGTCAAACGACAACGGCCACCCCTTGGGGTGGCCGTTGTCGTTGATGGGGAGGTGCCTGAAGGGCATCCGCGGCAGGCCGCACACACGAAAGGCGCCACTCAGGGCAGATCGGGTGAGGGGAAGCCGCTCGGTGACTGGGGGCTTGCGAAGGTGTCCGTCGGGATGACCGGCTCAAGCTCCAGGAAGCGCACGCGATTGCGTCCCTGGCGTTTGGCCTTCTTGAGTGCGTGCTGGGCGCGCTCGCAAAGCTCGAGACGGTTGGCCAGCGTGAGCGTATCGGGTGCCGGATGATAGCAGGTCAGCCCGATGCTGCAGGTGACCGGCCCGTCGAGACCATGCAGTTCTGCCGTGGCATGGCGGACGCGCTCGGCGAGGATGATGGCGCCGCTGGAATCTGTCTGGCCCAGCACCGCAATCAGCGAGCCATCATCACGCTGGCTGAGCAGGTCGCTCTTGCGTGTCGCGTTGCGCAGGATAGTGGAGACCTGCTGCAGAGCACGGTCTCCTGCGGCGCGGCCGTACTGGCGATTGAAGTCGGTAAAGGCATCCACGTTGAGCAGCAGAATCGACAGTGGCTGCCCATGGCGCGCACTGCGCGCAATTTCACCATCCAGCTGTTGCTCGAAGATCTCCGTGGGCAACAGCTTGTCCAGCACCGACGGCACGGCCGGGCCCGGGGGCGCCATGCTGGCCAGCTTGTGCCGCATGCGGGCCAGGCTCTCCTCGTGGGAGCGCTGCTCGCTGAGATCCTGGTGCTGGCTGAGAATGACGCCGGAGTGGCTGTCGATCACATCCAGATGCAGCATGACTTCGATGATCTGCCCCTGTCTGCCCAGATAGCGATGCGGCTGCTCGAAGTGGGTGATCTCGCCGGCCTGCATGGCCAGAAGCGCCTCCTGACAGGCCTGCATGTCAGCAGGGTGGGAGACATCCTCCAGCGCGCCACGCTGCAGTTCACTCCTCTCCGTCCCCAGCAGTTGGGCCAGCGCCGGATTGAGACGTGTCCAATGGCCATGGAAGTCCATGATCGCCATCGGGAGCTGGCAGCGCGAGAACAGCAGCTCCATCTCCTGGTAGGCGAGGCGCAGGTTGCTCAGTTCACTGGTCAGCCGCTTGCGCGCATTCTCGCGATCGATCAAGCCTCCCAGCAGGCTGGCCAGTGTCTCGACCAGTGCACGATCGCTGGCGCTGAAATCTGCCGCGCGCGGCGAGTTGTCGCCGAAGCAGACGGTGCCGGTCAGACGGCCTTCGGTCCATACCGGGGCGGCGATATAGCTCTGGAAGGGCATCGACTTGAGGGCCGGATGAGCCTCGAGTGCTGGCGTGGTCGCGATATTGGCGTAGGCGATGCAGCCAGCCTGCTCAACGACTTCATTGCAGTAGGTCTCGTTCAGCGGTGCGATCGCGCCCTCGACCTTGCCGGGCGGCGGATTGACCGCCGCCATGATTTCATAGCGATTGGCCTCAGCGTGGCCGAGGATGCCGGTGGTCATCCCCAGCAGGCGGCAAGCGGTCACCAGGTACTCTCTGAGCTGTTCGCTGAAGGTTCCCGCAGGCGCGAGTGTCAGGGCAAACAGCGCTTGCAGCTGGGCGGGTCCGAGATTCTCATTGAGGAAGACAGTCGCGGCGGCGGCTTGTGGCGAGAGCTCTGAGGTATCAACGGGACTCGAATGCCCCGAAGAGGGTGGTCGCGCGGGCGGAGTAGGCAGCATGTGACATCCTTATCTTGCATGTTGCGGGGAGAGGGAATGACCAAAAAAAGAGTATGGCGGTTGGGAGCGATGAACGGGCGTTTTGCCGGGGCAGGAAATCAACTGTTCATACACGTAAGACTGGCGGGGCTTTTCGAGGTGCGACTGGATTGGAGGCGCGCCAGGCCGTGACTCTGGTGGTGGTACAAAAGAAACGGGGAGGCCGGTCGATGGCTGATCGACGGCCTCCCCGACAAGTTCTTTCTCTGCCCACCATGATGCGTCGTCATGCGTGGCAGAGTCTGTGTGCCGCTTGTCCTGTCATCCGTGTCCTGTGCCGTTTCACACCTGATGTCACCGGTGGGGCAGGCAGGATCCCGCTGTTGTCATGCGTATCGTTGTTGGCTCAAGCGGCTTCTGCCAGCTGAGGTTCCGCTGTCGCTTCCATATCGATGGCTTCCAACGCCAGTTCGATCGAGAACCAGTTGTCGTTCAGCCACAATTCCAATGCTTCATTGCTCATGCACATCGTCAAGTCTCCCCGAGAGTAGTGGCAAGCGCGTGTGTGTCATGGTGTGCTGCCGGTAAGCAGCAATCATCAGTATGGCGTCTCCTTGCCGAGAGCGAATGAAGTTTGCGCGACGATATGATGTCAGCAGCCTTGGATAGCGAAAGCAGGACATCACCCATGGTCATTTGACCATGGGTGATGTCCTGCTTTTCGTGAAGGATGAGTCTCTCAGTCTCGAGAGCTTGCTTGCCGGGAAAAGCCTTTCCTTGCCAGTGAGCGCTTCAGGCTGTTGGCGAGGCGTCACGCTGTTGGCGTGGTATCAGACTGAAAGGAGCGAGCCTCAGCGGCGAGTGAAGGAGCGCAGCAGGCTGCGAATCAGGGTCCGTCCCAGCTGTGACCCCAAGGCGCGCATCACGGACTTGAGCAGGGTCTCCATGACACCCTGACGCTGCCTGCCACCGGAGCGTGGGGCGCTTTCGGCCACCGGACTTGTTTGCTCGGAGTCGCGGCTGGCAGCGGCTTGAGCGCTTCCATCCCGTTCTGTGGCAGGCGGCGTGGTGTCAGGCGTAGCCGCTGGTGTCTCCTCTGGCCGAACCTGGGCCGTCGCCGAGCTCGTCAGTTGCGCCTCGAGACGCTCGTGAGCCGATTCACGGTCTATCACCTCATCGTAGCGACCGGCCAGTGATGAGCTTGCCAGCAGCGCTGTGCGCTCGCTGTCACTCAACGGGCCGATCCGCCCCCGCGGCGGCGCGATCAAGGTGCGCTCCACCTGGGTGGGCGTGCCCTTGCTGTCGAGCACCGAGACCAGTGCCTCGCCCACGCCCAGCTCCGTGATCACCTGAGCCGTATCGAGGGCCGGGTTGGGGCGGAAGGTCTCGGCAGCGGTCTTGACGGCCTTCTGGTCGCGTGGAGTGAAGGCGCGCAGGGCATGCTGGATCCGGTTGCCCAGCTGGCCGAGCACGTCATCGGGGATGTCGGCGGGGGATTGGGTCACGAAGTAGACGCCGACCCCCTTGGAGCGAATCAGGCGCACCGTCTGCTCGAGGCGCTCAAGCAATGCCTTGGGAGCGGCATCGAAGAGCAGGTGGGCCTCGTCGAAGAAGAAGACCAGCACCGGGCGGTCGGCATCGCCGCGTTCTGGGAGGGTGCGAAAGAGCGTCGACAGGAACCACAGCAGGAAGGTGGTATAGAGGCGTGGACTCTGCATCAACTCACGCCCATCGAGCAGATTGATGAAGCCGCGTGTCTGGTCTCCCTCGCCCGTGGTCGCCAGCATGTCATTGATGTCGAGCGCCGGTTCGGCGAAGAAGCGCTCGCCGCCCTGGGTGGCCAGCACATGCACCCGGCGCAGCATGGCACCGAGGCTCTGGGGGCTGACACTGCCATAGCGCTCCTCGAAGCCTTCGCGCTCACGCTCGATATGCTTGAGCAGGCTGATCAGGTCCTTGAGGTCGATCAGCTCCAGCCCTTCACGCTCGGCATGATCGAAGGCCAGGTGCATCAGGCCACTCTGGGTGTCGTTCAATTCCAGCAGGGTCGACATCAGCTCAGGCCCCATGGAAGCCACGCTGGCGCGCACCGCATGTCCGCTCTTGCCGAACAGATCCCACAGCCTGACGGGCGCGGCCTGAGGCTGCCAGTCATTGATGCCGAGGCTGGCGAGGCGTTCATCGACGCGCGGATGCGGGTTACCCGCCGCGGCGATACCGGAGAGGTCACCCTTGACGTCGGCGGTGAACACCGGCACTCCCATGCGCGAAAACTCTTCAGCCAGCACCTGCAGCGTGACGGTCTTGCCGGTACCTGTCGCACCGGCGACCAGGCCGTGACGATTGGCCAGTGCCCCGGCTAGCGTGATGTGGCCCTTGGGTCCCTGTCCTGCGAGTCCCCCGATCAGCACGTCTGGCATGTGAGTCTCCTGTCATTCAGGTGATGGCGGTGCTTGCAGAGGGAGGTGTGGCGACCACTGCCGATGACCGCAGAGATGGGCGATGTCGTGGAGTCATAGGGTTACAAAATGTTTCGTTGAGTAAAATACTGCAAGCCATCTTGCGTCACTTGACGCATGGCGTCAGGCAACCGATGCGCGGCAAGCCGCCTGATGAGCGGCCAGCAGCCCATATGGGCGCTAATTAAACGCGAGCCGATATCTCACTCTTGTATAGGAAATCTGGAAGAAAGATATTTTTCTTTCCCTTCTCTGCTTGAAAGTCTGGCCCTGTAGTTCCATATCTTTAGGCATCAGGGCGCATGTGACGCAACATGCCTCGGCAGATTGGCGCTTTCGTCAAGAATGACATCAGCAGGTTCGGGTACAACTCTGGTGACGTTTTTTGAAGACTGCTCCGACAAGCAGCCGACGCGCTAGAGGGTGTTCGATACATGCGCCGCAAAGATTTGACGCAGTACCACAAGACGTCGTTGAGATAGTTAGGAGCGTCTTGTGGAGCCTGGAACTCGAGACATCCAGTCTCGGGATTTCTGAAGGCTTACCGGCAACGGCCGAGCGAATCATCTGCTCGTCTCTTGCAACAGACCGCTACTGGAGGATGGATCATGAAGAAGCTGACTGCTGCACTTTTCGCGACTGCCCTGGCACTGCCGACCACCGCTGCCTTTGCCGAGCACCACGAATCCAGCAACACCGGTTCCGCCAACACTGGCGCCCACTCCACCAAGGTAGAGGGCGGTACTGCTGCGGGTCATGAAGATGGCAAGGTGCATGACGACGCCGAACGCAACACCGAGAGTGGTTCTGCCAATACCAAGAAGGATTCCATGATGGTGGAAGGTGGCACGGCCCAGTCCGAGTCCGCCAAGCACGGCAAGGTCATGGATAAAGGCGAAGACCATATGGGCGTCAGCCCGGAATCCGGTTCGTCCAACACCGCTGATGGCAGCATGAAGACCGAATAAACGTGCCTTGACGGTCTGGTCTCAGGCCAGACCCGCAATGGATCTTGCGGTGCCTGAACGAGTCGCCAGCACGACCCGCTTGAGCGCATCGCGAGTGAAACGACAAGCCCCCGCCATTGGCGGGGGCTTGTCGTCGTATGGGAGCATGCAAGGCAGGGTGTGAGGGGCAGGAGGGAAGGGGGCTGGGCCCTCGGGCGCTTGTGGCCAGTACTTGTTACCCGTGCTTGCCATCAATGCCTGCCAACAGCGCTTGCCATCAAGCCCCTACCACCAGCGCGGGCTGTAGGTATCTTCCCCGGCCAGCAGGCGTTCGCGGGCCATGAACAGCGCCGCGATCGCGCGCGCCTCGTGGAAGTCCTCACGCGCCAACAGCGCCGGCAGTTCATCGAGGCGGTGGCGCTCGACGACCAGCGGTTCCGGCTCATCGCCCGGCAGGCGCTTTTCGAACAGATCGCGCGCCAGCATCACGTTCATGCGGTGATCCATGTAGTTGGGCGCCAGGCTCAGTTCGGCCAGTGGCTCGATGTTGTGCGCGCCATAACCGCATTCTTCCATCAATTCGCGATTGGCGGCGGTCACCGGGTCCTCGCCCGGGTCGATCAGTCCCTTGGGCAGGGTCAGCACATATTGCTCAGGGCCAGCGGCATATTCGCGGATCATCAGCACGTGGTCGGGGTCGGGCATGGCGACGATCATCACCGCGCCGTGACCGCCGCTCTTGAGGCGCTCGAAGCTGCGGGTGGCGCCATTGGAGAAGGTCAATTCCAGCGCTTCGACGGCGAACAGGCGCGAGCGTGCGACCTCGCGGCGTGAGTCGATCCGCGGCGGCGTCAGCGTGTGGCTGGTGTCTGAATGATTCATGGTCGGGTGAACGGTATCTGGCGCATCATCCATCGCAAGTCCTCGCGAGGCAGTATGAGAAGAGAGAACACTGTCGCTCATCGTGGCAGGCCGCCGCGAGCGGGGCAATCACAAGCCGTCATCACTCCTCGTTGCACATGCGCGCCCGTGGGCCATGCTTTACACTATGAGGCCAAATTTCCCTCTGGCTGACAGAATCCGATGCTTGACTGGAACACTATCGACACCGTGCTGTTGGACATGGACGGCACTCTGCTTGACCTTCACTTCGACAGCCACTTCTGGCTCGAACACCTGCCCAGGCGCTATTGCGAGCTGCACCGCCTCGATGAGGCGCTGCAGGCCGATCTCAAGGCGCGCATCATCAGCGAGTCCGGCACGCTCAACTGGTACAGCCTCGATTACTGGAGCCGTGAGCTCGAGCTCGACGTCGTCGCCCTGAAGCGTGAAGTGCAGCATCTGATCGGCTATCGCCATGAGGCCGAGGACTTCCTCGCCTGGCTGCGCGATCAGCCGCAACGCGTGGTGCTGGCGACCAACGCCGACCGTCATGGCATCGATCTCAAGTTCGCGCTGACCGGCATGGGCGACTACTTCGACGCCGTGGTGTCGTCCGCGGATCTGGGCCACGCCAAGGAAGAGCAGGCCTTCTGGCACAAGCTCAACGAGATCGAGCCCTTCGATCCGGCGCGTACCCTGTTCATCGATGACAATCCCCAGGTGCTGGAAAGTGCCCACACCTATGGCATTGCCCATCTGCTGGGCGTGCGTCAGCCGGATTCGAAGCGCCCTGCGCGTGATTTCGAGCGTGTGCACGGCCTGGACGGCTTTGCAGTGCTGACCGAGGGGGCGGGCCCTGAGGTGGCCAATGCCGGAGTCTCGAGCGACGGGGAGGGCAAGGAGGCGTCATGAGCGATCAGGTACGTATCGACAAGTGGTTGTGGGCGGCGCGTTTCTTCAAGACGCGTGGCATGGCCAAGAAGGCCATCGAAGGCGGCAAGATCCAGTACAACGGCGGCAAGGTGAAAACCTCCAAGACCGTCGAGGTCGGCGCCGTGATCGAGGTGCCGCAGGGCTGGGATCGCCTCGTTGTCGAGGTGCTGGCCCTCAGCGACCAGCGCCGTGGCGCCCCCGAGGCCCAGAAGCTCTATCAGGAGACGCAGGAGTCCCGCGAGCGCCGTGAGCGTGAGGCCGAGACGCGTCGCCTCGGCAATCAGGGCATGACGCCGCCTCCCGGCCGTCCTGACAAGAAACAGCGTCGCAACATCCATCGCTTCCAGCGCCAGGATGCCGATAGCTGAGCCAGAGCGAGTCACCGCCGGGTGCCTTGGCACCGACCGGCACAATTTCCATACCGATGTGTGTCAGCACATCGTTGTTGGCGGCCTGACATGGGAGCGCTTGTGCGCTCTCCCTTCACGCCTGCCTTGAGGTCCCTCAATGAGCGAACACGACATGCAAGATTCCCATTCCACTGACGATGCGGCCGCGCCGAGCTTCGATCAGATCCAGCGCTTCCTGTTCGATGCCACCAACGTGCGTGGCGAGATCGTCACACTCGACAAGGCCTACGCCGAGGTGCTCGATCGTCACTCCTACCCGCAGGCCATCTCGCGCCAGCTGGGCGAGATGCTGGCGGCCGTGGCGCTGCTGACCGAGACCATCAAGCTCGATGGCACCATGACGCTGGAAGTGCGCGGCACCGGTGTCGTGCGCCAGCTGATGGCCGAGTCGAACCCCGGCGGTGAGCTGCGCGCCATCGCACGCCTCAGCGATGAAGCGGTGTTGCCGACGGAAGAGTCCAGCCTGCAGGAGCTGGTCGGCCAGGGGCAGATCGTGATCACCCTCGACCCGCGTGAAGGCAAGCGCTATCAGGGCATCGTGGCCATCGATCAGGACAGCCTCGCCGGTTGTCTGGAGAGCTACTTCAGCCAGTCAGAGCAGCTGCCGACCCGCCTGTGGCTGATGGCCGATGGCAAGCGCACCGGCGGCGTGATGCTGCAGCAGCTGCCCAACGATGACGCCAACAAGGACCCGGATGCCTGGGAGCGCGTCGTGCATCTGGCCGAGACCCTCAAGGCCGAGGAGCTGCTGACGCTGGACCAGCAGGAAGTGCTGCATCGTCTCTATCACGAAGAAACCGTGCGCATCTATGAACCCAAGGCGCTGCGTTTCGGCTGCACCTGTTCGCGCGAGCGTCTGGGCGCTGCCCTGCACAGCATCGCCGCCGACGAGCTGCGTCAGATCGTCGCCGAGCAGGGCGAGCTGGCCACCCAGTGTCACTTCTGCCATACCCGCTATTCCTTCAGTGCCGCGGAAGTGGAAACGATCATCGAAGATCCTGACGCCGAAAGCCCCGTCGTGCATTGAGCATTTCCCGACGCGCCGGCGGCTGGCCACGGGGATGATGATTGTCTGACATATCGTCGTCCGTCAGGCGACGGCGACTGCGCCAAAGTGTTGCAACAATGGGCGTTTCCGCCCGACACCCTTTTTGCCATAATGCCTTGCCAGCACAGGGCCGGATGCCCTGTGCTGGTGGTATCGACGGTGTCATGGCATGCCGTCATGCGCGATCGGGCAGCAACGATCGATCACAAAATAAGCCTGTGGCATGTACCTCGGGCATCTGGCTTCAGCCATCAAGAGAGAGGGCGGCCCTGAGCCGCGGAGACGCGAATGAGCAAGCATCAAGACAGTGCGGTGACCACTCACACCAATCTCAGCAGCGCAGAGCTGATCGAGCTGGCAGTGGCTCGCGGCGAAGGACGTCTGGCCGACAACGGCGCGCTGGTCGTGGAGACGGGCGCCCGTAGCGGACGCTCCCCGAACGACCGCTTCATCGTCGACGAGCCGTCCACCTCGGACGCCATCGACTGGGGCAGCGTCAATCGCCCGTTCAGCCCGGAGCGTTTCGACGCCCTGTGGGAACGCGTCGAGGACTACCTCGGCGAGCGCGACAGCTTCGTCTCCGAGCTGCATGTCGGCGCTGACCTCGAGCACTACCTGCCGATCCGCGTGACCACCGAGACGGCCTGGCACAACCTGTTCGCGCGTACCATGTTCGTGCGTCCGGACAGCTTCAATGCCAAGGACAAGAGCGAGTGGACCATCCTCAACGCGCCGCACTTCACCTGCGAGCCACAGCGTGATGGCACCAACTCCGACGGCGTCGTGCTGATCAACTTCGCGCGTCGCCGCGTCCTGCTGGCGGGCATGCGTTACGCCGGTGAGATGAAGAAGGCCATGTTCTCGGTGCAGAACTTCCTGCTGCCGGAAAAGGACGTGCTGCCGATGCACTGCTCCGCCAACGTCGGTGACGACGGCGAGACCACGCTGTTCTTCGGCCTGTCCGGCACCGGCAAGACCACCCTGTCCGCCGACCCGGCGCGTTACCTGATCGGTGATGACGAGCATGGCTGGGGCGAAGGCACCGTCTTCAACATCGAAGGCGGCTGCTACGCCAAGTGCATCGACCTGTCCCAGAAGAACGAGCCGGTGATCTGGAACGCGATCAAGTTCGGTGCCGTGCTGGAAAACGTGGTGCTGGATGATCGTCGTGGCGCGGATTACGGCGATGACAGTCTGAGCCAGAACTCGCGTGCCGCCTACCCGCTGGAGCACATCGAGAAGCGCGTGCCGGAAAACCGTGCCGGCGAGCCGAATGCCATCGTCTTCCTGACCTGCGACATGTCCGGCGTGCTGCCGCCGGTGTCCGTGCTCAGCAAGCAGGCCGCGGCCTACCACTTCCTGTCCGGCTACACCGCCAAGGTCGGCTCTACCGAGATGGGCTCCACCGCCGGTCTCGAAGCCACCTTCTCCACCTGCTTCGGCGCGCCGTTCTTCCCGCGTCCGGCACGTGAATACGCCGACCTGCTGATCAAGCGCATCGATGCCTTCGGCTCACGCGTCTACCTGGTCAACACCGGCTGGACCGGTGGCTCCTACGGTGAGGGCGGCTCACGCTTCTCCATCCCGACCACGCGCGGCATCATCAGCGCGATCCAGAACGGTGCGCTGGCGGACATCGAGACGCGTCACATCGACGTGCTCAACCTGGATGTGCCGGTACGCGTGCCGGGCGTCGATTCCAGCCTGCTCGACCCGCGTGAGACCTGGGAAGACCGCGCCGCCTACGACAGCAAGGCGCGTGACCTGTCAGCCAAGTTCGTCGAGAACTTCAAGAAGTTCGCCGGCGTGGATGAGGCGATCATCGCGGCAGGCCCGACCCTGGTCTGACGATCAGCGGGATTGATCGCAAGCGGTAAGCAAAAAGCCTCGCCCGGTGTTCCGGGCGAGGCTTTTTCGTGTCTGCTGCTTTTCTCGTCAACAGCTGCTGTCATCACCTGCTGTCGGGTCTGTCAGGCGCTGTCGGGCCTGTCAGGGGCTGCCGCCGGCGGCCAGCGAGCGGTTGGCAGGGCCGTCGAAGGTGTCCTCGGCGGCGAGCGGTTCCTGGCCTGGCTCAGTGCTGCTGGTCTCGGCGCGTCGTGACGCGTCTTCGTCAGCGGTGTCGACAAGGCCTTCGGGCGTGCGTTCGGCGACGAAGGGTGCCGGCGCCTGATACCACCAGCGGGTGGTCCAGGCGCGCATCACCCGCTCCGGGTACCAGGTCTTGCCGAGGCTGCCGTTGTAGCGTGCCAGCGCATCGGTGATGTCGCCTTTCTCGCGCTTGAGGTAGTGGGCAAGGATGGTGGCGCCGTAACGCAGGCTGGTGTCCTGATCGAGCAGATTGTCGTCGGGCTCGCCGATCTCACGCTTCCAGAACGGCATGACCTGCATCAGGCCGCGGGCACCTGCGTGGGAGACCGCGGTGGGTTTGAAGGCGCTCTCGACCTGGATGACGGACAGGATCAGCTCCGGCGCCAGGCCTGTGCGCGTCGCTTCGCGGCGCACCTTGCGCAGCAGGTCGATGCGCGCGGCGCGGTCGGGCATGTAGCGCTCCAGACGCTGCTGCATGCTCAATACCCAGTGCAGGGCATCGATGGGGTCCTCGAAGGCCTCGGGCTCGGCCAAGGCCTCGCGCAGGCTGTCACGCAGCCCCGGCGATAGCCCATGCTCGGGGATAGCGGCGGCGGCCTGCACAGGGGGGCTTGTCAGTCCGGTAGACGCGGCGCTCAACGTCAGCAGGACAGCGGCCAGCCACGGGCGCAGGCGGCGAAGTGGGGTGTCACCTGCAGCGCCTTTTGCGGGCGGCGCTGAAGGGGAAATCGATGAGATGGTCATGCGCAGTCCCTGCTTATCAGTCATGGCGCCATTATGCCGTTACCGCGGCGTTGACGGTAATGGGATGTTCTAGGAAGGCAGATAACGAGACAGCCCGCCCCTCGAGAAGAGGAGCGGGCTGTCTTGGGTACTGCGATAGCGTCAGCCGTGAGCCAGTGGCTCAGGCTGCTCGAGTTCAGCTCGCGCTGCGCTCGGCCAGGAAGTCCAGCAGGCTGTCGACGGCGATCATGGTCGCTTCGCCATCGGTGCGACCCTTGTACTCGTACTCGCCATTGTCGAGACCGCGGTCACCGATCACCAGGCGATGCGGAATGCCCAGCAGCTCGCCGTCGGCGAACTTGTTGCCCGGGCGCAGATCACGATCATCCAGCAGCACGTCGTAACCGGCGGCGGTCAGCTCCTGATAGACGCGCTCGGCAGTCTCGCTGACGCGCACGGACTTGTGGGCGTTCATCGGCACGATGGCGACCTGGAAGGGCGCGATGGCTTCCGGCAGCACGATGCCGCCCTTGTCGTTGCCCTGCTCGATGGCAGCGGCGACCACGCGGGTCACGCCGATGCCGTAGCAGCCCATGGACAGCGGCTGCGCCTTGCCGTTCTCGTCGAGCACGGTGGCGTTCATGGCTTCGGAGTACTTGGTGCCGAGCTGGAAGATGTGACCCACCTCGATACCGCGTGCGATGTCGATCACGCCCTGGCCGTCCGGTGACGGATCACCGGCGACGACGTTACGGATATCAGCGATTTCCGGCAGCGGCAGATCGCGCTCCCAGTTGAGGCCGAAGTGGTGCTTGCCTTCGATGTTGGCACCGGCACCGAAATCGCTCATCAGCGCGACGCTGCGATCGATGATGATCGGCATCTCGAGGCCGACCGGACCGAGGGAGCCGAAACCAGCACCGACGGCGGCGCGCACTTCCTCGTCGCTGGCCATGGTCAGCGGCTCGGCGACCTGCGGCAGGTGCTCGGCCTTGATCTCGTTCAGCTCGTGGTCGCCACGCACCATCAGTGCGATCAGACCACCTTCGACGCCTTCGGCCGCCTTGACGATCAGCGTCTTGACGGTCTTCTTGATGTCCAGGCCGTGCTGTTCGACCAGCGCGGCGATGGTCTTGGCGTTCGGCGTGTCGACCAGCTGCATCTCCTGGGTCGGTGCCGCGCGCTCAGGCGTCTCGCCCAGCGGTGCCGGCAGCGCTTCACACTTCTCGATGTTGGCGGCGAAATCGGAGCCGGTGGAGAAGGCGATGGCGTCTTCACCGGAGGCGGCCAGCACGTGGAATTCGTGGGAGCCGGTGCCACCGATGGAGCCGTTGTCGGCGATGACGGGACGGAAGTCGAGACCCAGGCGCGTGAAGATGCGCACGTAGGTGTCGTACATCACCTGATAGGTCTCTTTCAGGGATTCTTCGCCCAGGTGGAAGGAGTAACCATCCTTCATCACGAACTCGCGTGAGCGCATCACACCGAAGCGCGGACGAATCTCGTCGCGGAACTTGGTCTGGACCTGGTAGAAGTTGGCCGGCAGCTGCTTGTAGCTGTTCAGCTCACGACGTGCGAGGTCGGTGATGACTTCCTCGTGGGTCGGGCCGACACAGTAGTCGCGCTGGTGACGGTCAACGACGCGCAGCAGCTCGGGGCCGTACTGCTCCCAGCGACCGGACTCCTGCCACAGCTCGGCTGGCTGCACGGCTGGCATCAGCAGTTCCTGGGCGCCGGAGCGGTCCATCTCTTCACGCACGATGCGCTCGACCTTGCGCAGCGTGCGCAGGCCCAGTGGCATCCAGGTGTAGAGGCCGGAGGTCAGGCGACGGATGAAACCGGCCCGCAGCATCAGCTGGTGGCTGACGACTTCGGCGTCGGACGGGGTTTCCTTGAGAGTGGAAATCAGCAGTTGACTGGCACGCATGGGCTCAGCGATCCCTCGACTTGTCGCTTTGATCGGTACGCTTCGCAGTCGCGAAGCATGAACAGGCAGGTCTTCGGCACGCCTTTTACAGGCGTATCAGCGAAGCAGACTGAGCGCATTGTACTGCCGCGAGCCTTGGAGGGGCAAAGTGCATGGCCAGACTGGAAAATCCGCGCCCGCCTGCCGATACTGGTGACACGGGATTTCCCTTTGGAGAGGGCCGTGAACGGCTTTCTCAGGGAGACCTGACAAGGAGACAAGGATATGTCGTCACTCGATCAGCGCATGGGATACGCGCGCGCCAGACATCGTTGGCCCTTGAAGGTGGGGTTGGCGTTGCTCGCACTGGGGGCGTGCCTGAGCGTTTCCCTGTGGCTGGTGAGCCTTCGCCTGCCGATCCCTTTCGTCGATGAGGGAGTGCATTTCGCGCAGATTCGCCAGTTTCTCGCCGGCGACTGGAGCCAGCATCCCAAGCTGACCACCCTGACCCTGTATCACGCCACCATGGCGGTGACGCTGATGGCACTCCAGACCTTGGGGGAGTGGCTCAATCTTCCCCTCGCGGCTGACGCCATGGCCGGGCGCTGGCCTGAAATGCCCTCGGTGAACTGGGTGCGGGGCCTGTCGCTGCTCGGCTTCAGTGTCATGGCGTGCATGGTCTGGCGGGCGCTGCCGAGCGTCTATCGGCGCCTGGACCCCATGCTCGATGAGAGCGGCGCCCAGCAACAGGCGAATCGTCAGAGCTGGCAGTGGCTATGGCTGCCGATCATCTTTCCCTATCTGGCGCTGGTGTATACCGACCCGTGGATCATCGTGCTGGTCGCGCTGCAGCTCGTCGCGCTGGTGTGTGAGCGGCGTCTGCTGTTGCTGGTGTTGATCCTGGCCGGCCTCGGCTTGCGACAGGACAGTATCGTGCTGCTCGGGCTGTGGGGCGGTCTGTTGCTGTTCATGACGCATGCGCAGCCAGGGGTTCGGTCGCAGGCTGTCGGCATGGCACCACCGCTGCGCTCGCCGTTGCGTCAGCTTTCCGTCTGGTGGGGCCTGATCGTGCGCTGGTGGTGGGTGGCCGTGATTCCAGTGGCCGCCTTCATCGGGTTTGTCGTCTGGAACGACGGCATTGCCATGGGCGATACCACGCGTCATCAGGCCGGTTGGCACACCGGCAATCTCGGCTATTACCTGGGCGTGATCGGCGTGGTGTTTCTGCCGTTGTGGTTGGCCGACTTGCCGCGTCAGCGGCATCTGCTATGCCGTCTGTGCACCCGGGGTGCCTGGCCATGGCGGGGCATTCTGCTGCTGGGGGCGCTGGCGGGTGTGTGGGTCATGCTGGTGATGAGCTTTGAGGTGACGCATGACTACAATTTCCAGCGCTGGACGATCCGCAACAGCTGGCTGTTATGGCTCAATGAGCACCCGGTGGGGCTGTGGGTGACCATGCTGCTGACCACCAGCATGGCGCTCTGGTGGCTGAGAGCACCGCTGCGGCTGGGGCATGGTGGCCTGCTGTTGGTGATGCTTGCATTGATGGTCTGCACGCGTGAGCTGATCGAGACGCGCTACATGCTGCCCCTGGTCACGGTCTTCCAGCTGCTGCGCTGTGCAGAGCGAGCGGAAGTGGAGCGCGCGATGACGCTCTGGGCGGTTTCGATGGGAGCGCTGTTGCTGGCGGGATTGGTGCAGACGCGCACCCTGCCATGAGGCGGTGGCAGGGCGTTTTGGGGGCTCACTCGATGGCGGGTGCTTCAGGCCTGTTGGCGTTTCGCCGCTGGGGTCTGGGCATCACGGCCGGCGGGGGCTTTATTGGCACCAGCACCGATGCCAGAGCCACCACGCGGTGGCTCGGCGACCCAGGCATAGGCAGCCTCGCGCTCGTCGGGCGAGAAGTGGCGCACCTCGATGGAACGCACCAGATGCTTGCTGAACTCGGTGACATGACGCAGCCAGTCGGCCTTGCTGATGATGGCTTCGCGCTCGAAGTCTCCCAGGTGGCGCAGGGCGTAGCCGATGTCATTGAGCAGGGCGGCGGGTGTGATCAGGCCAAAGCGTTCAATCTCCACCAGCAACGAGATTCGCTCATGGCGCGCCAGGCGTTCGTCGCATTCCTTGATGATGGGGGCGAGCGAGGCCTGATCGATATGTCCTGCAAGATGCAGGGCGACAACGTGATCGGCGGGACTCTTGAGCAGTGTCAGCATGTTTGGCTCCTGCACTGATGCATGTTGGCTGGGCGAGCCGTGCTGGAAGCCAGCGCTGGCGTCGCTACCTCTTCAGTGTAGTCGCATGTAAGCAGCTTGCTGGCGTCTGGCCAGGCGATTGTCGGTACTGTTCCTGTCGAGGAGCTGCCAGCAACGGTTACCTCTCTCGACGTCTGGCCGCGCGAGGCATGACGAGCGGAGCTGTGTTCAGGTTTGAAAAGTGACAGGCTCGAAATTTATCAGACATGAAAAGTGACAGACATGAAAAGTGACAGACATGAAAAAGCGCCGCCCCTCGTGAGAGGAGCGGCGCTCTTGAATTCAGTATGGTGCTTGCTTGATCTGGTACGGCCAGCCGGACTCGAACCGGCACGCCCGAAGGCAGGAGATTTTAAGTCTCCGGTGTCTACCGATTCCACCATGGCCGCGCAGACTGGCGCATAACTTATCATATTTCAGATCAAGGTCAACTTTAATGGCGATGACACTCTACTGAATGCGTGATTTAACTGACTGTTATGCAATGAAATTGCGACGGTCTGTGGTTATCGTGAGCGCTGACATTGAGGAGGGAAAGCAGAGCGCTTTTCACCCGGCATGATCGCGGCAAGCGACGCGAAAAGGCGCGCGGTGGAGAGGGGCGGGGCAACAGATAGTCAGTAGCAAGCGCGAAGGCGCACAGGGGAAGTCGCTGACGGGTGCCGGAACACTGTCAGAATCACGGACAGATGAAAACAGAGAAATGATGTGGCAAGGCAATGGCTTGGCAAGGCGTAGATCAGACGATAACCAAGCGAAAAAGCGTCAGGGTTGCAGCAATGTAAATCGAAACAAGTAAGGGAAGTGTGACGACCCGAAGGGGGTGGGTGTCAAATCCATTCCAGAGGGAAACAGGGGATGTTTCGGTATCTGAAATGGAGGCTGGAGTCGGAATCGAACCGGCGTACACGGAGTTGCAGTCCGCTGCATGACCACTCTGCCATCCAGCCTCAATGATCGAGATGTCAGTCGAAACTGATGTCTGATCCGAGGAGTATCCACTGATGCTGCTGCAGATACATGAGTCAGTAAATCAGGTGAATGTTGCGCTACCTGTGTTACTGGAGCGGGAAACGAGATTCGAACTCGCGACCCCAACCTTGGCAAGGTTGTGCTCTACCACTGAGCTATTCCCGCTGAACTCGAGGTCGAATTATACGGATAATTCCCATGCTGTCAAACAGTTAATGAAAAATTGTCTCGCGAGTCAGGTCACTGGAAACGAAAACGCCCACCGGCCACAGGGGCGGTGGGCGTTGAGGCATTCGCAGCGTCTCGTGGCTGAACGGGGTGTCAGACCGAGCGCACCAGTTCCGGCCAGGCGGCACGCAGATAGCTGATCATCGACCACAGCGTCAGCGCTGCCGAGATATACAGCAGGGCCAGGCCGGCATCCCCCCCGACACTGCCCGGAGCGAAGAACAGCAGCATGAACAGGGCCAGCATCTGGGCAGCCGTCTTCAGCTTGCCGACCCAGGACACCGCGACGCTGCCGCGCTTGCCGATCTCGGCCATCCACTCACGCAGCGCCGAGATGACGATCTCGCGACCGATGATGACCAGGCTCGGGATGGTCATCCACAGGCTGTCGTAGCGTTCGATCAGCAGGCCCAGTGCCACCGCGACCATCAGCTTGTCGGCGACGGGGTCCAGGAAGGCGCCGAAGGGCGTGGTCTGATTCCACAGGCGGGCCAGATAGCCATCGAACCAGTCGGTGATGGCGGCCAGTGCGAAGAGCAGCGCCGTCAACGGCAGGCTCCATGCATAAGGCAGATAGAAACATACCACCAGCAGCGGAATGAACAGGATGCGGATCAGAGTCAGGATATTGGGGATGCTCATCGTGACGGCACGAGTCCTTGCATGAAGCGTAGGTGGCTGGGCGCAATCGAGGGCGAGTCGAGACCCTGAAGAAAGCCGATCGATTGGCGCCGCACAAGTCGTCTATTCTAGCCTGCCGGCGGCGCATTCAGCCATGCCAAACGGCAGGTTATTCAAGCCAACGCTCTGTCACTCTTCCTTGAGCGTTGAGTCGATGGTGCCAGAGGCAGCCATGTCGTGCACGGGGGCAGCCATGCAGCGCCTGGTGGATCAGCCATGCAGCGCCTGATGGATCAGCTCGGCGAGCGATTCGCTGATGCCGGGCACGCGCGCCAGTTCCGGCTTGGAGGCCTGTTTCACCCCCTGCAGGCCGCCGAAGAACTTGAGTAGCTCGCGGCGCCGCTTGGGGCCGACTCCCGCGATGCCCTCCAGGCTTGAGGTGCGCCGCGCCTTGTCACGCTTGGCGCGGTGACCGGCGATGGCGAAGCGGTGCGATTCATCGCGCACATGCTGGATCAAGTGCAGCGCCGGTGAGTGGCTGTCGAGGTCCAGGGTGTCGTGCACCGTCTCGATGAACAGCGTCTCGAGCCCTGCCTTGCGCGTGGTGCCCTTGGCTACCCCGAGCAGGATGATATCGGTCACGCCGAGTGACTCGAACACCCCGCGCGCCATGTTGAGCTGCCCCTTGCCGCCATCGACCAGCAGGATGTCCGGGCGCTTGCCTTCGCCTTCCTGCAGGCGCTTGAAGCGCCGCGTCAGTGCCTGTTGCATGGCGGCGTAGTCATCGCCGGCCGTCACGCCTTCGATATTGAAGCGCCGGTAATCCGACTTGATCGGCCCGTCATGATCGAAGACCACGCAGCTGGCCACGGTCGCCTCGCCATGACTGTGGGAAATATCGAAGCATTCCAGGCGCTTGGGTACCTCATCGAGTCCCAGCGCATCGCGCAGCGACAGGAAGCGGTTGGACAGCTGCTGGCGGCTGGCCAGCTGGGTGGCCAGATGTTGCTCGGCGTTGGTCTGCGCCAATGTCAGCCACTGGGCGCGATGGCCGCGCACCTGATGCGCGACCCGTACCCGCCGCTCGGCCTTCTCGCTCAAGGCGCCTTCCAGCAGGTTGGCGTCATCGAGGGCCAGCGAGGTCAGCACCTCATCGGGCATCTCCCTGTCCTGGCCGAGATAGTACTGGCTGACGAAGCTGGTCAGCAGCTCGCTGCTGGTCAGGTCCAGACCATTGCCCGGCGAGAAGTGGCGTGCGCCGAGCATGCGACCCTGACGGACCGAGACCACGCTGATGCAGAGCCCGCCGGGGCGCTCGGCCAGCGCCAGGATGTCGGCGTTGCCGGTGCCGGTGTCGACGTATTGCTTCTCCTGCATGCGGCGCAGCTGGGCGACCTGATCACGCAGGCGGGCCGCTTCCTCGAATTCCAGCCTCATGGCCGCGTCTTCCATCGCCTGGCTGAGCTCGTCGGTGACCTTGTCGCTCTGGCCGTTCAGGCACATCACCGCATGTTCCATGTCGCGGCGATAATCCTGCTTGCTGATGTAGTCGACACACGGCGCGGTGCAGCGGTTGATCTGATATTGCAGGCACGGGCGATCGCGGTGGGCGAACACCGAATCCTCGCAATTGCGCAGGCGGAAGATCTTCTGCATCAGGGTCAGTGATTCGCGTACCGCAACGCTGCTCGGGTAGGGGCCGAAATAGCGTCCGTCATTGCGCTTGTGGCGCACGCGCTTGAACTCCAGCGCCGGATAGTCGTGATGCTGGCTGATGAAGACGTAAGGGTAGGATTTGTCGTCACGCAGCAGGATGTTGTAGGGCGGGCGCAGCTCCTTGATCAGGGTCTGCTCCAGCAGCAGGGCCTCGGTCTCGCTGCGCGTGATGGTGACCTGCACATCGGCGATGCGCCCGACCAGCGCCTGGGTCTTGGCATTCAGGCCGGTATTGCGAAAATAGCTGGAGAGGCGCGCCTTGAGGCGCTTGGCCTTGCCCACGTACAGCACGTCACCGGCGCTATCCAGCATGCGATAGATACCGGGCGCGTCGCTGACATGCTTGAGGAAATGGCGGGCATCGAAGCCAGTCGCCTCGCTGCCCTGCAGCAGATCACTGCTCGCGTCACTGGTGATCAGGCGGCTGGAGACACGCGCGGCGTCGCTGCGTGCGCGGCTGTCAGCCTGCGCGCTCGCTGAGGACGTAGGTTGGGCATCAGGCTGGCTGGCGGTGCCTGCCGGCTCCTCATTCTCGGGCGACTGAGAAGTGGTGTCCGTCATCGTGGGATCAGTGTGCTGCTTGGCCATGAGGTTCCTCGTCCAGAGATGCCTCGAGTCTATCAAACAAGGGCGATTGCTCGCAGGCATGGGGGCAACAGGGCCATGCTGCAATGCCTGCTGTCATGGCCGCGTCTGTGAGGGCGTGCCATTCACGAACATCTCAGACAGAAACGCCTCATGCATGAACGTTCCAGACAGAAACGCCTCATACAACAACGCCACCCGGGGAAGGTGGCGTTGTTGTATGAGGCGTTGTCGGCGCTGCTCGGGAGTGTTACGAGCAGCGCGGGCCTGCAGTGTGTGACGGGCGAGCAAGGTGTGCTTGCTCAGGCCTCGTCAGGACGGTCCAGCACGTAGTCATCCAGCAATTGGTGACGCATGGCCAGATGCGTCATCTCCACGTCGCTGGTCACGCCAAGCTTGTCGAAGATGCGATAGCGGTAGGTGTTGACCGTCTTCGGGCTCAGGTGCAGGCGGTCCGAGATCTCGCTGACGCGATGGCAATTGACGATCATCGTCGCCACCTGCAGTTCTCGGCTCGACAGCTGATCGAAGGGATTGCTGCGCTGGGTGTCCATGCCCGAGAACACCAGGCGCTGGGCGATTTCCGGGGACAGATAGCGCTCGCCAGCGGCCACCTGATGGATGGCGCGAATCATCTCGTCAAAGGGCGTGCCCTTGGAGATGAAGCCGAAGGCTCCCGCTTCCAGCAGGCGTTTGGCGAAGGACTCTTCCAGATAGGCGGTCAGCACGATGACTCTGACGTCGGGCAGGCTGCGCACGATCTTCTGTGTGGCTTCCAGGCCATCGACGCCGGGCATGCGAATGTCCATGAGCACGATATCCGGGCTGTGCTCACGGCAGAGTTTGATCGCGGTTTCGCCATCCGAGGCTTCTGCAATCACCTTGAGCCCATCCTCTAGCTCAATGGTACGGACGATGCTGGTACGCACCAGGTGGTGGTCGTCAGCGACAAGAACCTTGATCAAGGCGGCTCCAGTAAAGATGTCAATAAGCAGTGAAGTGAATGCGGGATCCAATGTACCCATTGGACAAGGGCTTGTCGATGCCCTGTCATCCAGTGCGTCGCGTTCAGGATAACCACTACTGATATAGTGCTAGCGTGATTCCTGCTCCTTGTCGTCGGCCGTGAGTCCGTGAGCGAGCCCCTGCGGGAAACCGTGCTCCGCGATGTGATCCTCAGACTTCGCGCGCTCCACAAAGCGCAGCAAAAATAAGAGGTTGACGACGTATTCGTCGCTCTGTAACATGCGCTCCATCGTGAAGACGGGGCCTTAGCTCAGCTGGGAGAGCGCAACACTGGCAGTGTTGAGGTCAGCGGTTCGATCCCGCTAGGCTCCACCATGATTCACGACAAGCCTGTCCAGATTTCATGTGCCTCTTGCCTGCAAGTGACATGCGAAATGACAGTCTGATTCGGGGCCTTAGCTCAGCTGGGAGAGCGCAACACTGGCAGTGTTGAGGTCAGCGGTTCGATCCCGCTAGGCTCCACCAGAATTATTGAAAAAGCGGTCATCCTTCGGGGTGGCCGCTTTTTTTGTGCCCGGCTTTCAGCTCGTTCCTTTCTGCAGCTCGCCCCTGTCAGCATGCCCCTGTTTGCAGCTCGACCCTGTCTGCTTCACATATATAGCCGGCGGCGCCCGAGTCTGCCAATACTGACAGAAATGGACGATAAATCTCACTCAGACTCGAGATCGGCTGAAATTACCTGCATTCGTTGCCTGATCGTCTCAAGTTGTTGATGAGAGGCAGGCATGGCGCTAGATTGGCGACATGAGCAGACAAGAGATCACACGACTCGTGGCGAGTCTCGCCCACGAGGAAGGCATTCGAGAGACCGCAGTGAAGGGCGTGCAGCTCTTTCGCATGACGGAGCCCGTGCGTTGCGCGCCGGCCATCTATGAACCCGCCGTGGTGGTGATCGTCAGCGGTGCCAAGGAGGCGATACTGGACGGCGAGCGGCATGTCTATGACAGCCGTCAGTATCTGTGCTGTCCCATCTCGATGCCGGTCGAGGCGGGCGCCCCCACGGCCTCGCCAGAGACACCGCTGCTGGGCGTCTACCTCTCGCTGGACACGCGGGTAATGACGGAGCTTGCCATCGAGATGGAAAGCGCCGCGGGCCTCGTGCGCAAGTCGGCCCGCGGCCCGCTGCCGCCCGGGCTTGCCCTGGCGCATTGGGACGCCGCCTTCAGCGATGCCTTGTTGCGGCTGCTGCAGGTGGCGCAGAGCCCCGCCGATGCGGCGATACTGGGAGAAGGGCGGCTGCGGGAGCTTTACTACGCCGTCCTGAAGGGCGAGGCCGGTGAGTCGGCGCGACGTGCCTTCGGTGTGGGCAATGAGATCGCGCGGACAATCGATTACCTGTCCAGCCGACTGGATGAGCCGGTCAGCATTGAAGACATGGCCGGGCGGGTCGGCATGAGTCGCGCCGTCTTCCACCGCAAGTTCAAGCAGGCGACCACGATGTCGCCGATCCAGTTCGTGAAGTCCATGCGCCTCAATACCGCCGCCATGCAGATCGCCAATGGCAAGACCGTCAGCGAGGCGGCCATGGCCGTGGGCTATGTGAGCTCCTCGCAATTCAGTCGCGAATTCAAGCGTCTGTACGGGCAGTCGCCCAAGCAATGGAGTCAGTTCAAATAGCGACACGCCACCAGCGGGGCAAGAAAAAACGGCCATCCGAAAGGAGGCCGTTTTTTCATGGCTGGCGATCATCCTGCGCGCAGGCGCTAGAGCACCGCTTCACTCTCCTCGACACGCTCGAAGAGGATCAGGTGATCGGCCTGGATACGCAGCATGACCTGCTCGCCGGGCTGATAGTCGTGATGGCTGTTGAAGGCCGCCTCGACTTCCCGTCCGGAAGGCAGCGCCAGCCTATAGAGGGTACTGGTACCGGCGAAGGTCGCGCTGAGCACGCGTGCCTTGAGATCGGTGGCTTCCGAATCCCCTTCGGCCAGCACCAGGTCATCCGGGCGCAGCAGCACATCCACCGGCGTGCCGGGCGCATACGGATAGGCACGGTTGCCGCGAATCACGCCCAGCTCCGTGCTCACGCATTCGTTGTCCTTCAGCGTGCCGGGGATGAAATAGCCCTGGCCGATGAAGTTGGCGACGAAGCGCGTGGCGGGTTCGTGATACAGATTGAACGGCGTGTCCCACTGCTGCAGATGACCGCCGTGGATCACGCCGATCTGGTCGGCCATCGCGAAGGCCTCATTCTGATCATGCGTGACCAGCACCGCGCTGATGCCAAGGTGCTTGAGAATCCGCCGCACCTCCTGACTCAGCTGACGACGCAGCTCCACGTCCAGATTCGAGAACGGCTCATCGAGCAGCAGAATGCGCGGCTCCGGCGCCAGCGCGCGGGCCAGGGCCACGCGCTGCTGCTGGCCACCGGACAGCTCATGCGGGAAGCGCTCGCCGAGATGGGCGAGGCCGACCAGCGTCAGCAGCTCCGTCACCTTGTCATTGCGCGCTTCACGGGTCATGCGGCGCACGCCGAAGGCCACGTTGTCCGCCACGCTCAGGTGGGGGAACAGCGCGTAATCCTGAAAGACCATGCCGACATGGCGCTGCTCCGGCGCAGTCAGATGAGTCGCGCTGGACAGCACCTCGCCTTCGAGACGAATCTCGCCCATCGCTACCGGTTCGAAGCCGGCAATCGCGCGCAGCAGCGTGGTCTTGCCGCAGCCGGAGGGGCCGAGCAGGCAGGCAATGTCACCCTTGTTGAGGGAGAAATTGATGTCACGGGTCACGACGGTAGTGTCGTAGCGACATTCCAGCGAATCGATCTGAAGGAGCGGTTGCATGATGGCAGGTCAGTCCGGATGGCGATGAAGGCAGCGGAGCAGGGGAGTGTCCGTCTCGCTTGAGCATACGCGAGCGCCGCCTGCGTGGATGCAGGCGGCGGCAGGGCACCCCTTCGGCTTGCTGGGCGGCGGCTCAGCCTTGAGGCTCAGTCCTGGCGACCCAGCATCAGGAACTCGAGCAGTGCCTTCTGGGCGTGCAGGCGATTGCCCGCTTCCTGCCAGACGACGGCGCGCGGGTCATCCAGCAGGCCCATGCTGATCTCTTCGCCGCGGTGTGCCGGCAGGCAGTGCAGGAAGATGACATCGTCAGCGGCCTTGTCGAGCATGGCTTCATCGACCTGGAAACCGGCGAAGTCGGCTTCACGCTTGAGCTGCTCTTCTTCCTGGCCCATGGAGGCCCAGACATCGGTGGTCACCAGGTCCGCGCCCTGCACGGCTTGCTGCGGGTCGCGATGGATGCTGACGCGCTGGCCAGCCGCCGCGACGATCTCGCTGTCCGGCTCGTAGCCTTCCGGGCAGCAGATGCGCAGATTGAAATCGAATTGACGCGCGGCGTTGATCCAGGAATGGCACATGTTGTTGCCATCGCCGATCCAGACCGCTGTCTTGCCCTTCACGGAGCCACGACATTCGGTCCAGGTCATCACGTCGGCCAGCAGCTGGCACGGATGATAGTCATCGGTCAGCGCATTGATGACCGGCACGCTGGAGGCGTCGGCGAAGGCTTCGATATCGGAGTGGGCGAAGGTGCGGATCATCACGCCATCGACCATCTCGGAGAGCACGCGGGCGGTGTCGCCGATCGGCTCGCCACGGCCCAGCTGGGTGTCGCGCGGCGACAGGAACAGCGCATGGCCACCGAATTGCGCCATGGCCGTCTCGAAGGACACGCGGGTACGCGTGGAGGACTTCTCGAAGATCATCGCCAGGGTGCGGTTGGCGAACGGCGTATAGACCGGACCTTCCTTCTTCAGCCCATCCTTGATGGTGATGGCGCGCTTGATGAGGTAGTCGAGTTCTTCCGGAGAAAGGTCAAGCAGGGTCAGAAAGTGCCGGGTGGCCATCGAGCGGGCTCCTGTCAGGGTCTCGGGCAGCACCATCGAAAAGGGCGCCATGCGTCGGAGGGAAGGAAGTCGCCGACGATCACGGCGCCCGGATGGCGCTGCCTGTCAAAAGAGCCATCCTAGCCAGCTCGGCTCGAGCGTGCAACGCTCGCGCCGTTATCAGGGCGGCCATGACGCGCGCGGCAGGGCCGATGCGCGCTGCTGCAGACAGCAATCCACAACTCGGGCACTATCGGGGGCTGAATTCATGGCTTACCCCCAGTAGAATGAGGGAATGACACTCACGGGCCTTGCGCCCACCGTCCGAGGATTGCACATGAGCACTACCATCGAATCGATCGAAAAGCAGATTGGCGAGAACCCGATCCTCCTGTACATGAAGGGCACTCCGCAGCTGCCGCAGTGTGGTTTCTCTGCGCAGACCGTGCAGGCCGTCATGTCCTGCGGCGAGCGTTTCGCCTTCGTCAACATTCTCGACAACCCGGACATCCGCGCCGAGCTGCCGAAATACGCCAACTGGCCGACCTTCCCGCAGCTGTGGGTCAACGGCGAGCTGGTCGGCGGTTGCGACATCGTGGTCGAGATGTACCAGAGCGGCGAACTGGAGCCGCTGATCAAGCAGGCCGCTCAGGAAGCGTCTGCCGAGTGATCGGCATCTTCTGATAGGAGTCGCTCTGATCAGGCTCGCTCTGAGCCGAGCAGTGCCGAGCAGAAAAACGCCCCCGCAGCCAGGCTGCGGGGGCGTTTTCATGTCTGGCTCTCGGAGAGTCTGTCAGCCGGAGAAGCTGTCAGAAGCTCTGCCAGTCAGGGCGCGGGCGCGTCGAGCGAGGCCGGCACCTCATCATTCATGCCCTGTTCCTTCATCGCCAGGTCCCAGCCGCCCAGGTCCTTGAAGCGGTTGACCATCGCGCAGAACAGCTCCGCGGTGCGTTCGGTGTCATAACGCGCCGAGTGGGCGGAGGCATTGTCGAACTCGATGCCGGCGGCGCGGCAGGCGCGCGCCAGCACTGTCTGGCCATAGACCAGACCCGCAAGCGAAGCGGTATCGAAGCACGAGAACGGGTGGAACGGATTGCGCTTGATACCGCAACGCTCGACCGCCGCGTTCAGGAAGCCCTGATCGAAGGCCGCATTGTGGCCGACCAGCACCGCACGCGTGCAGCCGTGCGCCTTGATGGCCTTGCGCACCGGGCTGAAGATCTCGCCCAGCGCCTGATTCTCGGCCACCGCGACCTGCTTGCGCACCGGGTTGTCGAGATCGATACCGGTGAAATCCAGTGCCGACTGTTCGATGTTGGCGCCCTCGAAGGGGGCCACGTGGAAGGCATAGGTCGCATCCGGCACCATGTTGCCATCGTCGTCCATGGTCAGCGTGACGGCAGCGATCTCGAGCAGTGCATCACCGGCGGCATTGAAACCACCCGTCTCGAGGTCGACCACCACTGGCAGAAAGCCACGGAAGCGCTGTGCCATCTGCGTGCGCTCGCTCGCCTGGGTCATCAAGATCTCCAATCCCGTCATAGCATCTCGTGCTGCGTCGTGCGTATTGCCGACGCTCAAGGTGGCCAATTGTAGCAGGGCGAAAAGGGCGCGTCGCGGCGCTGGCCGCGTGCCGGGGTGTCTCTGGCCCTCCTGGCAGTATCGGTGAGGTGCCAGCCTCGCTATAATCGGCGTCACATCGTGATTCGGGTAGATGAGCGGCTGCGCTTGCGCGGCCTTCGCTCGTCTGGACCGGGCGATCCAACCCCACCTGCGGCCACGGCGTTCATCAGTGGTACGCGGGAACTACAAGCATCAACTCAGGAGTCAAGCATGTCCGACGTGCAAAAGGTCGTTCTCGCCTACTCCGGCGGCCTGGACACTTCAGTCATCGTCAAGTGGCTGCAGGAAACCTACAACTGTGAAGTCGTGACTTTCACAGCTGACCTCGGTCAGGGCGAGGAAGTCGAGCCGGCGCGTGCCAAGGCAGAAGCCCTCGGCGTGAAGGAGATCTACATCGAAGACCTGCGCGAGACCTTCGTCCGCGACTACGTCTTCCCGATGTTCCGTGCCAACGCCATCTATGAAGGCGAGTACCTGCTGGGCACCTCCATCGCACGTCCGCTGATCGCGCGTCGTCTGGTCGAGATCGCCAACGAGACCGGCGCCGACGCCATCTCCCACGGCGCGACCGGCAAGGGCAACGACCAGGTGCGTTTCGAGCTGGGCGCCTACGCGCTGAAGCCGGGCATCCAGGTCATCGCGCCGTGGCGTGAGTGGGACCTGAACTCCCGCGAGAAGTTGATGGAATACTGCGAGCAGCACGGTATCGAAGTCGACTACGCCAAGAACAAGAAGAAGTCTCCGTACTCCATGGACGCGAACCTTCTGCACATCTCCTATGAAGGTGGCGTGCTGGAAGACCCGTGGACCGAGTGCGAAGAAGAGATGTGGCGCTGGAGCGTCAGCCCGGAGCAGGCGCCGAATGACGCGACCTACATCGATCTGACCTACACCAAGGGCGACATCACTGCCATCGACGGCAAGGAAATGGCCGCTCACGAAGTGCTCGAGTACCTGAACAAGGTCGGCGGCGCCAACGGCATCGGCCGTCTCGACATCGTCGAGAACCGTTACGTCGGCATGAAGTCGCGTGGCTGCTACGAAACACCGGGCGGCACCATCATGATGCGTGCTCACCGTGCCATCGAATCCATCACTCTGGACCGCGAAGCGGCCCACCTGAAGGACGAGATGATGCCCAAGTACGCCGAGCTGGTGTACAACGGCTACTGGTGGAGCCCGGAGCGTCGCATGCTGCAGGCGGCCATCGATGAGTCCCAGAAGGTCGTCAACGGCGTCGTGCGTCTCAAGCTCTACAAGGGCAACGTGATCGTCGTCGGCCGTCAGTCCGAAGACTCGCTGTTCGATGCGTCCATCGCGACCTTCGAAGACGATGCGGGCGCCTACGACCAGAAAGATGCTGCCGGCTTCATCAAGCTGAACTCCCTGCGCCTGCGTATCGCGGCCAGCAAGGGACGTGGCATCGAGTAATCTCTGATCCGATAGCCTGATCTCGGAACACCATGACGCCGGCCCCTGCTGCAGCCATTCGCTGCCATAGGGGTCGGCGTCGTGCTATCCGGCTGTCGGTGCCACATTATCCGGCTGTCGTATCGCGCTTTAGACGGCCAGAGTCAATCGCGCTGTCGGCTACCAGAGCCGGGCGCGCTTTCGTCTGATGAGGTGCTGCTCATCCAGGGCACGCATGGCGCTCAGGGGCTTTTTTGAGCGCTTTTCTCCCCCGTGAGTGCATGCGATGCTGACAGAAGCCCCTTTTCATTGTCATTTCTGCACGTAGATCGCCGGCGTCTGTCATGGCGGCCGGCCAAGGAAGATGTCTCATGCTGGGTATGCTGAAGAAACTGTTTGCCGCAGGCGAGCCTGCGCCGGTCAAGGAACCGGAAGCCACCGAATACAAGGGCTATCTGATCGTGGCGATGCCGCAGAAGCACGATGGTCAATACCGGGTGTCGGGCGTGATCCGCAAGCCGGTGGAAGGCGGCGAGATGCTGGAGCACCGTTTCGAGCGCTCCGACACCGTGCCGGGCGAAGAGGGCGCCGTGGAGCTGACCCTGCTCAAGGCGAAGCGCACCATCGATGACCTGGGTGACAGCATCTTCGAACGCTGATCCCCCCGAAGCTGACCGCTGCGCACTTGCCCCCACCCTCAGGAGCACGCCCATGATCACGGTTCACCATCTGGAAAACTCGCGCTCGCAGCGCATCCTGTGGCTGCTGGAAGAGTTGAATCTTGAATACCGTCTGCAGACCTATGCCCGCGACAGCAACAGCATGCGCGCGCCCAAGGCGCTGAAGGAGATTCACCCGCTGGGCAAGGCGCCGATCATCACCGACACCACGCTGGCGGGAGAGAATGCCGAGCCGGTGGTGGTCGCCGAGTCCGGTGCGATCATCGAATACCTGATCGATCTGTACGCCGGCCAGGGCAGCGGCAGCACTGCCCATCTGCGCCCGCCCGCCGGCAGCCAGGCCGAGCGTGACTACCGCTTCTGGCTGCACTTCGCCGAAGGCTCCGCGATGCTGCCGCTGATGCTCAGACTGGTGTTCTCGCGTCTCGACAAGCCGCCGGTGCCGTGGCTGGTGCGCCCGATCGCGCGCAAACTGGCCAAGGGGGTGAATGACAGCTTCATCAGCCCGGAGATCAAGGCGCATCTCGCCTACATGGATACCTGTCTCGAGCATCGCCAGTGGCTTGCCGGCGACTCGCTGACCGGTGCCGATATCCAGATGAGCTTCCCGATCCAGGCGCTCGATGCGCGCCAGGGGCTCAAGAATCACCCGAATATCCAGGAATGGCTGGCCCGCATCCGTCAGCGCGAAGCCTTTCAGCGTGCCGTGGCCAAGGGTGGCGAGCTGGCGCTCTGACGCGCTGATGCTTTTGCGCTCTGAGGTGCTGATGCGCTGATGCTCGGGCGCGCTGCGCAAATATCATATGGCTTGCGCATTTTTGCGCTATTGATGTGATTGAGACTTTCGTCGGGATTCTTTCGGCATTCGGGCTGTCACATCTGGACGTTATATCGATAGGTTCTGTTTTAGGTATCTAAGTTACAGTTAGTGCTTATTGACCTCAGTCGGGTGACAACCGCCCAGTCACCAGGCTGGGCAGCGAAGCGCCAAGGACGCCAGGCGGAAAAACACCGCAAGCCAGAGTGTCAAGACTGAACGTAAATACTGAACGTCAAGACAGAGCGGCATGGCATAACAACAAGACAGAACACAAGACCGTGAGCGATGCATCGGCAAGCGAGCAGGGAGTCCGCCGTGGTGCCGATGGATAAACAGGATGCAGGACAAGGAGTCGACCGGGGGCCTGGCATGGCACGCAAGAGTCTGCGTGAACAATCACTGGAACAAGCACTCCAGCAGATGGAACGCGACAAGGCTCGCCTTGAACGCCGACTAGCGGGGCTGGAAGAGAAACTGTCGACGACGCTCGACGGTACCGGCCTGCGCCTCTGGCAACTCGAAGTGCCCAGCGGCAAGCTCACCATCTTCAACTATCTCTGGGGGCGCATGCTGGGCTATCAGCCCGGCGAGCTGAACGCCCATTTCGATGTCTGGCGTGAGCACCTGCACCCGGAAGACCGCGACGAAGTGCTCGCCAACCTCAATGATCACCTTGAGGGGCGCACCGAGGTCTATCAGGTCGTGCATCGCATGCTGGCCCGCGACGGCAGCATCACCTGGGTCGCCGATCGCGGGCGGGTGGTCGAGCGCGATGAGCACGGCAATGCCCTGCGCCTGCTGGGCACGCATACCGACATCAGTCATGAGAAGGACTACGAATCGCGCCTCAATGCGCTGGCCAGCACCGATGCCCTGACGGGTCTTGCCAATCGCCAGGCCATCAACAGCTGGCATCAGCGACCGCTGGCCGACGACAGTGCCTTGATCTTCATCGACCTCGACGGCTTCAAGCAGGTCAATGACCAGTTCGGCCATCGTGCCGGCGACGAAGTGCTGGTGCTGGTCGCGCATGGTCTGAACGATGAGCTGCATCGGCTGGGCATCCACCATCATCTCTCGGCGCGTTTCGGCGGCGATGAATTCCTCTTTCAGCTGCCCCGCATGTCACTGCCGCGTGTCGAACATATTGCCCGTCGCTGGCTGGAGCGCTTCGCGCATCCCCTCGAGATCAGCGGTGGCCTCGGCCGCATCGGCCTGAGCATCGGCATCTGCTTCGGGCGCGATGCCGACAATCGCTTCGGGCTGGCGCTGGAACGGGCCGATCAGGCGATGTACCGGGTCAAGCACCACGGCAAGCACGGCTTCAGGGTGCACACGCCGGTGGAGTACTCTTCCTGCGAATACCAGGCCGGCGATTTCCAGGCCTCGAACCTGGAAGCCCCCGCCAGTCGCCTGCCTTCCTGGCTGCACCCACAGCCCGCGCCGACATCAAAGCCCGAGCCGACATCAAGGCCCGCGCCGCTATCGCAGCAGGCGCCAGCGCCCAGGCCAGCCTCCCAGTCGCCGCCGAGGCAGCAGGCAGCTTCTGCCGGTACCGGGTCTGCCGGTACTGAGTCTGCCGGTACTGAGTCTGCCGGTACCAAGCCTGCCGATACCGAGCGTGGCGATAGCGTGTCTGCTGATTCCGAGTCTGCCGAGGCCAGGGCCAAGGAGGAAAGGTGACTCGCATGACAAACGAGCCCGCTTCCCGCTGGCTCCCGACATTCCAAGCCCCCCGCACGCGCAGGCGTCGGGGGGCTTTTGTCTTTCAGGCCACCCGACTGATGGGCGTGGCACAACGCTGCAGCGCGAATGCCATCATTTTCTGATATGACTATTGCATCCGGCAAAGTCGCGAACGACGCTGGGGGAACGGCAAGGTAGGATGAGTCGAGGCCCCCGAGCGTCAGGGAAGTGTCGTGGCACAAGACAGGCATGAACGGCGGCCTCAAGTGCCGCCTTTATCAGCAGGGCGAGTGTCCTCAAGGAGAGAAGGATGAGTAGCAGCGAGTCTGGCCGACAGTTCATCAATCAGCCACGCCAGGTCGTCGGCGAGGCGCTGGAAGGCTGCGCACGACTGCGCCACCCGGATGGCAGTGGCGTGCGGCTGTCAGACCCCGCCAGTGGCATGCGCCTGGTGGTACGCGATGACTGGGCGCGTGATCAGGTCGCGCTGATATCCGGTGGCGGCTCGGGGCATGAACCCGCGCACGCAGGCTTCGTCGGCGCGGGCATGCTGACGGCCGCCGTGTGTGGTGAGCTGTTCGCCTCGCCGACGGTGGACGCCGTGCTGGCGGCGATCCGCGAAGTGACTGGTGAGGCCGGGGCCTTGCTGATCGTCAAGAACTACACCGGGGATCGCCTCAACTTCGGGCTGGCCGCCGAGCGGGCGCGTCAGGAAGGCTTCAAGGTCGAGATGGTCATCGTCGCCGATGATGTGGCGCTGCCCGACAACCCGCAGCCGCGCGGGCTGGCCGGCACGCTGCTGGTGCACAAGGTCACCGGTGCGCTGGCGGCCCGCGGGGCGGGCCTCAAGGAAATCACCGCCGTCGCACGGCGCGTCGCCGACAGCTGTTCGACCCTGGGCGTGGCCTTCAATGTCGGCCGCCATCCCGGCAAGCCGCGTGAGCAACGCGCACCGGAACTGGGGCTGGGCATTCACGGCGAGCCGGGCGCCATGGCGCTCGAGCTTGGCAGCGACTCGGACACCCACGGCGTGCATGCGGTCATGGACACCGTGGTCACGGCGCTGGTGCAGGGTCATTCGCGCAAGGATGTCGGCGGCGACCTGCCGGCCAGTGGCCATCTGCTGCTGATCAATGATCTGGGCGGTTGCTCGGCGCTGGAGCGCAGCCTGCTGCTGGAAGAAGCGCTGACCCATCCGTCGCTGCAGGCGCTGGGCATTCATGCCGTGGTCGGCCCGCAACCGCTGATGACCTCGCTGGACATGCACGGTTTCTCGCTGACGCTGCTGCCGCTGGATAGCCTGCTGGAAGAGGCGCTGAGCGCCAGCTGCGCGCCGGTCGCCTGGCCGGGCGTGCAGCCGGTGACGCCACTGGCGCACTTCTCGCCGAGTCAGGACGCCGTCAGAACGGCCAGTGATGAGGCCTCGGATGCCAGACGTGCCCAGGCCAAGGCCGACTGCCAGGAGCGTGCCGCCCGTGGCGTGAAATCGCGTGCCGGCCTGCCGGGCGATCCGCAGGTCGAGCAACGCCTGCGCGCGGCACTGGAAATCCTGCTTGCCAGCGAGGCGGACCTTGACCGCCTCGATGCCATCAGCGGTGACGGCGATACCGGCAGCACCTTCGCCAACGGTGCGCGCGCGGTGATCGAGGCGCTGGAAGACTGCGAGCTGGCGTGTGGCGATTCCGGTGAGCTGATGACCACCATCGGCAAGCAGCTTGCCCATGGCATGGGCGGCTCCAGTGGTGTGCTGCTCTCGACGCTGTTCACCGCCGCCGCCACCCGCTGGAAGGAGCAGTCGGACGCGCATGGCCAGGCGCCGCTGGGCCAGCGCTGGCACGACGCCCTGAGTCACGGCGTCGCCCGCATGCAGCACTACGGTGGCGCCTCACGCGGCGATCGCAGCCTGCTGGATGCATTGCTGCCGGCATTGGAGGCACTGCAAGCGTCGGTGCAGTCTGAAAAGCAGGTATCGGTGCAGGGTTATCAGTCAGCCTCGCCGGCCGAGAGCAGGCAGGAGATACGCGCCGGGCGGGTCGACTGGGCCGCGATGGCGCGCGCCGCCCGTCAGGGCGCGGATGCCACCGCCGAGATGACCAAGGCGCGGGCCGGGCGCTCCGCCTACGTGCCCTCCGCCCATCTGGTCGGCAACAGCGACCCGGGTGCGGAAGCTGTGGCGCGTGTCTTCGAAGCGCTGGCCGATGCTGCCGAGGAAGCGGCGGGCTGATGTGATTGACCGGCTGAGCTGGTTGACCCGAATGACTGGTGTCTGAGCGCTCAAGCCCACAAAGCACAAAGCTCATAAAGCCAAAGCCCCATAAAGCAAAAGGCCCGCCCCATGAACCTCGTGTTCAGGGGCGGGCCTTTTTTGCGTCATGCGGCAAGCGATCAGGCGACTTTCTGACGTGTCGGCAGGCGAATCAGACGGGTGGCGATGGCGGTGCCCAGCAGGGTGATGCCCATGCCGGTGAGGATGCGCGCATCGATCACCTCATCGAGCAGCATGTTGCCCCATAGCAGCGCGCTGACCGGTACCAGGAAGGTCACCGAGGTGGTCGCGGTGGCGCCGGCGCTGGCCAGCAGACGGAAGAAGATCAGGAAGGCGAGGCTGGTGCTGAGTACCGCCAGCGCGATGGCGCTGCCCCAGGCCTCCAGGCTGACGCTGGTCGTCGGCCACATCCACAGGCCCGGAATCAGCAACAGCAGGAACGACATCAGCGAGCTGCCCGCGGCCAGTACCGGCGCCGGCAGGTGATTCAGGTGCTGGCGCGAGAAGTTGGAGGCGAAGCCGTAGCAGAAGGTCGCGCCGAGGGCGGCGAGGATGAACCAGCCGTCACCGCCGAGCTGGAAATCGAGGCGATCGCTCGACAGCACATAGACACCGCTGAAGGCCACGGCCAGGCCGAGATACTGCTGCTTCTGGATCGGCGTGGCGAACAGCGCCATGCCCAGCAGCGCGGTGAACAACGGCGTGGTGGCATTGATCAGCGAGGTGAAGCCGGCCTCCAGCTGGGTGGTGGCCAGCGCCAGCAGGCAGAAGGGCAGCGCCTGACTGGTCAGCCCCAGCACCGCAAGCGGGCCCTTGTGCTCCCACAGCATCCTCAGGCGTCCCGCGCCCAGCAGCAGCGGGGCGAGTACCAGCGCGCCGATGCCCATGCGCAGCAGTATCAGCGTGGTCGGGCCGAATTCCGGCGCAGCCACGCGCATGAAGATGAAAGACATGCCCCACAGGGTGGACAGCAGGACAAGACGCAAGGCATCGCTGGCGGACATGGTGTTCTCGACGTGGCGTGTGAAAGGCAGTCCGCTAGGCTAGCCCCTCATGCGCGTCACGGGAAGCACGACCTTGTGCCTGTCGCTCTTCTTTCCCAGTCCCAGCTCCAGCCCGCTGGCCTCAGGCGGAGGGTATCGCACCGCGCTGGATGGCGGCGATATCGCGCGCGGCGCGCTCGAGAGCCGGCAGATGCTTGAGCATGTCCTCGCGCGACTGGCGCATCACCGGCGCCTGGATCGCCACGCCGATGTTGGAAGGCCCATCGGGATTGGGTGCCAGTACCGCGATGCACACCAGGCCGGGCAGGAATTCCTCGTCATCCAGCGCGAAGCCCTGTTGGCGGACCTGCTCGATCTCGGCCTCGACGGACTCGATGTCGGTCAGGGTATTGCGCGTCATCGCGTTCAGCGGCGTGCCGGTCAGCAGGCGGCGGCGCTGGGCGGGCGGCATCTGGGCCAGAAACAGCTTGCCGCTGGCGGAGCAATGCACCGGCACCCGGGAACCGGGGTGCAGATAGAAGCGCAGCGGGGCCTGGGTCTCGACGCGGTCCAGATACAGCACCTCGCTGCCGGACAGCGCCGTGATGTTGCAGCTCTCGCCGACCTCTTCCATCAGCCGGTTGAGCACGCCGTGGCGTGCGCCCTGCACGGTGTCGTTGAGCAGCAGGTTCTCCGCCAGACGGCGCAGACGGCTGCCCTTGCTGTAATGGCGGTTGTCCGCCTCGCGCTGCAGCATGCCGCTGCCTTCCAGCTGCTGAAGCATGCGGTGCAGCGTCGGCTTGGGCAGGCTGGTCTCTTCCACCAGTCCCTGCAGGGTGAAGAACTGGTCCTTGGCGGCGATCACTTCCAGCAGCGCCAGCAGACGCTGGGCGGGCGTATCGCCTTCTATCTTGCTGCCTTCCTTGCCGGTCTCCCTGTCAGCGTCCTTGCGGTCACGCGGCAGGCTCGCCTGGGGCTGGGTGGCACTGTTCATGGGCTATTCCCTCCTTCAATCCGTGCGCTGGGCAGTGTGGCGCCGAAACGCTCGGCCCGTCAGTGCCTTGCGTTGCTGTGCCTACTTTAACAGTACTCCATTCATCGGAAGAAGTTTCTAAAAAAGGAGTGTTTTTGATCATTTTCCGAAATCGGGCTTGACGGACCGCGCGGCGGGGGCTAATTTTGGTCACATGTTTCGGTAATCGGAACTAAATGTATCAATAAACATAAAATTTAGAGTTGGAGACGCCATGAGCACTCAAGACAGCGCAGACAATCGCAAGGTCGTGCAGGGCAAGCAGAAGATGACCCCTTCCGAGGCCTTCGTGGAAACCATGGTCGCCAATGGCGTCACCGACATGTTCGGCATCATGGGCTCCGCCTTCATGGATGCGATGGACATCTTCGCCCCGGCCGGCATTCGCCTCATTCCGGTGGTGCACGAGCAGGGCGCTGCCCACATGGCCGACGGCTATGCTCGCGTTTCCGGCCGTCACGGCATGGTCATCGGCCAGAACGGCCCGGGCATCTCCAACTGCGTCACCGGCATCGCGGCCGCTTACTGGGCGCACAGCCCGGTGGTCATCGTCACGCCGGAAGCCGGCACCACCGGCATCGGCCTGGGCGGCTTCCAGGAATGCAAGCAGCTGCCGATGTTCCAGGAATTCACCAAGTACCAGGGTCACGTGACGCACCCGTCGCGCATGGCGGAATACACCGGTCGCTGCTTCGACCGCGCCATGTCCGAGATGGGCCCGACCCAGCTCAACATTCCGCGTGACTACTTCTACGGCGAGATCGAATGCGAGATTCCGCTGCCGGCACGTGTCGACCGCGGCCCGGGTGGCAGCAAGAGTCTGGATGAGGCAGCCGAGCTGCTGGCCAGCGCCAAGTTCCCGGTCATCGTTTCCGGTGGTGGTGTGGTGATGGCCGATGGCGTCGAGGAGTGCAAGGCACTGGCAGAGCGTCTCGGCGCGCCGGTGGTCAACAGCTACCAGCACAACGATTCCTTCCCGGCCAGCCACCCGCTGTGGTGTGGTCCGCTCGGTTATCAGGGTTCCAAGGCGGGCATGAAGCTGATCTCCCAGGCCGATGTCGTCATCGCGCTGGGCACACGCCTCGGGCCGTTCGGTACCCTGCCGCAGCACGGCATGGACTACTGGCCGAAGGACGCGAAGATCATCCAGATCGACGCCGACCACAAGATGCTGGGCCTGGTGAAGAAGATCTCCGTCGGCATCTGCGGCGATGCGCGTGAAGCGGCCATCGCCCTGACCGAGCGCCTGTCCGGTCGCAATCTGGAATGCGATGCCTCCAAGGATTCGCGTCTGACCCAGATTCGTGAAGAGAAGGCCGCCTGGGAAGCCGAGCTGGATGCCTGGACCCACGAGAAGGACGCCTTCAGCCTCGACGCCATCGAAGAAGCCAAGGACGAGAAGCCGTTCTCCGGCGGCGAATACCTGCACCCGCGTCAGGTACTGCGCGAGCTGGAAAAGGCCATGCCGGAAGATGTCATGGTCTCCACCGACATCGGCAACATCAATTCCGTGGCTCACAGCTACCTGCGCTTCGATCGTCCGCGCAGCTTCTTCGCCCCGATGAGCTTCGGCAACTGCGGCTACGCGCTGCCGACCATCATGGGTGCCAAGACTGCCGCGCCGGAACGTCCGGCCATCGCCTACGCCGGTGACGGCGCCTGGGGCATGAGCCTGATGGAAATCATGACCGCCGTGCGTCACGACATTCCGGTCACGGCCGTCGTCTTCCACAACCGTCAGTGGGGGGCCGAGAAGAAGAACCAGGTCGAGTTCTACAACCGTCGCTTCGTCGCCGGTGAGCTGGACAACGAAAGCTTCGCCGAGATCGCGCGCTCCATGGGTGCCGAAGGCATCACCGTCGACCGTCTGGAAGACGTGGGCCCGGCCCTCAAGAAGGCCATCGACATGCAGATGAACGAAGGCAAGACCTGCGTCATCGAGGTGATGTGTACTCGCGAACTGGGCGACCCGTTCCGCCGCGACGCCCTCAAGAAGCCGGTGCGTCTGCTCGAGAAGTATCAGGATTACGTGTAACGCCCATCACTGATCGCGCTGTGCAGGTCATGGATGGCAGCGCGATGAAGCGGGTGTAGCGCGACGCGCAAGCAGGACTGGAACTCTCCCTTGCCCCGGCCATTTCAGATGTCCGGGGCTTTTTGGATGTGTCGGCTGCCTGCAAGGGCAGCGAGGAGACAGACATGAAGGCACTCAACAACATTCTGGCGCGGGCCAAGGCAGACCCGCGCCGTATCGTGCTCTGCGAAGGGCAGGACATGCGGGTGGTGCAAGCGGCGGTGAGCGCGGCGGAGCAGGGCCTGGCGCAGGTGATGGTGGTCGGTGACCCCGTCGTCATCGCCGCCACCGCCAGGGAAGCCGGGCTTGAGGATCAGGCGTTGGCACGGCTCGAGCTGATCGACCCCGCCACCTCCGAGCACACCGCCAGGCTTGCCGAGGCGCTGCACGCGCATCGCGCGGCCAAGGGCATGACGGCGGAGCAGGCCGCCGAGAAGATTCGTGATCCGCTGACGTTCGCCAACATGCTGGTGCGCGAAGGGCTGGCGGATGGCTCGGTGGCCGGCGCGGTGCTCACCACTGCCGATGTGGTGCGCACCGCCATTCAACTGCTGGGGCTGGCGCCGGGCAGCAAGCTGGTCTCCAGCTTCTTTCTGATGATGTTGTGCAAGCCGTTCCACAATCTGAAGGGCGGCATGATCTTCTCGGACTGCGGGCTGGTGATCGACCCCGACGCCGAGGAGCTGTCGCAGATCGCACTGGCCGCCGCCGACAGCGCCCAGGCTCTGCTCGGGGAAGACCCGCGGGTGGCGATGCTGTCGTTCTCCACCAATGGCAGCGCGCATCACGCCTCGGTGGACAAGGTGGTGCAGGCCGCGCATCGGGTACGCGAGCAACGCCCAGATATCGCCATCGATGAAGACGTGCAGCTCGACGCCGCCATCGTGGCGGAAATCGCCGAGCGCAAGCTGCCCACCTCACGCGTCAAAGGCACCTCCAACGTGCTGGTGTTCCCCAATCTGGAAGCCGGCAATATCGGCTACAAGCTCGCCGAACGCATCGGCGGCGCAGAAGCCATCGGCCCGCTGCTCCAGGGCCTCTCCAAACCCGCCAACGACCTCTCGCGCGGCTGCTCCACCGCCGACATCCTCAATGTCATTGCGGTGACTGTCGTTCAGGCGCAGCAGCGTACCCCGCAAGACTGAATTTCTCTTTCTTTTCCTTCTGTTAGCCGCTCACGGCGGATAGGGCAGGCGAAAGCCTGCCTGAAAATCATCTTATGAAGACTTTAGTGCATAAAATACACATTCTAATCTATAGTAAGTGTCTTTAGGGTAGTGCTATTTGTTTAATGGGAGATGGTGATGAATGGATTCACAAAAGAAGAGCAATATCTGAATTCACTAGGTGGTCGTTCTTTTTTGCAGTTCTGGAGCTGGCCTAATTTATTTAGAGATCAAGGCGACGTTACTAAGCATGGTGATGGTAAGGAAATTTGTGATCTGATTGTTGTTTTTGATAATGACATAATTTTGTTTAGCGATAAAAAGATAAAATTCAACCTCGAAAAAGATGTTGACATTGCTTGGTCGAGGTGGGCTAGGAAAGCTATAGGTGAGTCTGCAAAGCAGTTAGATGGTGCTCGTAGGTGGTTGCAGAAATATCCTGAGCGTATATATATTAATAAGTTGTGCACAAATAAAATTCCTATAAAGATACCTATTGGTGAAGGTGTGGTTTTCCATCATATAGTAGTTTGTCATGGTGTCGAAGAAATCATTAGTAGCTTTAATGTTGACTCTTCATTTATGTTTGATAGTTCTCTTAAAGGTAACGATACATGGAGTAAGGAAAAAGCCATACCTTTTTGTGTTGGGGAGGTCGAACAGGAGCACTTTATACATGTTTTTAATGAATATACGATAGGATTAGTGCTTAAAGAATTCGATACCACAAAAGATTTTATTCATTATTTAGGGCAGAGAGAAGCATTGCTCTCCTTAAATGGGAGAGTAAGAGTTAACTCAGAATCTAGCATTATTAATCTCTATTACAATAGCTTCAATGAAGCTACCAATGAGAGAGCCATAGTCACCAATGAAATGCTTAAGGAAGCGATGATCAATTCGGTTCTGCGCGGTTTAAGCGCTCAGACTGGTGCTTCA